>JAFWSH010000018.1 GCA_017519405.1 Clostridia bacterium
CCAGCGTTCGTCCTGAGCCAGGATCAAACTCTTCCGTTCAATCCTTTAAACTCTCGGAATTACACTGTCTCTTTCCTTGCGTTTCTTCTTCCCTGTATCGTTTTCAAGGTCCTTCGCCGGTCCGCTCTCGCGGTCAGCTTGGCTATAATACAACTTCTCCCCTGCCTTGTCAAGCACTTTTTTCAGGAATTTTCAGGCTTTTGTCTCTGAATTACCTTATTCTTCCACGAATTTCCCATATCTTGTGGTGGGAGATCCGCCTGCGGGGCGCCGATTGTGGATTCCAACCGCCAAAAAGTTTTTGATTTCCTGCATTTTCGGGCCTGTTTCCGGGGAAAAGCCCCGGGAAACCGCTTTTTTCCCATGAAGGTTTGCAAGCCCCGGGAAGTATGCTATAATGAAGCGAAAGGTGAGTGTGCATGGAGGCTGCAGAGAATACGAGAATCATTGACCTCTCCGCCATCCGTCAGAATGTCCGCGCCATGCGGGCTCAGGTGCCCGGGGAAACCCGGCTGCTGGCGGTGGTGAAGGCGGATGCCTACGGCCACGGTGCCGTGCAGGTGGCGAAGGCGGCGCTGTCGGCGGGCGCGTCCTGGCTGGCAGTGGCCCGGGTGGAGGAGGGGGCTGAACTCCGGGCAGCGGGGATCACCGCTCCCATCCTGGTGCTGGGCCTGTCCAGTGCCGCGGAGGCAGCGCCGGCGGCGGAGATGGGCATCACCCTCACCGTCTGCACCCCGGACCACATCCGGCAGCTGGCCTCAGCCGGCCGGCCGGTGTCATGCCATGTCAAGCTGGACACCGGCATGGGGCGCATCGGCGCCCGCACGGCGGAGGAGGTCCGGGCTGTGCTGTCCGCCGCGTCACAGACGGCAAATGTCCGGATCACCGGCGTGTTCACCCATTTCGCTGATGCCGACGGGGAGGATCCCGCCTTCACCCGGCTCCAGCTGGCGCGTTTTCAGGCGCTGTCCAGGCTCCTCCCGGAGGGGATCATCCGCCACTGCGCCAACTCCGCCGCCATCCACCGCCTGATGCCGGAGGCGGCCTTCGACATGGTGCGGATGGGCATCAGCCTCTACGGCTATCCCCCGGTGCCGCCGGGGTGCACACTCCGCCCGGCCATGCGCTGGATCGCTCCCATTACCTATATAAAGGAAGTTTCTTCCGGGGACACCGTCAGCTACGGCAGGACCTGGACGGCCCCCGGCCCGCGCCGCATCGCCACGGTGGCCTGCGGCTACGGCGACGGCTACCACCGCCGGGCCAGCGGCCGGGCGCAGGTGCTGATCCACGGACAGTGTGCGCCTGTGGTGGGCCGCATCTGCATGGACCAGATGATGGTGGATGTCACCGGCCTGGCGGACGTGCAGCCCGGGGACACCGTCACCCTGCTGGGCGCCGACGGCGACGCCTTCCTCTCCGCGGAGGAGCTGGCCGCCTGGGCCGACACCATCTCCTATGAGGTGCTCCTGGCCGGCACAGGCCGGGTCCGCCGCATCTGGGTGAACGCGTGATGCCCTCCCTCGACGAGGAGAAGCGGCTGCGGCGGGCACAGATCCGGGCGCTGCGCCCCTCCCCCGGGGTCATGGCGGAGGAGAGCCGCCGTCTCTGCGGCCATCTTCTGGCCTCTGACCTCTACCGGCATGCCGTCTCCGTCGCCGCCTACTGGCCCCTGGCCGGGGAGGCGGACGTGGGGCCCCTGCTCCGGGATGTGCTGGCCTCCGGCCGGCATCTGGCGCTGCCCCTGACGGCGCGGGACCTCAGCCTCTCCTTTCTGGAGGTAGCGGACCTGTCCTGCCTCGTCCCGGACGCCTGGGGCATACCCGCCCCGGATCCGGCGCGCTGTCCCCCGTTTCCCATGGACGGGATCTCCCTGATCCTGGTGCCGCTGCTGGCGGTGGATCAGCGGGGCTGTCGTCTGGGGAAGGGCGGCGGCTGCTATGACCGGTATTTTGCGGCCCACCCCGCGCTGCTGCAACGGGCAGCGGGCGCAGCCCTGGGATACCAGCTGGCGGACCGGCTTCCCGCCGGCGGCCACGACTGCCGCCTGCCCCGGATCGCTACCCCCGACGGCCTCATCTGCCTGAATACATCCATGGAGGCGAGTTCCATTGTCTCAGCAACCAACCGCTAAACAAGCCCCGAAGGGGCAGCTGCGTTATCTCACCGGCTCGCCGGTGGACGGCACCACGGGCAAGTCTGTCCTGATGTTTTTCGGTTCCCTGGTGATTATGGCTTTGCTGTATCTGGTGGCGGGGGGCATGGGCGCCGCCATGGCCAACCTGCTGGGGACCTTTCTCTGCGGCGGCATGCTGCTGCTGACGGCCATGATCTTCTTCTTCACCGGCCAGTCGGGTGGCACCCAGGCGGTGAACCAGGGCGAGATCATGCAGCGCAGGCTGGACACCGGCGGCACGGTGACCCCGGAGGAGCAGGCCCGCTGTTTCCACCCGCTGAAGGGCTTCATCATTGCCCTGCTGGGCATCCTGCCCTTCCTGGTGGTCACGGTGGTTTTCGCCCTGATCACCCGGCGGCAGATGCCCACCCCCGGCGCGCTGCCCACCTGGGTCAGCGGGCTCACCTCCCGGCCGGATCTCCTGGCCCCCCTGAGCATCTACACCCAGCCCCCGGCCCTGGGCGCGGAGGACATTCTCCGGATTTTCGTGCGGATCCTCCTGCTGCCCTGGAGCGGCCTGCTGGGCATCCGGGAGGCCGACGGCTTCCTGCTGATGGAGCGCCTCAGCCCGTTGCTGGTGCTGCTCCCCGCCGTCTCCTACGGCGTGGGCTACCTCACCGGTGTTCAGACCCGTGCCCGGGTACACGCTGACATCGCCGAGGGCAAGAAAAAGCAGCAGAAGAAGGCCCGCCGGGAGCACCGGCGCAAGATGGCCGGACGCGGACCCGAGCAGCTGAACTGACGATGCGGATCATCGCGGGTTCAGCCCGCTCCCGGGTCATCGACGCCCCCAAGGGCCTGGACACCCGGCCCACCCTGGACCGGGTGCGGGAGAATCTCTTCAATGTCATCAGCCGCCGGGTGCCGGGCGCCCGGGTGCTGGACCTCTTCGCCGGCAGCGGCGCCCTGGCCCTGGAGGCCATCAGCCGCGGCGCCGCGTCCGCCGTGCTGGTGGACCGGGACCGGGAGGCGCATCTGGTGGAGGAGCGCAACGTCCAGCGGCTGGGCTTCTCCGGCCAGGTCCGGCTCTTCCACTGCGACTGGGCCGCGGCGGCGAAGCGGCTGCAGGCTGAGCAGGCCCGCTTTGACCTGGTGTTCCTGGATCCGCCCTACGCCATGGGGGACCTGACGACGGTGACAGAGGCGCTCCTGCCCCTGCTGGCGGAGGACGCCCGGGTCATCATCGAGCACCAGGCCGACAGCCCCTCCCGCTTCTATCCCGCCCTGGAGGCGGTGGACAGCCGCCGCTGGGGCTACGCCGGCGTCACCATCTGCCGCGCCCTGCCCCCTCAGGAGGAGGAAACGTAATGGCCGAGAGAATCTGTGTCTTTCCCGGAAGCTTTGATCCGGTGACCACCGGGCATCTGGACCTGATCTGCCGCGCCCTGTCCCAGTACGACCGGGTGATTGTGGCGGTGGGGGTCAACCCGAAGAAAACCGGCGCCTTCCCGGTGGAGGAGCGGCTGGCGCTGCTGCGGACGGCCCTCACCGGTCTGCAGCGGGTGGAGGTGGCCTCCTACGAAGGGCTGACGGTGGATTTCGCCCTGAGCCGGGGTGCCTGCGCCATGCTCCGGGGCGTCCGGACCTCCGCCGATCTGGAGGAGGAGCTCACCCTGGCCGCCCTGAACCGCCATCTGGCGCCCCGGCTGGAGACGGTGCTGCTCCCCGCGAAGCCGGAATTCCTGGCCGTCTCCTCCTCCGCCGTCCGGGAGCTGGCCGCCAACGGCGCCTCCCTCGCCGGCTTTGTCCCCGACGCGCTGATCCCCATCGTGTCCCGGCACTTTCAACCATAAATCCCTGTCCCGCAAAACAAGCAAGAAACGGAGGAACGAACCATGGCAATTGAAGGCGGAAACGAAGTGCGGTCCTTTGTGGACCAGCTGCAGCGTCTGCAGGAGATGCTGGAGGGGGCCAAGTCCAGCTTCTTCAGCAAGGACAAGTGCACCGTGAGCCGGTCGGAGCTGGGGCAGCTGGCCTCCGCGCTGGCCGCCAGCATCCCGGATCTGCTGCCCAAGGCCAGCGCCATTGTGGCGGATGAGGGCGGCATCATCAGCGCCGCCCAGGCCCAGGCCAAGCAGGTGGTGGACGCCGCCAACCAGGAGGCAGCCCGGATCGCCGAGCAGTCCAAGGCGGATTACGACGCCATGGTGGCCCGGATCAACCAGGCCAAGGAGCAGGCGGCCCAGATGGAGCGCGACTGTGAAGCCCGCCGTCTGGAGCTGGCCAGCCAGGCCCAGGAGCAGGCCGCCGGCATCATCGAGGACGGCAAGCGCCAGGCGCAGCAGATCCAGGCCGACGCCCAGGCCGAGGCCGACCGCCTGGTGTCGGAGGACAACATCTTCCGGCGGGCGCAGATGGCGGCCCAGGAGCTCACCGAGGCCACCAACAACGAGATGGGGCAGCTCCGGCAGCGGACCTTCACCCTGCTGGACGGCCTAATGGGCAAGGGCGAGAGCTACATCACCAGCCTTGTGCAGGAGCTGCACCAGGAGCGGGAGAACCTGAACGGCATGCGCTGATTCGCGCCGCGGTTCTCTCCCGGGGCGGCAGCCTGCCCTCCCGGACGTGAACGCTTCCACTTGAATTGAATACACGGGCACGGGGAAAGGGGTCTTGGTTTATTGTGGACTTCTTTCCCCGCCTTTTTCGTCCCCCGGCGGCGAAAGCACGCCCTTGACAAGTGACCTTTCGTTCACTATAATAGGTGATCGGAAGGTCACTTTTCGTGCGGAGGTTCGGATGGCAAAGGATACAAAGGAAAGAATCCTGCTGGCGGCGCTGGAGATGTTTTCCCGGAAGGGCTATGAGGGCACCAACATCCGGGAACTGGCCGCCTCCCTGGGGCTGGTGAAGTCCGGCATCTACAAGCACTATGAGAGCAAGGAGGCCATCTGGAACGCCCTGCTGGACCGGATGATCGCCTATTACGGGGAGCACTTCGGCTCCGCCGAGCATCTGCCCCCTGTGCCGGATTCCCTGGAAGATTTCGTCTCCATGACCATGCGGATGGTGAATCTCACCGTCCGGGACGAGCAGATCGTGAAGACAAGGAAGGTGCTCACCCTGGAGCAGTACCGGGACGAGCGGGCCCGGGATCTGGCGACCAAGCACTTCCTGACCGGCCTCGCGGAGATGTTCACCCCCGTCCTCGCCGGCATGATGGAGAAGGGATTGATCCGCCGGGACGATCCCGCCATGCTGGCCTTCGCCTACACCACGCCCATCTCCGCGCTGATCCATCTGTGCGACCGGGAGCCGGAGAAGACCGAGGAGGCCCTCAGGAGGATCGAGGCCTTCAGCCGGCACTTTATCCGGACATACGGGATGTGAGCGCAGGGTATCCCGGCGGATATGATACTTGAGAAAGTGAGATCGAGCCATCATGCGGATCTATGTGGATTTTGACGATTGCCTGTGCGAGACGGGAAGGGCCTTCTCCAGGCTGGCGCTGGAGATGTTCGGGAAGCATGTCCCCTATGAACAGATGCATGATTTTGAAATGGACAAGTCATTTGACCTGGACGCGGAACAATACCGGCAGTTCATGCTTCGGGGGCACGAGCCGGAGATGCTGCTGTCGTATGATGCCACGCCCGGCGCGGCGGAGACCCTCAACGAATGGATTTCCCGCGGGCACGAGGTGTCGGTTATCACGGGCCGCCCGTCAAGTGCTTATGAGCCGTCCCGGACCTGGCTGGATGCGCATGGCCTGAAGGACGTCCGGCTGTACTGCCTGAATAAGTACGGAACGGATTCCCTGTTCGGGGGTGGCCACAGATCGCTGTCGCTGGAGGACTATTACCGGGTGAAGTTCGATTACGCAGTGGAGGATTCTCCCAAGGCGTTCCGGTTTTTCGGGCACCTGCCGGAGCTGAAGGTGCTGGTGTTTGACAGGCCCTGGAACAGGGACTGCGCCTTCCCAAACCCAAACTACCGAAGATGCGCCGATTGGGAGAGCATCCGCAGGATCGTTGCGGGTGGGTGAGAAAGAGACGCGCAATAGGCACTTTCATTGGTCGGGATATCGCGGAATCGGCATCCGGAAGACAGCCGGGAGAAGTGGGATGGTTATTGTCAAAGCAGAGGAAAACCAGGCAGAAAGAATCACAGAAATGTCTGTCAGGGCTTTTGAGACAGATGTTCTTGTCGGCGGGGCCAAGGGCGATTGTCCGCCCGGATTTGATTCGGTGCAGTGGCATCGGCAGATGGCCCGGGAAGGGCATTTGTATCAGGCGATGTCAGACGGCACCCTGGTGGGCGCCGCCATTGTATTCCCGGATGAAGCCAAAAACAGCGTATACATTGGCAGAATATTCATTGACAGCATCCATCATCGAAAGGGTTACGGAACTCGTCTGATGGCATGCATCGAAGCGCATTTCCCATGGGCTAAAGAGTTTCATCTGGATACCCCCTGCTGGAATCAGCGGACAAATGCCTTTTACAAAAAAATGGGCTATGGGATCGTAAAGGTGGAGGACGGGTTCGTCTTCTACCGGAAAAGCACAGAGAGTCCCGAGCCGGAAGGAATAGAAGGAGCCTGACGGGGCGGGCGGCATGATACGGCTGAGACAGGCAGGAGGGAACCGTCCATGAATCCGAAACCGGAAGTCTGCCTTTTCGGCCAGGTGCTGGGCACCCATTCGTTTCTTCTGGACGGCGGCTTCCTGCAGCCGGACGAGTATGCGGAGATCGGGGCGCAGTACTTCCTCCCCGGCGGGGAGACGGGCACGGCGGCCACGGTGCTGGATTCCCTGGGGGTGTCCGTCCGGATGGACGGCACCTGGATCGGCACGGAGGTCACCCCTATGCTGCAGGCATTCTACCGGGACAAGCAGGTGGACCTGTCCCCGCTGCACATCTGGGAGGACGACCCCGGCGTGATGGACTACGTGGTGATCGCCGGGCTGGCGCGCTCCCCCATGGGCCGGTTCCAGCACCTGTTCTCCTCCGGCCGGCGGTGGTGGAGCATCCCCCGGGAGGAGGACATGGCGGGCTGCAAGGCTGCAGCCATCGACCCCTTCTTCGGCAGCGAATCGCTGCAGGCCATGGAGTTCTGCCGCCGGCAGGGCATCCCCTATGTGACCATCGACAGCCCCCACGATTCCCCCCTGCACCGGCACGCCGCGGTGAACGTGGTCTCCAGGGAGTGCACAGACCGGCACTACCCGGGCCTGGAGCCGGAGGCCGTCATGGCGCGGCTGATGGAAACAGCGGAGGGTCTGACCATCCTCACCCAAGGCGGCGGCGACATGCTCTACGGCCGAAAGGGAGAGGAAATCCGCCGGATGAAGCCCTTCCCCGTGGCAGTGAAAAGCACCCTGGGGGCGGGGGACACCTTCAAGGCCGGATGTGTGTACGGCCTGCTCCACGGCATGCCGGACGAAACGCTGGTGCGCTTCGCCGCCGCCTGCTCCGGCGTGGCCATCTCCCGCTTTCCCCTGCCGCTGCATCCGCCGAGGCTGGAGGAGGTGCAAGCCCTCCTCAGCACTGTGAAAGGATGATGATCCGATGCAAAGAGAAGACGCAGCCCGGGACAACCAGACCCTGATCCGCTTCTGGGATCAGGCCTTCACCCTGTCCGGGGAGCAGAAGGCGCAGATCCGGGACGGGCAGGAGGACTGGCGGGGGCTGGCCCCGTCGGAGAAGCTGTGTCAGGCGGCCCAGTCCCTGGGGCAGCGGAGAAAGGTGCTGGACTACGGCTGCGGGACCGGGTGGGCCGCCGTCATCGCGGCCAAGAGCGGCTGCCCCGATGTGACGGCCGTGGACCTGGCCCCCGCCGCCCTGGAGGCCGCAGCGCTTTACGCCGCCCGCCACAGGGCTGCCGACCGGATCCGCTTTGCGTGCGTGGACGCAGGCTGGCTGCAGCGGGTCCCCGCCGAAGCCTATGACGGGATCTTCTGCTCCAACGTGCTGGACGTGATTCCCCCGGAGACGGCGGAGGGCATCCTCCGGGAGACGGCCCGCATCCTGCAGCCGGACGGGGTTCTGATCGTTGGCCTGAACTACTGCCTGTCCCCGGAGGCCGCCGCGGCCAAGGGGCTGGCACTGGCCGACGGCAGGCGGCTGTACGTGGAGGGCGTGCTGCGGCTGGTCTCCCGCACGGACGAGGAGTGGGCGGAGGTCTTCTCGCCCTGGTACACCGTCGAGGGGCTGGAGCACTTCGCCTGGCCGGGGGAGGCCCGGGAGACCCGGCGCCTGTTCCGGCTGCGGAAGCGGGAGGGCTGAGCCATGGACCGGCCTGTCACCACCCTGTTCATGCTCATGTCCGTGGACGGCAAGATCTCCACCGGCGCCGCGGAGGAGCTGGACGTGGACCGGGACTTCCCCCGGATCGCCGGACTGCGGGAGGGCCTGCACCAGTACTATGAGATGGAGCAGGCCACGGACCTGTGGTCCTTCAACACCGGGCGCGTCCAGGCGAAGATGGGGGTCAACACCGCGGACATGCCCGCAAAGACCCCGGTGTCCTTCGTGCTGCTGGACAACCACCACCTGAACGAGCACGGCGTCCGGTATTTCTGCGCCAGGTCCAGGCAGTTTGTGCTGATCACGACGAACAAAAGCCATCCGGCCTTCGGCGTCAGCGCGGAGAATCTCCACATCATCCTTCAGGAGACGCTGTCCCTGGCGGACGCCCTCGCGATCCTGAAAGCCCGGTTCGGCTGCGGGCGGCTGACGGTGCAGTCCGGCGGCACGGTGAATGGGCTGTTCCTGCGGGAAAAGCTGCTGGACTTCGTGGACATTGTGGTGGCCCCGGTGCTGGTGGGCGGAAAGGACACCCCCACGCTGGTGGACGGGCCGTCCCTGCAATCCCGGGACGAGCTGGACCGGCTGGGCGTGCTGCAGCTGCTGGAGGCCACCCCATTGCAGCATTCCTGGTTGCGGCTGCGGTATCGGGTGATTGGCTGAGCCGGCTGCCGTCCGGCGGCGGGAAAGGGAGGATGGCGGATGATACTGGAGACACGGAGACTCCTGCTCCGGGAGATGACCCCGGCGGACTTTGACGCCCTGTTCCGCGTGCTGGGGGACCCGGAAACCATGTGGCACTACCCCTACACCCCCGACGGGGAGCACGTCCGGGCGTGGATCGCACGGAACATGAAGCGCTACCGGGAAAACGGCTTCGGGCTGTGGGCGGTGTGCCTGAAGGACACCGGGGAGATGATCGGGGACTGCGGGCTGACGCTGCAGCAGATCCACGGGGAGACCCTCCCGGAGATCGGCTACCACATCCGCCGGGACTGCCAGCGGAGGGGCTACGCCAGGGAGGCCGCCGGGGCTGTCCGGGACTGGGCCTTCCGGAACACGGACTATCCCGCCCTGTACTCCTACTGCAAATACACCAACGTGGCGTCCTTCCGCACGGCGGAATCCATCGGCATGCGCTTCGCCTTTGAGTACCCGGACGAGGTGAACGGCATCACCCATGTGTCGGTGATCTCCCGGGAGGACTGGCTGAGGGGGAACACCTGACCGGCGGCGCGCCCGGCCCTCTACGCACCGTAGGTTGGCATCGCTGCGCGCCCGTGGTAGACTGGCCCCGTAAGGAGGCGAAAGCGATGGACAACTATGTGACCGGCGCTGCCATCAAAGGCTTGCGGGAAGCCAAATGCCTGACCCAGGAGGAGCTGGCGGCGCGCATCCATGTGAGCGCCAAGGCGGTGAGCAAGTGGGAGACGGGCCGGGGTTTCCCGGACATCAGCCTGCTGGAGCCGCTGGCGGAAGCCCTGGACATCTCGGTGATCGAGCTGCTGTCGGGCTGCACCATCCGCAACCGGAACAAGGCGGCCAACATGCTCCGGAGCCGTCTGTACGTCTGCCCGGCCTGCGGCAATGTGATCCAGGCCACCGGCGAGGCGGTGGTCAGCTGCTGCGGGATCACGCTGCCGCCGCAGGAAGCGGAGGAAGCGGAGGAGGAGCATCCCATACGGGTTGAGGTGGTGGAGGACGAGTACCATGTGTCCGTGGATCACCCCATGACGAAGGCGCACTATCTCTCCTTCCTGATGGCGGTATCCGACCAGGGCACCCAGTTCGTCAGGCTGTACCCCGAGGGGAACGCCGAGGCCAGGTTCAAGATCAGCGGCGTGAGGATCCTGTACGCCTTCTGCAACCGCCACGGCCTGTTTCAGCACAGGATCGGGCGGGAGAAAAAGGAGGTGCTGTCATGAAGCAGGAGCTGATGGCGGGGATTGCGATCGGCCTGATCGGACTGTGCCTGCTGCTCATCCCCATCGGGAGGTTGTGAGCGATCACGGAGCAATGGAAATCAAAGGGAAACAGCCAGCCTTCCAGGAACTATACGATGCTGATGCGCGTATTGGGCGCAGCGCTGATCGTATACGGTCTGTGAGGAGAAAGGAAACGGGTATGAAAATCCTTGTGCTGAGCGGCAGCCCCAAAGTGGAAAGCGACACCTTCCGCATGACGGAGGCCTTCCTGAGGGGCCTGAACCCCTGCGGAACGCACGACGTCCACGTCATCCACGTGCGGGAAAAGCACATCGCCCCCTGCCGGGGCTGCTTCGGCTGCTGGCAGCGGGGGGACGGGCACTGCGTGATCGGGGACGACCAGAACGGCATTCTGGACCTGTACCGCAGCGCGGACGTGATCCTCTGGAGCTTCCCCCTGTACTGCTACGGCATGCCGGCGCCCCTGAAGGCCGTGCTGGACCGGACCATCCCCCTGGTGAGGATGCGCATGGTACAGCAGCCCGACGGCACGGTGCGCCACGAGCCCCTGGTGGATTTCTCCCGGATCCATACCCTGGTGATCTGCGGCTGCGGCTTTCCCCACTGGGAGGGGAATTTCGACAGCCTGAGGCAGATGTGCAGCGCCTGCTTCGGCCATCCGGATATGGTCTGCGTGCCGGAGACGCCGCTGATGCACGTGCCCGAGGCCGCCGTGGTGGCGGAGCCCCTGCTGCGGCGCTTTGAGGAGGCCGGGGCGGAGTACGCGCAGCGGCTCACCCTCTCCCCGGAGACCGTCGCTGCCCTGGAGCGGCCCATGATTCCCGGGGAAATGTACATCCGGCATGTGAACGGAGACGCGTAGCATGAACCTGCATTGTACGTATCTGTCCCTTCGGGAGCGCCCGGAGCTTCTGGAAACCGCTGCCATGTGGTTTCATGAGAAATGGGGCGTGCCGAAGGAAGCCTACCGGGCCTGCATGGCGGCCTATCTGAACCGGGAGACGGAATACGGCTGGTACCTTTGTCTGGCCGGAGACCGCATCCTGGGCGGGCTGGGGGTCATAGCCAACGATTTTCACGACCGGAAGGACCTGGCCCCGAACGTCTGTGCCGTCTGTACGGAGGAGGACTTCCGGGGGCATGGCATCGCCGGGAGGCTGCTGGATCTCGTTGTGGCGGATCTGCGGGCCAAAGGAATCACACCCCTGTACCTGGTCACGGATCACACCGGCTTTTACGAGCGGTATGGCTGGGAATTCCTGTGCATGGCCCATGACGAGGACGGCGGGAATGAGACACGGGTCTATATTCATCGATGAGGTGCAGAAATTTATGAAGAGAATCGCTTTGTTTTTCCTGATGGTCATCCTGCTGCCCGTCCCGGTGTCCTTCGCCGAGACGCAGCCTGCGGGCGATTTGTCGGAGGGCTCCCGGCTGGTCGGCCTGCTGATCACCCGGGAGGACCTTTCCACCCACACAGATGCGTCGGGCCTTCTGCCGGCGGCCTGTGCGTGGGAGGATCCGGAGGGCGACCCCGAATACAGCTTCAGGGATGTGGACGGGCTCCGGCTCATCTGCTTCATGATGCCGGAGGGAACCGGCGGGGAAAGCCGCATGGTATCCAATGTGGACGACGTTTTTGCGGCCATCCACTTTGATGTGGACGAGGACCGGGGCACGGTCAGCATGGATGCGGAGCTCCGCTTTGCGCCCGGGCAGGAGGAGACGCTCTTCTTCTACAATCCTGTGCTGCTGTCCGCCTCGGGGCAGGTGTATGCCGTGCCGGGGGACTTCATGGCCGTCAGCGCGGGGATGAATCCGCCCGGTTCCTCCGTGGGCCAGACCATCCGGGATGAGCGGACCCACCGGGAGGACGGCAGGGAAACCACGGACACCACCACCATCACCGTCCAGATCAGCGCTGCCGGTGCGCCGGTGGAGATCCGCCTCGTGCAGTTCAGCGCGGCCCACCGGCTCCTGAAGCTGGAGGCCTTCGCCCCCGATGCCGTGCCGGAGCAGATTGAGCCGCTGGCGGAGGCGGATTACCTCCTGCTGGAGACCGTGGAGCAGCGCCCGGACGGAACCGTCTTCACCCGGCGCGAGGTCATCGGCCGGGATACGGACTGGCTGAACACAGCCTCCTGCCGGGACGACGGCATCTGCCTGAGTCATTATCACGACGTGCTCTGGCCATAAGCGGAGCACATTCACCACAAAAAGAAAGGGAATGAATCATATGGAGAAAACCATCATCCGACTGGAGACCAGGGAAGACCACCGGGAAACCGAAGCCCTGATCCGGGAGTCCTTCTGGAACGTGTACCGCCCGGGCTGCAGCGAACACTACGTGATGCACGTGCTGCGGGACGACCCGGCCTTCATCCCGGAGCTGGACTTCGTAATGGAGCAGGACGGAAAGCTCATCGGGCAGAACATGTTCATGCGGACCGTCATCATCGCCGACGACGGCCGGGAGGTCCCCGTGCTCACCATGGGCCCCATCGGCATCGCGCCGGAGAAGAAGCGGCAGGGCTATGGCAGGCGGCTGCTGGACTTCTGCCTGGAGAAGGCGGCGGCCATGGGCTTCGGCGCGGTGCTGTTTGAGGGCAATATCCGGTTTTACAGCCACTGCGGCTTTGACTACGCCCGGAAGTTCGGCATCCGCTATCACGACCTGCCGGAGGGGGCGGACGATTCCTTCTTCCTGTGCCGGGAGCTGATCCCCGGATATCTGAGCGGGATCACCGGCGTGTATCAGACGCCCGCGGGCTACTATGTGGATGACGCGGACGTGGAGGCCTTCGACCGGCAGTTCCCGCCCAAGGAAAAGCTGAAGCTGCCGGGGCAGCTGTTCGACTGAAGGGAAGGCAAAACGCCGGAGATGCGGCCCCGCGGCAGCCGCAGCGTAACCGGGAGAGATAAATGGACGTAAGCTGTATTCGCCGGAAAGGTGTTGCACGGGAGTGTGGAGAAATGGTTGAACGCATTGAGAGCCCGGAGCTGAAGCGGGCCATCGCCCGAAAGGTCCTGGAGGCCCTGCGGGACTGGTTCGGCATCGATGAGAGCCGGGAGAAGTACATCGCCGAGAGCGCCGGTCAGATCTTTGTCGCCGCAAAAGAGGGCGGGGAGTACGTGGGCTTCCTCTGCCTGAAGGAGACGGGCCGGGAGACGGTGGAGCTGGCGGTGATGGGCGTGCTCCGGGAATACCACCGCAGCGGCATCGGCAGGCAGCTGTTCCAGGCAGCCAAAGCCATCGCCCGGGAGGCGGGCTACCTGTTCATGCAGGTGAAGACCGTGAAAATGGGCGTCTACGAGGACTACGACATCACCAACCGGTTTTATCTGGCCTGCGGCTTCAGGGAGTTTGAGGTGATCCCCGAGCTGTGGGGCGAGGAAAACCCCTGCCAGATCTATGTGATGTATCTGCCGTCATGAGGAGGTGCGCAGCATGAAAAAATGGTACGATGAGGAATACGAGTTCACGGTGGAGGTCACCGGCTTCCTGCACGGGGATCACACGGAGCGCTACTGCCGCAACGGCGAGGAGATCGGCGACCGCTACACCTGTACCTACGGCTGCCCGGTGAATCAGCAGGGCTGCGGTATCTGCTCCAAGACCATGCTGATGCTCTTCCCCCTGATGGAGGCGGTCCGCAGCGGCGGTGACCTGGAGAACGTGGGCGGCGACGGGAAATACTCCAAGACCATCGTGTGCCCGGACGGCTGCGTGATCTTCCGCCTGACGGCCCGGCCCCTGGGCAATGTCAACTTCCACAAGGGACATTTCTGGGACTATCCCGATCAGACCTGACCGGCCGGGCCGGAAAGCCCGGATGCCCATGGGGCCATGCGCCCTGTGGGCTTTTTGGCTGCCGGAGCAGCGGCACCCGTCGAAAAAACCGCAAAGAGCCCTTGACAAGTTAGTGTTGGGTAACTATAATGGCCTCGTTAGTCAGTATTAACTAACAGCCTGTGGACAGAATTCGAGTCGTCGGGAGGAATAGGATGATGCCATTGAGTTACGCAAACCCGGGGGAGGAATCCGTGATCCGCAAGATCGGCGGGAGTCCGGAGGTCAAGAAGCACCTGGAGAACCTGGGTTTCGTGGTGGGCGGCACAGCCACCGTCATCACTTCCCTGAACGGGAATGTGATCGTGAAGGTGAAGGAATCCCGCGTGGCCATCGACGACGAGATGGCCCGCAAGATCATGATATAACAGGAGGTACGGACATGAACAATCTGCGGGAAGTGCCGGTGGGCGGCAAGGCAAAGGTGGTCAAAATCCACGGCGAGGGCGCCGTCAAACGCAGGATCATGGACATGGGCATCACCAAGGGCGTGGAGATCTTCGTGCGGAAGGTGGCGCCCCTGGGGGACCCCATCGAGATCACCGTCCGGGGTTATGAGCTCTCCCTGCGCAAGGCGGATGCCGAGAGCATTGAGGTGGAGTGATTTTTTCTGCCCACGGGTTAGTATCATCTAATATTCACTGCAAACTGGAGGAATGTACGATGGATATCCGCATTGCCCTGGCCGGCAACCCCAACAGCGGCAAGACCACCCTCTTCAACGCCCTGACCGGCTCCAATCAGTTCGTGGGCAACTGGCCCGGGGTCACGGTGGAGAAGAAGGAAGGCAAGCTCCGGAAGCACGACGGGGTTACCATCACCGACCTGCCGGGCATCTACAGCCTCTCCCCCTACACCCTGGAGGAGGTGGTGGCCCGGAACTATCTGATCAACGAGCGCCCGGACGCCATCCTGAACATCATCGACGGCACCAACCTGGAGCGGAACCTGTACCTCACCACCCAGCTGGTGGAGCTGGGCATCCCGGTGGTGGTGGCCATCAACATGATGGACGTGGTGAAGAAGAACGGTGACAAGCTGAACACCGCTGATCTGGCCAAACAGCTGGGCTGCCGGGTGCTGGAGATCTCCGCCCTGAAGGGCACCGGCGTGATGGAGGCCGCCGAGGCAGCCATCGAGGCAGCCCAGGGCACCCGCACCATTCCCCAGCACACCTTCTCCGGCCCGGTGGAGCACGCCCTGGCCCACATCGAGGAGGCGGCCGTGCACAGCATGCCGGAGGAGCAGCAGCGCTGGTATGCCATCAAGGTCTTCGAGCGGGACGACAAGGTGCTGAAGCAGCTGGCCATCCCGGCGGAAACCATGGCCCACATCGAGGCTGACATCGCCGCCGCGGAGAAGGAGCTGGACGACGACGCGGAGAGCATCATCACCAACGAGCGGTATGTGTACATCGCCCAGGTGATCCGCTCCTGCTACCGCAAGCACAACGCGGGCAGCCTGTCCGTCTCGGACAAGATCGACAAAGTGGTCACCAACCGCTGGCTGGGGCTGCCCATCTTCGCCCTGGTGATGTTCGCGGTGTACTGGATCGCCATGGTGGGTGTGGGCGCGCCCGCCACGGACTGGGCCAACGACGGCCTCTTCGGCGACGGCTTCCACCTCTTCGGCAACGGCACCGCCCAGTACGTGGCGGCGGCGGAGCGCTACGGGGACACAGACCAGATCATCGAGGCCTTCTCGGCGGAATACGGCGTGGAGATCGACGAAGAGAACCCGGGGGATTCCCTGCAGGCCCTGCTGGCCGCGGTGCCCGAGGACGCCTCCGTGACCTACATCACCCAGGACGAGGAAACCCTGGAGACCGAGGAGCACCCCGGCACCGGCAAGGCGGAGCTGCAGGCGGCGGTGGACGAATTCCTGAGCACCGAAGCCGGCTATAAGACGGATGTGGGCGCGCCCGACCCGGCGAATTACGGCACCTGGGTGCCCGGCATTCCGGTGCTGGTGGAGCGGGGCCTGGATGCCGTCAACGCCGCCCCCTGGCTGAAGGGGCTGATCCTGGACGGCATTGTGGCGGGCGTGGGCGCCGTGCTGGGCTTCGTGCCCCAGATGCTGGTGCTCTTCCTGCTGCTGGCCTTCCTGGAGGCCTGCGGCTACATGGCCCGGATCGCCTTCGTGCTGGACCGGATTTTCCGCAAGTTCGGCCTGTCGGGCAAGTCCTTCATCCCCATGCTCATCGGCGTGGGCTGCGGTGTGCCGGGCATCATGGCCTCCCGCACCATTGAGAATGAGCGGGACCGGCGCATGACCATCATGACCACCACCTTCATCCCCTGCAGCGCGAAGGTGCCCTTCATCGCCATGATCGCCGGCGCTATCTTCCACAAGTCCGCCTGGGTGGCCACCAGCGCCTACTTCATCGGTATGGCGGCCATCATCATCAGCGGCATCATCCTGAAGAAGACCAAACGCTTTGCCGGGGAGCCCGCCCCCTTCGTCATGGAGCTGCCCGCCTACCACTGGCCAACCGTGGGCAACGTGCTCCGCTCCATGTGGGAGCGCGGCTGGAGCTTCATCAAGAAGGCCGGCACCATCATCCTGCTCTCCACCATCCTGGTGTGGTTCCTGAGCCGCTTCGGCGTGGTGGACGGTGCCTTCCGGATGCTGGAGGAGGAGGAGCTGGACCTGTCCCTGCTGGCCCGATTCGGCAGCCTCATCGCCTGGATCTTCAAGCCCCTGGGCTTTGGCACCTGGCAGGCCACGGTGGCCTCCATCACCGGCCTCATCGCCAAGGAGAACATTGTGGGCACCATGGGCATCCTCTACGGCGGCACCGAGACCTACGCCAACCTGGCCCTGGCCTTCAACGGCATCTCCGCCTACGCCTTCCTGGTGTTCAACCTGCTGTGCGCCCCCTGCTTTGCGGCCATCGGCGCCATCCGGCGGGAGATGAACAACGCGGGCTGGACCTGGTTCGCCATCGGCTGGCAGTGCGGCTTCGCCTACGCGGTGGCCCTGATGATCTACCAGTTCGGCCTGCTCTTCACCGGCCAGGTGAACGTCATCGGCCTCATCGCGGCCCTGGCCGTGCTGGGCGCCATGGTGTACATGCTGTTCTTCAAGAAGTATCACGAGGCCACCAAACTGACCCGAAAGGTGTGATCCCATGATCCAAGCCATTGTGGACAACGGGGGAACGATTCTCGTCACCCTCGCCCTGGCGGGGATTGTCGCCGCCATCCTGATCAAGCTGCACAGGGACCGGAAGCAGGGGAAGTCCTCCTGCGGATGCAACTGCAGCGCCTGTCCCATGGCCGGCTCCTGTCACAAGCAATCATAACCGGAGGGGCGCGGGCGCTCGCCCTGCCCCCGGGTTCCTGCAGCCCCTGCTTTTCGGGAGAAGAGCGGGGGCTTTCCTGTGGAAGGGAAAGGAAAACCCCGCCGCATCCTCCGCGGCGGGGTAGTGTCTGTACGCTGTGTCTTTGCCTCCGTCAGCCCTTCCTGGCCCAGCCCAGGGCGCGCTCCACCGCCCGGTGCCAGCCCCCCAGCAGGTCGGCCCGCTTCTGCTCGGGCATCTGGGGCTCGAAGGTGAGGTCCTTCTGCCACAGGGCGGCGGTCTCCTCCGCGCTGCCGAAGACCCCCACGCCCACGCCGGCCAGCAGCGCCGCGCCCAGGGCCGTGGTCTCCAGCACCCGGGGACGGATCACCGGGATGCCCATGATGTCCGCCTGGAACTGCATCAGGAAGCCGTTGGCGCTGGCGCCGCCGTCCACCCGCAGGTTGTCGGGGCGGAAGCCGCAGTCCGACGCCATGGTGTCCAGCAGGTCCGCGCTCTGGAAGGCGATGGACTCCAGGGCTGCCCGGACAATCTCCGCCCGGCCGGTGCCCCGGGTCATGCCCACCAGCGTGCCCCGGCTGTACATGTCCCACCAGGGGGCGCCCAGGCCGGTGAAGGCCGGCACCAGGTACACGCCGCCGGTGTCCGGGACGGAGGTGGCGATGGCCTCGCTCTCCGGCGCCGTCTTGATGATCTGCAGCTGATCCCGCAGCCACTGGATGGTGGCCCCGCCCATGAAGACGCTGCCCTCCAGGGCGTAGGTGGGCTGCCCGCCCATGCGCCAGGCCATGGTGGAGAGCAGGCCGCCCTTGCTGCGGGGGACCTGGCCGCCGGCGTTCATCAGCATGAAGCAGCCCGTGCCGTAGGTGTTCTTCACCATGCCCTGGGTGAAGCAGGCCTGGCCGAAGAGGGAGGCGTGCTGGTCCCCCGCCATGGCCGCCACCGGCACCGGCACCCCCAGGATCTCCGGGTCCAGGGTGCCCACGATGCTGGTGGAGTCCACCACCCGGGGCAGGCAGGCCCGGGGGATGTCCAGCACGTGCAGCAACTCCTCATCCCAGTCCTGCTTCTCCAGGTTGAAGAGCATGGTGCGGCCGGCGTTGGTGGCGTCGGTGACGTGGGGATGGCCGGAGCACAGATTCCAGGCCAGGAAGGAGTCCACCGTGCCGAAGCACAGCTCCCCCCGCTCCGCCCGCTCCCGCAGCTTCAGGTTCTCCAGCAGCCAGCGGAGCTTGGTGCCGGAGAAGTAGGCGTCGGGCACCAGGCCGGTCTTGCGGACGATGGCGTCCCGCCAGCCGGCGGAAACCAGCTTCTCCACCTCCGGCGCCGTCCGCCGGCACTGCCACACGATGGCGTTGTGGACGCACTCCCCGGTCTCCCGGTCCCACAGCAGTGTGGTCTCCCGCTGGTTGGTGATGCCGATGCCCAGAATGTTCTCCGCGTGGATCCCCGCCCGGCGCACCGCCCGCTGCAGGCTGGAGATCTGGGTGCGCAGGATCTGCTTGGGGTCGTGCTCCACCCAGCCGGGCTGGGGGAAGATCTGGGGAAACTCCTCGTTGGCCACCGACAGGATGTGGCCCTGCAGGTCAAACACCACCGCCCGGGAGCTGGTGGTCCCCTGGTCCAGGGCGATCAGCACCTTGGTTGCACTCATGTCCGGTCCTCCTGTTGATCAAGCTTTCTGCACAGCGGAAAAAGCCGTTCCCGTATGCGCCGCCTGCGCCGGCGGATCCATCTGGAGAGAGTATAGCACAGGGTCACCCCGGGCGCAAGTTTCTTTTTCGCCCCGGCGGCGGAGAAAGCTATGGCTTTTTTCCGGCGATTCCTGTATAATGCAGCCATCACAAGCCGGGCAACCGGCCGGGAGGCGTATGCATGCAGTTTATCAACGATCACGGCGCGCTGGTCTGCCGCCGCCAGGGGGAAACCCTGCGCATCGAGCCCTGGGGCAAGGACGCCCTGCGGGTGCGGGCCACCATGTACCCGGATTTCTGCGGCCAGGACTGGGCCCTCACCGAGCCTGTGGAGGCCTGTCAGGCGGAGATCGCCTTCGGGGAGGATGAGTGGCGGGAGGGGGATGGCCGCATCGGCCGCCGGCCCTGCGCCACCATCACCAACGGCCGGATCAGCGCCAAGGTGAACCACGCCGGCGTGCTCTCCGTTTTCCGGGACGGGGTGCGGATCCTCCACGAGCAGCACCGCTATTACGACGGTCTGGCCACCCGGGAGAGCCACTGCCAGAAGAAGCTGGCCCGGGAGTGGATCCCCTATGTGGGCGGCGACTACAAGCTCACCGTGCGCTTCGAGCCCAACGACGGGGAGAAGCTCTTCGGCATGGGCACCTATCAGCACCCCTGGCTGGACGTGAAGGGTTGCGTGCTGGAGCTGGCCCAGAAGAACAGCCAGACCGCCATCCCCTTCGCCCTGTCCAGCCTGGGCTACGGCTTTCTGTGGAACAACCCGGCGGTGGGCCAGGTGACCTTCGGCAAAAACGTCACCGAGTGGGTGGCGGCGGCCTGCAAGGACATGGACTGGTGGATCACGGTGGCGGACACCCCCAAGGAGCTGCTGGAGCACTACACCGCCGTCACCGGGCGCGCCCCCATGATGCCGGAGGACGCCATGGGCTTCTGGCAGTGCAAGCTGCGCTACCGCACCCAGGAGGAGGTCCTCTCCGTCGCCCGGCGCTACCATGAGATGGGCATCCAGCTGGACGTGATCGTCATCGACTTCTTCCACTGGACGGTGCAGGGGGACTGGAAGTTCGACAAGACCTACTGGCCGGACGTGAAGGCCATGGTGGACGAGCTCCACAGCATGGGCATCAAGGTGATGGTGTCCGTGTGGCCCTCGGTGGACCGGCGCAGCGAGAACTTCGCCGAGATGGCGGAGCGTGGCCTGCTGATGCGCACGGAGCGGGGCGCCATGCAGACCTACGACTTCCAGGGGGACTGCGTGCAGATCGACCCCTTCAACCCGGAGACCCGGGCCTATGTGTGGGAAAAGTGCAAGGAGCACTACGCGGACCTGGGCATCGACTACTTCTGGCTGGACAACTCCGAGCCGGATCTGACGAAGTACGACTTCGACAACTTCCGCTACTGGGCCGGGCCGGCCCTGGAGGTCTCCAACCTCTACCCCCAGTGGTACAGCCGGGCCTACTATGAGCCCATGACCGCCGCGGGCAAGCCGGTGGTGAACCTGCTGCGCTCCGGCTGGGCCGGGAGCCAGAAATACGGCAACGTGCTCTGGTCCGGGGACGTGCCCTCCACCTGGGAATCCCTGCGGGACCAGCTGGTGGCCGGCCTGAACATGGGCTTGGCAGGCATCCCCTGGTGGAACACGGACATCGGCGGCTTCATGGAGGGAAACGTGTTCGACCCCGACTTCAAGGAGCTGCTGGTGCGCTGGTATGAGTGGGCGGTCTTCGAGCCGGTGATGCGCCTCCACGGCGACCGGGAGCCCTTCACCATCCCCGCCCTGGACGACCGGGACTGGGGTGGCGGCTATCTCCACACCGGCCAGGACAACGAGATGTGGTCCTACGGCGAGGAGGTGCAGGCCATCATGGTGAAGCACTACGAGCTGCGCAAATCCCTCCTCCCCTACCTCAAGCAGATCTTCGCTGAGGCCCACGAGAACGGCAGCCCCCTGCTGCGGACCATGTTCTACGAGTTCCCGGAGGATCCCCGGTGCTGGGAGCTGGACGACCAGTACATGTTCGGCCCGGACTACCTGGTGGCGCCGGTGCTGGCCAGCGGCCAGCGCAGCCGGGAGGTCTACCTCCCCGCCGGCCGGTGGCAGGACATCCGCTCCGGCGAGGTGCTCTCCGGCGGCCGCACCGTCACCGCCGACGCCCCCCTGGACTCCATCCCCGTCTTCAAGCGGTGCTGAGGCTCTTTCATCGCCCAAACGTCGTTTCCACCCCTTCGCCGGATCGGCGGAGGGGTTTTGCTTGACAAACCCCGTTGCTTGTGTTATATAACATGCGTTATGTAACAAACCCATCACAGAAGGAGGGGATTCCATGCCGCCTGCGGCAAGGATCACCCGGGAGATGATCATCCGGGCGGGGCTGGCGGTGGTCCGGGCCCAGGGGGCGGAGGGGCTGAACGTCCGCGCCGTGGCGGCGGAGCTGGGCTGCTCCACCCAGCCGGTGATGTACCACTACCGCACCATGGAGGCCCTGCGCCAGGACGTGTACGCCGCCGCGGACGCCCTGCACACCCGGGCGCTGATGCAGCCGGGGACCGGGGACAGCCCCATGCTGGCCATCGGCCTGAACTACCTGAGCTTCGCCCGGGAGGAGCCCCGGCTCTTCCGCTTTCTCTTCCAGACGGACCAGTTCCGGGGGCAGAGCCTGGGGGACCTGCTGGCGGGACCGGCCATCGCCGGGTTCGCGGAGCCCCTGGCCCGGGAGAGCGGCCTGTCCCTCCCCCGGGCGGAGACGGTGTTCCGGGGGCTCTTCGCCGCCGTCCACGGCCTGGCCAGCCTCCTGGCCAACAACGCCATGGCCTGGGACGAGGCCGCCTGCACCGCCCTGCTCACCACCCTCTGGGACGCCTTGATCAACCAAGCAAAGGAGACTTGACGCCATGAAGAAGCTCTACGATGAGAAGCCCCTGGTTTTCGCCCTGATCTGCATTGCCGTGTATGTGGTGGGCAGCAGCCTGATGCAGTCGCTCTCCCAGCTGGCGGGGGTGCAGTTCCTGTCGGAGGCAGCCTTCAACCTGATCCTGTCCGCGGTGCTGCTGGTTTTCCTGCTGAAGCACCGCCTGGCGGAGGAGAACGGCCTGTGCCGGTCGAAGGTCTCCCCCGGGCTGCTGCTGTTCTGGCTGCCTGCGCTGCTGGCGATGGCGCTCCCCGCCTTCCTGGGGCTGGGCCTGAACGGCATGACCCCCGCCGAGGCCGCCCTGCACAGCGTCCGGATGCTCCTGGTGGGCTTCCTGGAGGAGCTGATCTTCCGGGCCTTCCTGTTCAACGCCCTCCGGCGGGAGAACCTCCCCCGGGCCGTGGTCATCTCCGCCGTCACCTTCGGTCTGGGCCACATCGTGAACCTGCTGGGCGGCCAGGCCGGCGCGGACACCCTCCTCCAGGTCGTCTTCGCCGTCACCGTGGGCTTCATGATGGTCTTCCTCTACCTCCGCAGCGGCAGCATTCTGGCCTGCATCGTCCTCCACGCCCTGAACAACATCCTGGCGGGCTTCGCCGACTACGCCCTCATCGGCGGGGAGGCCAACCGGCTGATCTGGCTGGCCCTGCGCCTCACCATCATGGCGGCCTACACCCTTTGGCTGTGGAAGAAGGTGCCCGCCCGCAGCGAGGCGTAAGCCGCGAAAAAAAACGCTTTCCTTTCCCGGGCTCCGGGCGGAGGAAAGCGTTTTTGTTTTGTCCCGTCAGAAGATGTCCGCCTTCAGGTCCAGCCAGATGGCGGGACGGACCATGCCGGAGGTTTCGTTCACCTCATAGCTGTCAAAGCCGCCAGTGGCGAAGATATAGGCGGCGCTCCCGGGATCGCTGCCCGGGGAGCGCAGCCACCACCAGCCTGCACGCCGTTCGTCGTCCGTCCGGAGGCCGTCGCTTCTCCAGGTGAGCTGCCAGCTGCTTCTCCAGGCGCCGTTTTGCAGCGCGAAGGCCGTGGGGGCGGCCTGGGCCTTTTCGCTGTTGGTGTTTCCCGGCCCGCGGTAGTACTGCGCGCCCAGGTACTGCTCAGCCTCGGCACAGCTCAGCAGGAACACCCTGTCCCGGGTATTGTCCCCGCCCTCCGTCTTCCACTCGCCGTATCCCTGCGCCGGGCCGTTGTCCACGTCGGTCATCAGGATCCCGGCCTGCTCCCTTCCGCTGAAGGCCCGGTTCAGGAACTCGCCGTTCAGCCAGGCCCGCAGGGAGCAGGCGGCCCAGGTGGTCTCCGTCTTCTCCGTGTGATACTGCCTGGTGTCCAGGCCGCGGCAGCTCAACAGCAGGGCCCTGTCCCCCTGCACGTCCAGCACCTGCCACTGGATGGGCGTGCGGTCCGTGCCCTGCGCCTGCTGGGGATAGCTGCCGAAGGTCACCACGCTGCCCACGGTCCGGAAAGCCTGTCTCCGCACCGCCGGCAGCACCAGGAACACGACGGCCAGCGCCAGCACCGCCACGGTCACCGCCGCGATCCACAGCCCGGCCCGTCTCCCCTTTCCATGCGTCCCGCTCCCTGTCATGGCCGCTCCCCCCCTTTGCATCGTCCGGTCCGCTCTTCATTCCATCAGCTGATACATCATGATCCCCGCCGCCACCGCCGCATTCAGGGACTCCGCCCGGCCCCGCATGGGCAGCCGCAGCCGCACCGTGGCCAGGGCGCGCACCGCCGGGGAGACGCCGTTGCCCTCGCTGCCGATCACCAGCACGAAGCCGTCCTTCGCCTCTTTCCAGGCGTGGAAGGGCGTCCCGTCCAGCTGGGAGGAGATCACCGGCAGGCCCTTTGCCTTCAGCTCCGTCAGCGCGCCAGGCAGATCTTCCACCACTGCCACAGGGATGTGAAAAACGCTGCCCATGGTGGCACGGAGGACCTTGGGGCTGTAGGGGTCGGCGCAGTCCGGGGAGAGCAGCACCCCGTCCAGGCCCGCCGCGTCCGCCGTGCGGATGATGGTGCCCACGTTCCCCGGGTCCTGCACCCCGTCCAGGGCCACCAGGCGCCGCCCCTCCACCGGGATCTCCCGATGGCGCATCACCGCCGCGATGCCCTGGGGGGTCCTGGTGTCACACACCGCCGCCATCACATGCTCCGGCAGCAGGTATTTCTTCACGTTTTCCGGTAGCGCTCCCTGCTCCGCCGTGTCCTCCCTCAGCAGCAGGGCCTCCGCCGGAAAGCCGGAGGATAGCGCCTCCTCCACGCTCTTGCGGCCCTCCACCAGGAAAAGGCCGTGCTCCCTCCGGGCCTTCCGGTCCTTCAGGGAGCGCCACAGCTGCACCTGGGGGTTTTTCAGGCTGGTGAGCCGTTCCATCTCCATCCCTCAGTTCACCCCCCGGAAGCCCTTGCCGATGATCTCGCCGGTGTTGGTGATGAGCAGGAAGGCCGTGGGGTCCTCCTGCCGGATGAAATTCCGCAGCTGCACCGCCTGGCGCCGGTTCACCACCGTGAGCAGCACCTCCCGGCCCTCGTGGGTGTAGACGCCCTCCCCGTGGACCCGGGTGGCGCCCCGCCGGAGGGTGCCGGTAATGTAGGTCTCCAGCTTCTCCGGATGGGCGGTGATGATGTGGAAGCACTTGTTGGTGTTGATGTTCTCCAGCACCATGTCGATGAGCAGGCTCTTCATGGCCAGGCCCAGGATGGAGTACAGCCCCACCTCCATGCCGAAGGCCACGCAGGCCATGCCCGTGATCAGCAGATCGGAGGCCAGCAGCGCCTTGCCGATGTCCAGGGCGGTATGCTTCTTCAGGATCATGGCCACAATGTCCGTGCCGCCGGAGGAGGCGCCGATGTTGAACAGCACCGCCGAGCCGATGGCCGGCAGGGAGACGGCGAAGATCAGCTCCAGCATGGGCTGGCTGGTCATGGGGGCCTGCATGGGCACCACCAGCTCCAGGATGCGGATCAGCCCGGACTGCAGCAGGCTCACATAGGCCGTCTTGAAGCCGAAATCCTTCCCCAGCGCCAGATACCCCAGCACCAGCAGCAGGCCGTTCACCACCAGGCCGATGGTGCCCGGGGTGACCCCCGGCAGGTAGTGGGCCGTGATCACCGAGATGCCGCTGACGCCGCCGGTGGAGAAGTTGTTGGGGAACTTGAAAAAGTAGATACCGATCACCATGATGACGTCCCCCAGGGTCATGAGCCCCAGGTCTCTCCACCAGGCCTTGTCCAGCTTCATCTCTGTCCTGCCTCCGTCCCGTACTGTGGCACCAGTATACCACGCTCCCCTCCCCCGTGCAACCGTCCCGGGGCATTTGCCCTTTGAAATACCGGCAAAACATGGTATACTCCCCCCATGGCAATATACAGTCCCGGTGAACCCGGAGAGAAAGGAAGTCACAGCATGCAGAAGTTCCAGGATCTTCCCTATGTCCGCCCGGAGATGGACGTCGTCTCCCAAGCTTATGAGACCGCCATCGCAGCCCTGGCCGGCGCCGCCTCCTACGAAGATGCCCGGGCCGCCTTTTTCGCCCTGCAGGAGCAGGAGATGCAGTTCGGCACCATGTACTCCCTGGCCTCGGTGCGCAACACCATCGACACCACCGACCCCTATTATGAGGGGGAGATCAAGTGGCTGCGGGAGAACAGCGCCCGGCTGATCCCCCTGCGGAAGCGCTACCAGGAGGCCCTGGCCGGCAGTCCCTTCCGGAAGGACTTTGAGCAGGAGTTCGGCCCACAGATGTTCCGTCTGGTGGACGCCCGGCTGCGCACCACCGACGAGCGCATCATCCCGGACACCATCCGGGAGGGGGAGCTGTGCCAGCAGTACCAGAAGGACAGCGCCCTGGCTGTGACGGAGTTCCGGGGAGAGCAGTGCAACTTCTACGGCCTGCTCAAGCACATGGAGAGCACCGACCGGGAGGAGCGCCGGGAGGCCTTCCACGCCTGGGCCGCCCTGTATGAGCAGATCAGCCCCCGGCTGGACGCCCAGTATGACGAGCTGGTGCACCTCCGGGACGGCATGGCCCGGACCCTGGGCTTCCCCAGCTACACGGAGCTGGCCTATCTGGAGCGCAGCCGCTTCGACTACACCCAGGAGGACGCCGCCGCCTTCCGCCGGCAGATCCGGGAGATCATCACCCCCGCCGTGGCGGAGATCCGGGAGAAACAGCGCCGGCGCCTGGGGCTGGACCGCCTGTGCTACTATGATGAGGCGCTCCTCTTCCCCGAGGGCAACGCGGACCCGGAGGGCAGCATGGAGGAGCTGGTGGCCAAGGCCCAGGCCATGTACCGGGAGATGAGCCCGGAGACCGGCGAGTTCTTCGACTTCATGACGGAGTACCGGCTCTTTGACCTGGAAACCCGGCCCGGCAAGCGCATGGGCGGCTACATGACCCGCTTCCCGGCCTGGAAGGCGCCCTTTATCTTCAGCAACTTCAACGGCACCAGCGCGGACGTGGACGTGCTGACCCACGAGGCCGGCCACGCTTTCCAGGGCTACCTGGCCATGCGCTCCATCCCGGTGTCGATGCTCAGCGGCTCCACCTCCGAGATCAACGAGATCCACTCCATGTCCATGGAGCACTTCGCCTACCCCTGGATGGAGAGTTTCTTCGGGGCCAACGCGGAGAAGTACAAGACCGCCCACCTCATCGGCGCCCTGGCCGTGATCCCCTACATGGCCTGCGTGGACGAGTTCCAGCACCGGGTCTATGCCCAGCCGGACATGACCGCCCGGGAGCGCCGGCAGGTGTGGCGGGAGATTGAGAAAACCTACATGCCCTGGCGGGACTACGACGGGGTGGCCTTCCTGGAGGAGGGCGGCTTCTGGATGCAGAAGCAGCACATCTTCCTCTACCCCTTCTACTACATCGACTACGCCCTGGCCCAGATGTGCGCCTTCCAGTATTACGGCCGCATGAAGGAGGACCGGGCCGCCGCCTGGCAGGACTACCTGACCCTGTGCCGGGCGGGGGGCACAAAAGGCTACTTCGAACTGCTGGAGACCGGCCGCCTGCTGAACCCCTTCCGGGACGGCACGGTGGAGAAGAGCGTGGGCCACGTCATCGAGGAGCTGCGCCGGCGCTACTGATTCCCCCGCACAAAAGGACTGCCCCCTTTTCGGAGGCAGCCCTTTTTCGGTGCCGTTTATGCGCCGGTGACGGTCACGCCCTGCAGCCGGGTCATCGCCGGGATCAGCAGCTCGCCAAACTGCCGCTGGGCCCGGGAGGCCCGCAGGGTTTTCACAAAGTCGTTCATACTGCCGCTGACGGAGCCGCCGCTCACCGGGACGGTCTTTTCCCCGTCGTGCCAGTAGGCCAGGCGGATCTCCCCGGCGATGTCCCCCGTCATGGGCTTCACCTGGAAGTCGGAGAACTCCGCCACCTCCAGGTACGACCCGGCCCGCAGCGTCTCCTCCCCGGCAGTGCCGCCGGTGACGCTCCAGTTCCCCGGGATGAAGCTGTCCTCCAGCCCCAGCTGCTGGGCGAACATCCGGGCGCCGTGGAAGCACACCGGCACCCCCGCCCGCAGGACCTCCATCTCCCGCACCGGGCTGCCCTCCTCGTCGAAGGGCATGTTCCGGGGAGAGTTGGGCAGGCTGGGCACCGCCCGGACGCTGATGCGGTCCCCGGCCATCTCCGCCACGGGCTGCCCGATCTCCCAGTCCGACCAGCCCCGGACCCTGGCGGCGGCGTTCATCCGGTGGATAAACCACCCGTACAGCTCCCGGGCCGCGTCGGTGGAGAACACCACGTCCGCCCGGCCCAGGGCCGGCGTCTTCCCCGCCCGCAGCTTGTCCCGGCCGAAGCGCATGGCCTCGGCAAAGGCCTGCAGCAGGCCCTCCCGGTCACAGCCCCCGGAGCGCCACATGCGGTACAGCTCGATCTCCCGGTCCGTCCCGGGCTCCCGGGCATTCACCACCGCCTCCAGCATGGCGGCCGGCACCACCGCCGAGAGATCAATCCCCCGGCTGGTCAGCAGGCGGACCTCCTGCCGGCTGACAAACAGCTCCCAGGAGTTGATGTCCTCTGTGGCGGTCTCCGCCACCGCGTCCAGGGTCTCCAGAAAGCTGCGGGCCATCTGCGCCGGGTCCGTCTCCTGGGGCGGGAAGGCCGGCACCGCCCGGGGGCCGCCCAGGCTGTAGGCCGGGTTGCGCACGAAGGAGGCCGCCAGCAGCAGGTCCTCCAGCAGTTTTTTCGCCTCCGCCTCCGACGCGGTGGGGGGCACCTCCCCGGAGGCGCTGCCCAGGTACTGCCCGTCCGCCGATTTGCGGAACACCTTCACCCTGCAGGTCTCCACCCGCTTCGCCCGGTGCTGGTCCAGGGCATGGCGGATGCCGTAGAACTCCCAGCCGTCCTCCAGGGTCCGGGTGAGCTCCCAGTCATCCGCGCCGCTCGCCCGCAGCAGCGCCGTCAATTGCTCCAGTTTCATCCCAGCATCGCCCTCGCTTTCAGACAGGGGCCGCCGTCGGCCACCTTCACCCACTCCTTGTATCCCTTGCCGCAGCCGCCGGCGCCGAAGACCTCCCGGTCCCGGCTCACCATGCTCACCGACCCCAGCAGGTCCGGCACATAGCCGGTCATCACCACCGGGGCGATGACCACGCCGGTGAGGCGCCCGTCCCGGATCTCATAGCCTTTCTCCACGATGCACTGGATGCCCCAGTGCTTGGGGTCCTCCATGCCCGAGGCGATGCCCGAGAGCAGGTAGCCGTGCTGCACCGAGGCGATCATCTCCTCCAGGGTGCTCTCCCCGCTGTCGAAGAGGGTGTTGGTCATGCGGGTGTAGACCTTGTGGGCATAGTTCTGCCGCTTGCCGTTGCCGGTGGGGGCGACCCCCAGGCGCAGGGCGCTCAGGGCATCGCAGATGCCGGTGCGCAGGATGCCGTGGTCGATCTCCGTCACGTCCCCCGCCGGGGTGCCCTCGTCGTCGAAGGCGTAGGAGGTCACGTCCACCGCGCACAGGGCGCCCTCGTGCATGGTCACCAGGTCCGAGCCCACCCGCTTGCCGATGTAGGCCGCGCCCAGGGCCCGGTTCTTCACAAACATGTCCATCTCCACCCCGTGGCCGAAGGCCTCGTGGGCGATGAGCCCGGTCACATCCGGCATGGTGATGATGTCATACTCCCCGGGCTCCACCCGCCGGGCATCCAGCAGCTCGTCCACGCTCTTCAGCGCCCGTTGGAGCACGGGGGTCAGGTCGTCGAAAAGCTCCGGGCCGCAGCGGCCGCTGACGCTCTCATGGCTCACCTCGGTCTTCCCGTCCCGGGTCGCCGTGACAGACACGCTGCCCTCCGCGTAGACGTAGCTCTGCCGCAGGTCCCGGTGCTCCGTCTGGAACATCTTGCTGATGTGGGTGCACTGGGCGGCGGCGCCGCAGTCCAGCGTCCCCTCCCCCCGGGCCATGCCCGCGTCCGAGATGGCGCTGAGGCGGCCGATGAGGGCCTGCATATCCTCGTTCTCCGGCAGGCGGCCGGTCTCCATCTCCGCCAGGAGGGTCTCCGGCTCGTCCGGCAGCACGGGGGTCCGGCAGACGGACAGCTTCCCGCCGGCGGCCCGCAGCACCGCCAGCTGGGCGTTCAGGGTCTCCCGGATCCAGGCGGCGGTCTCCTCCGCCCTGTCCGGGTCAAAGCGGTTGAAGGCCGCCTCGCTGTACAGGCCGTCCTTGCAGACCCGCACCACATGGCCCCGCTCCGTGGTCATGGTCTCCCGGGACACGGACTTGGCCCGCCGGGAGATCCGCACCGCGAAGCCCACGGAGTCCGTGGACAGCACGCTGACATAGTCGTATTCCTGCCGGAGCATGGCGATCAGGCTCCTGATGCCCTCCACCCGCTCCGCCAGATATGGGGAAAACGGCGCTTTCATCAGCATCCCTCCTGTCTGGTTTTTCCTCCGCTATCATACAGGAAACGGCCGCCATTTGCAACTGCGGCAGTCCCGCAGGCGATGGATTTTGGGCCGGTGACGGCTGAAAAGCAGCGTTGTAACACAAATTTCATCTTTTTTGCGGTGCAAAACGGCTGAATTCTTTGATTTTTCTCCAAAAAAAGGTTGCACAACGGCACCGTATGGGCTATAATACGGTCAGAGACGCGCCGGACACCGGCGCATCGAAGTAATAACAGAAAGGATGTAGAACATGAACAAGCAGGAACTCGTCGAGAAAGTCGCTTCCAAGGCTGAGATCACCAAGGCGGAGGCCGCGAAGGTCGTGGCTGCTACCCTGGACAGCATCAGCGAGGGCCTCGTGGCCGATGGCAAAGTGGTCCTGGTGGGCTTCGGCACCTTCGAGATCCGCACCCGCACCGCCCGCGAGGGCCGCAACCCCCGCACCGGCGACAAGATCAAGATCGCCGCGTCCAAGGTGCCCGCTTTCCGCCCCGGCAAGGCCATGAAGGAATCCGTCAACGCCAAGAAAAAGGGCAAGAAAAAGTAAGCCGTAAAACACAGGAGCGCTGTCCGCGAGGGCAGCGCTCTTTTTGATCCCATCCCGTTTTTCTCACCGCTCCGCCCCGGCCAGAAAGGCCGCCACGCACCGCAGAGCGGCCGTCAGCCCCCGGAGGGTGACCTCCACCGGGAGGGACGGCCCTTCCCGGCTGCTCCCCGGCAGGGCGGGCACGTGCAGAAAGCCCAGGGGCAGCTCCGGATAGCCGTGGCGCAGCCGGTAGAACAGGTCGTTGCACACATAGGTGCCGGCGCTGCAGCTCACGGCGGCGGGTGCTCCGGCCGCGGTGATGACGGCGGCCATGGCCTTCACCGGCAGGGTGGTGAAATAGGCCGCCGGCCCCCCGGGGACGATGGGAACGTCCACCGGACAGCAGCCGGCATTGTCCGGCCGGGCCGTGTCCGCCAGGTTCAGGGCCACCCGCTCCGGCGTCAGGGCGCTCCGGCCCGCCGCCTGCCCCACACAGAGCACCGCCCCGGGGTGCAGGGCGTCGATCGCCTGCCCGGCCCGGGCCGCCGCCGTCCCGAAGCACACCGGCAGCACCTCCCGGACCAGGCGGCAGCCGTCCACCGCCTCCGGCAGCCGGGACACCGCCTCCTGCGAGGCGTTGCGCGCTTCCCCGCCGAAGGGCTCAAAACAGGTGACCAGGATGGTTGCCATGGCTTCTCCCTCCTCCGGGAGAAATGTAGCATGTCCGCCCGGTCCTGTCAACGCGGGGAGAGGCCCGGGGACAGATATGTAAAACTCCCCCGGAAGGTATGGATTTTCCGTGACATTTTTGTTATCATAGCATGTGGCGGCATGTCCGGTGTTTTTCCGGTGCCCGCCCTGACGACAGATCGTCACCCGGAGGAATACAGATGCTGAAACGAATCTTATCCCTGCTGCTGCTTTTGCTGCTGCTGCCGCTGCCCGCCCGGGGCAGGGCGGAGACCCCCCTGGCGCTCTCCGTGCCGGAGGACACCATCCACCCGGGCAAGGGCAACCTGCTCACCGTCACCCTGCCCGCAGACGGGCTTTTCCGGATCGTCCTGGAGAACGAAGCCGGGGAGGTGCTCAGCGTGGCGCTGGAGGAGCAGGAGGGCCGCGCCGGGGCGCAGCAGCTCTGGTGGAACGGCACCCACGAGGGGATGATGGCCCCGGCGGGGGACGCGCTGCTGTGCCTCTACGCCGGTGAGGACGCCCTGCGCCTGCCTGTGACGGTCCTGGCCCCCGATCCCTTCCTCACCTCCGTCATCCCGGACCGCGCCCTCCTCACCCCGGACCAGTCCGCGGTGCAGGTGCGCTTCGCCGCCTCGGGGGCGGGCCGGCTGGAGTGGACTTTCTACGCCGGGGACCCGGAGAGCCCGCTGCTCTCCGGCGAGATGCCGGTGCTCTCCGGCGACTCTGAGCCCCCCCTGGCCCTGGACATCGCCTCCGCCGAGCCTGCGGACGGCAGTTATGTCCTCTCCCTGCGCCTGGTGACCGACGGGGCCGCCTCTGACCCGGTGACCCTCCCCTTCTCCGTGGTGGGCTTCCACACGGAGGAACTGCCGCCGGAGGCTCTGGACGAGCTGCTCCCTGAGGAGAATGCCCCGGAGGACACCGAGGACACGGCGGCGGAGGAGCCGGAGCCGCCCTCCACCGAAGATGTGCCGGAGCTCCCGGCGGAGCCCGTCACGGAGATCCCGCCGGAGGCCCTGGACGAGCTGATCATCGAGGAAGTCCTGCTGGACGACGCCGACGACACCGTGGCCCCGGAGCCCGAACCGGTGGCGCTGCTGGAGGACAACGACCAGCGCCGGTATACCCCCACTCTGGGCAGCCCCTATGCCGGCACGGACACCACGCTGAACTACTGGACCCTCCCCATGGACATCACCGACACGGCGGCAGTCTGGGAGGTGCTGATCCAGCCCATGACCGTCCTCACCACCGGCAAGAAGGACGCCGACCGCACCCAGATCACCATCCGGAGCGAGCCGGACCTGGACAGCGCCGGCGTGGGCGTGGTCACCTGCGTCAACCAGGGCGTCCACGTGCTGGAGACCCAGGGGGACTGGACAAAGATCGAGTGCTACTCCTCCTCCTTCCACGACAGCAAGGTGAAGAACTGGAACGCCCTGGTGCAGGGATGGGTGCAGAGCAAGTATCTCAAAACCACCACCCCCGACCAGCACATGGGCATGGTGGTGGACAAGCTGACCCAGCGGCTGTACATTTTCATGGACGGGGAGCTCTACGACGTGCTGCTGGTCTCCACGGGCAAGGTGGCCTTTGAGAACAACTCCAAGGGCATCAAGACCAACAAGGCCTACAACGAGACCCGCTCCGGGGAGTTCATCCTCACCACCACAGTGGGCGGCTTCACCAGCGACAAGCTCACCTGCGCCATGGCCATCCGTTTCAACGACGGCGACCTGCTGCACCAGGTGCCCTACATCACCTCCAACGGCAGCTTCAAGACCACGGAATACAAGCTGGGCACCAAGGCGAGCCACGGCTGCATCCGCGTCCAGCGCAAGTCCACCCCCAAGGGCACCAGCCACGAGTGGATCTGGAAGCGCTTCCGCAGCGGCAGCAGCGCCAAAGTGAAACTCCTCATCTGGGAGGACTGGCAGGGCAGGCAGTATCTGCCGCCGGAGAGCGACACCGTGCTGTACTACAACGCCGACGGTGGCAAGCTCTACCACACGGGGCCGACCTGCACGGCCGAGGCAGTGTATGAGTCGAACTATTACAAGAACCGCTACGACTATGACCACATCAAGTCGTTCCACACCCTGACCCCCTTCACCTACGGCGAGCTGGACACGGGCGTCTACGCCGGATTGCAGCGCTGTGACGCCTGCGCCGCGCCCCTGCGGCTTCAGGAGATCCGGGAGTTCAACCAGGCGTATCTCCCCGGCGGCGACCATGAGCCGCTCATCACGGAGGGTCGGACCAAGCAGGGCTTCCAATAAGCCCCGGAAGGAGGAAGCAGCACCTTGAATATCGTGGACTACTGCATCCTTGGCATCATCGGGGTCAGCCTGCTCTTCGGCCTGTACAAGGGCTTTGTGGAGTCGCTGCTGAACACCGGCGGTTCCCTGGCCGCCTTCGGCCTCTCCTTCTGGCTCTACCCGAAGTTCACCGCCTTCATCCAGAACAATCCCCAGCTCCAGCGCACCCTGCTGAGCTATACCGACGCAGAGCGCCGGCTGGGGGATCTGGCCCTGGGCGCCCGGAAGGTGATCGAGCTGACCTCGGACGGCATCCAGGAGGTGGTGAACCGGGCCAACCTCCCCGGCGTCATCAGCGACATCCTGCGGAGCAACCTGCAGAACCGGGTTTTCACCGGCATCGACACGGTGGAGGAGTATGTCAGCGAGACCATCGTCACCGTGTGCGTCAACATCCTGGGCTTCATCCTGGCCTTCCTGGTGCTCTACCTGGCCATCTCCCTGGTGATCTCAGCCCTGAAAGCCGTAGTGAAGCTGCCGGTGCTCAAGCAGCTGAACGCCGCTGTGGGCGGGCTCTTCGGCATTCTCCGGGGCGTGCTCTTCGTCTTCATCCTCTTCACCCTGGTGCCCATGCTGGAGACCATCCTGCCGGTGGGCCAGGTGGTGGAGCTGATGAACCAGAGCCGGCTGGCCGGGCTGTTCAACTCCGGCGGCCTGGTCACGGCCATCATGAACGGCACCATTTTCCAATAGACTCTCCATTCACGGCAGAGCGGCGGAGGAAACCGTCCGCTCTGTTTTTTCGGTGTATTTCGCGGCACATGGCCGGAAATGTGTGTTATCATGGAACAACTTCATTCTCACGGAGCGGAGGAGATACCATGCGGAAATGCACGTGGATGGCGGGGATGCTTCCCCTGCTGATGGCAAAAGCGGCGCTGGCGGAGGAGCAGGCTGCCTCCGGCGGCTTCCTGGACGGCGTGGCGAAGGTCAACGATGCGGTGAACGGCGTGGTCTGGGGCGTGCCGGCCCTGGTGCTGCTGGCCTTCGTGGGCGTGCTGATGACGGTGCTGACCAAGGTCTTCCAAATCAGCCATTTCGGCCACTGGATGAAGAAGACCATCGGCGCCGTGTTCCACGACAAGCATGTGGTGGGCCACACCAAGGACAAGAGCATCTCCCAGTTCCAGTCCCTGTGCACGGCCCTGGCGGCCACAGTGGGCACGGGCAACATCGTGGGCGTGGCCGGCGCCATCATGGTGGGCGGCCCCGGCGCGGTGTTCTGGATGTGGGTCATCGCCTTCTTCGGCATGATGACCAACTTCTCCGAGAACGTGCTGGGCATCTACTACCGGCGGAAGAACAAGGCCGGCGAGTGGTCCGGCGGCGCCATGTACTACCTGCGGGACGGCCTGGGCAGCTTCAAGGGCTGCAAGGGCGTGGGCAAGGTGCTGGCCTGGCTGTTCTCCCTGTTCTGCCTGCTGGCCTCCTTCGGCATCGGCAACATGACGCAGGTGAACTCCATCTCCGGCAACATGGAGACGGTGTTCCACGTCCCCACCTGGGTGACGGGCCTGGTGGTCATGGTGCTGGTGGGCCTGGTGGTGGTGGGCGGCCTGAAGCGCATCGCCTCCGTCACCGAGAAGATCGTGCCCTTCATGGTGATTCTCTACATGATCGGCACCATCACCACCTTTGTGATGCACATTGACAAGATCGGCGCGGTGTTCGGCGCCATCTTCAAGGGTGCCTTCGCCGTGCAGGCGGCCACCGGCGGCGTGGTGGGCTACGGCATCAAACTGGCCATCGAGCAGGGCATGAAGCGGGGCGTCTTCTCCAACGAGGCCGGCCTGGGCTCCTCCGTCATGGTCCACTCCAACTCCAACGTGCGGGAGCCCGTGAAGCAGGGCATGTGGGGCATCTTCGAGGTCTTCGCGGACACCATCATCGTCTGCACCCTCACGGCCTTCGCCGTGCTCTCCTCCGGCCTGGTGAATCTGGAGACTGGCGTCACCGCCGCCACCTTCGTCAACCACGCCGGCACCGAGGTGGCCCTGAGCAAGGCCAACCTGGTCTCCGCCGTGTTCAACCAGAACTTCGGCTTCATCGGCTCCGCCTTCATCGCCGTGTCCATCATGCTCTTCGCCTTCTCCACGGTGCTGGGCTGGAGCCACTACGGCACCAAGGCCTGCGAGTATCTGCTGGGGGAGAAGAACACCATCCCCTACCGCATCCTCTTCGTGCTGTGTGTCTTCGGCGGCGCGGTGATGGGGGACAACCTGGCCTGGGACCTGGCGGACACCTTCAACGGCCTGATGATGATCCCCAACCTCATCGGCGTCATCGCCCTCTCCCTGCTGGTGGCGCGCATCACCAAAAACTATGTGGACCGCAACCTGCGCCACATGGACGTGGAGCCCATGCTCTCCGCCTTCCCGGATGTGCAGGCGGAGCAGATGAAGGCGCAGGACGAGGACTGACCCGCCTTTGCGCCACAGGAAAAACCGCCCGGATCCATGTTCCCAGACGGGGCATGGGCCGGGCGGTTTTTCGGGTCGACGGGGAGAAGCTAGGGCGCGGTGTCAGCCTTTCAGGCCCTGCTCCTGGCGCTCCATGTTCTCCACCACGATGTCGTAGATCTCCCCCAGGGTGTCGGCGTAGGCCAGCACCAGCCAGGGCTCGTTGGTGTGGAAGTGGATCTTGATGAGTTCGTCATCCCCGACGCACAGCAGGCAGTCGCCCTTGAAGTGTTCGGTGATGTAGGCGCCGATGACGTCCTCGTCCAGGTCATGGCCCTCAATGAGCAGCTGCGTGTCAAATTTGAATTCCAGCATGTCCTCTTCTCGCTTTCCTGTTCTCGTCCCCTGCGGGACAATAGAGTATTCTGTGTCCGGCGGTGAAATCCTGCCGGCGCTGGACTTTTTCTCCCCGCCGCTGTATACTTCCGGTGGATAAGCCCGTTTCAGACAAACACAGAGAGGAGCATCCCCATGAAGAAAACCTGGCCCCTGGATACGCCCCTTTCCTTTGATCCCTACGCCGGCGAGCCCGGCCGCGACGGCGACCAGGGCTGGGAGATCCTGCCCGACGGCAAAGTGTTCGTCCGTATCCGGGCGCCCCGGGCCAGGGAGGTGGTGCTGGACCAGTTTGGCACCCTCCACCCCCTGCAGCCCGCTTCGGACCCGGAATACTGGGAGGGCACGGTGGACCTGGGCCTGGGCTTCAAGTACTTCATCCTGAAGATCGACGGGGCGGATGTGCTGAACCCCTACCTGCCCATCGGCTACGGCTGCAGCCGGCCCATGAACTTCCTGGACATTCCGGTGCCCGGGGAGGACTGGGACGCCCCCGAGGGGGTGCCCCACGGCAGCGTGGCCCGCTGGACCTATCCCTCCTCCGTCACCGGCAAGCTGGAGGTCTGCCTGGTGTGGACCCCCGCCGGCTACGACCCCGCCCGGGCCTGCCCCGTGCTCTACCTGCAGCACGGCTACGGGGAGAACGAGATCGGCTGGGTCTACCAGGGGCACCTGGCCCGCATCGCCGACCGGATGCTGGCCGCCGGGGAGATCCGGGAGATGATCATCGTCATGGGCAACGGCATGGCCTCCTCCCCCGACCCCCGGAAGAGCTTCGGCCTCTTCCCCCGGATTCTGCTGGCCGATCTCATCCCCTTCATCGAAAGCCATTACCGGGTCCTCACCGACAAGTGGCACCGGGCCATGGCGGGCCTGAGCATGGGCAGCTTCCAGACCAGCATCACCACCCTGACCCATCCGGAGCTGTTCGGCTACGCGGGCCTGTTCAGCGGCTTCCTGCGCTCCCCCTTCCCGGGCAGCAACGACCACCTGGCCCTGCTGGACGACCCGGCGGCCTTCCACAGCGCCTTCCGGGTCTTCTACCGGGCCATGGGCACGGAGGATCAGTACTTCGACAGCTTCGCCGGGGATGACGCCTTCATCGCGGAAAAGCAGGTCGCCATGATCCGCCGTACCTTCCCCGGCGGCCACGACTGGAGCGTCTGGCGCCGCTGCATCCACGATTTCCTGCCGCTGATCTTTCAGGACGCGGAATGAACCCGGCTCGGACGGCCGGAGAAAGGGAGATGACGCCCATGAACCCCGGAATTGATAAGGACCGCGTGGAGGCGCTGTATCAGACGCGCTTCCTGAAATTCTATGACCTGCAGTATGCGCCGGGAAAGCACTACTACCAGGTTTCCCGGCGGGAGAGCCCGGACCTGGTGGTCCGTTTGGAGGACGAGGCCTTCCGGCAGATGCTGCCGGATGCGGTGACCATCGCCGTGGTGCTGCACCTGCCAGAGCGGGAGCCGCTGCTGCTCATGTCCTACGAGTACCGCTACCCCATCGGGCAGTTTCTGCTCAGCCCCGTGGCGGGCTTGCTGGACCCGGCGGACCGGCAGCAGCCCGATCCCCTGCGCAGCGCCGCGGTGCGGGAGATCCACGAGGAGACCGGCCTCACGGTCCGGGAGAGCGACCCGGTGTACCTGCTGAACCCCTGCGTCTTCTCCTCCCCCGGCATGACCGACGAGTGCAACGCATTCCTCTGCGCCGAGATCACCCTGGACAGCACCGACAGCCTGAGCCAGGACGGCGCCGAGGGCACCGAGCTCTTCGACGGCTTTGAGCTGCTGGACCGGGCCCGGGCGAAGCAGATCTTCGACACCGGCCGGGACGAGCACGGGAACTTTTATTCCCTCTCCACGTGGGCGGTGCTGGCCGCCTTCCTGGGGCGGTTCTGATCACGACCTGTCGCCATCAGCATCTGATTGCTGATACCAAGGGGGACGTAATCCAATGAAGATCTATATCCTCAACTTCAGCAACACCCGGGATTCTGCGGATGTCATCTACTTTTTTGAACAGCACGGCGGACGAACCAATATCGATTTCCTGGAGGAAGATTTCTCCATTGGAACCACAAACTGGTCCGTCCCCAAGAGTGCATCACCGGGAGATATTGCTGTCTTTATGTGCGCTGCCAGCGCGTATTCCAATTTCAGCGCAGCAGCATCCCACATTTCCGGCCGCATCAGTCATGGTTTGCGCAGCTTCATAGATCGGGAAAAGGCACTCTATAAAAAGTATAGCGGGCATCTTCTCGGATTTGGGTTTATCAAGTCTGATCCGGAATATGATGCAGAACTCCATTGGACAATGGATGATATCGGCTCACTCCGCCGTTTTGAGCATCCTGTGCCCCTCAGCTGCTTCCGGGATTTCATCAAAATCAACAGCAGGGGTTCAGTCACCTCCATCTCCCACGATCAGTGGGAAAGGCTGCGGCTGGTCATCAACCAGCGGAATCCGGGTTTCTTCACGGATACAATCGCACTGGATGCCGGTGCCATTCAGGCAGAGTTCGAAAAGGCGGTACAGGACGAAGCAACGAAGCCGCTCGAGCAACTGGCGGACGAAGCGGCCAGGAAAGCTTCCGTCCCTGCCCGGAGTATTGTTCAGACGAGCGTTTATCACCGTGACCCCACCATCGCAGCCTATGTCAGGGAAAGGGCGGCCGGACGCTGTCAGCTGTGCGGGGAGATGGCTCCGTTCCTCGATAAGGAAGGCCATCCTTATCTGGAATGCCATCACATCGAATGGCTGTCCAAGGGCGGTGCCGATTCCCCCGACAATTGTGCGGCCCTGTGTCCCAATTGTCACAGGAAAATGCACGTTGTCAACAGTGAGGATGACAGACAGTTCCTGTCGTCCGTCATTGCCGGGAGTAACCGCTGACAAGGTGTAAACACTTGTCCGGAGACTAACTATTAAAAGTCAAGTCCCTGAGAGGAGGAAGTCGGAAAAAATTTCGTAATCCACCGCCGCTTTTGACAAACAGCATTCAAGTGCTGAAATTGGTTGAGCGAGGGCGATGGAGGGTACAGCAAACAAAGCTA
>JAFWSH010000019.1 GCA_017519405.1 Clostridia bacterium
GACGAGGATACTATTCGCCAGGCCGATTATGTCGTCGACATCGGTCCAAGAGCCGGAGAACACGGCGGAGAATGGTGCCGATGTTCACATGGGGCTTCGTCCGCTGGAATTTCTCCTTTGCCATGGGAATCTCCTCCTCTGTCTCGCATAAACTGCGATGGTCGTTCCCCCCGCAGGCAGCGGGGAATGTCGTCCTGTCGCTGTTCATGGCGATTGATGCGGTGGTGGAGCAGGTGATGGGAATCGAACCCACGTGGTCGGCTTGGGAAGCCGAAGCTCTGCCATTGAGCTACACCTGCACGTCCCGCATCCTGCCTAAACAGACATTGCAGACTCGTAAATCATAATCCTTTTTTGCCAAACTGTCAAGAGGGTATTTCCGCCCCCGGGCCGCCGGAATTTCCTGTTTTTACGCGCGTTTTTCCGGCCTCCGGCTGTTTTCACGGGGGAGGGGATATGCTATAATGAAACCACGGATTCAGGTCCGCGCCGCCCTCCCCCGCCGGGGTGGGGCGCGGAGGAAAGGAGCGCCGTCATGCAATACCGCCTGAACAAGACGAACTACCACGATTTCCGCATCATCAACGTCAATCGGCTCCCGGGCCGCAGCTATTTCATCCCCTACCCGGACCGGGCCTCGGCGGACGCCGTGTCCCTGCTGGAGAAGCGCTACCGCTCCCCGAAGGTCCAATGCCTGAACGGGGACTGGGACTTCCGCTTCTACCCCCGCCCCGACGAGCTCCCCGACGTGCTGAACACGGGCCGGCTCCGCTTCGACCGGATGCCGGTGCCCGCCTGCTGGCAGTTCCAGGGCATTGACCGGCCCTTCTACGTGAACATCCGCTACCAGTTCCCCTTCAACCCCCCGGAGATCCCCACCACCGGGAAGGTGGGCCGGGTCTTCGCCTGGTGCGGGGCGGACCTGGACGGCCCCTGCTGGCGGGACCCGGGGGAGGAGTACAACTTCGTGGGGGTATACCGGCGCCTCATCACCGTGGAGCAGCCGGGGAAGCGCCACATCATCTCCTTCCTGGGGGTGGCCGGCTGCCTGGACCTGTACCTCAACGGCGCCTTTGTGGGCTACAGCGAGGGGGCCCACAACACGGCGGAGTTTGACCTCTCCGGCAGGCTGCACAAGGGGGAGAACGAGCTGGTGGCCGTGGTGCACCGCTGGTGCACCGGCACCTACCTGGAGGACCAGGACATGTTCCGCAACAACGGCATCTTCCGGGATGTGCTGCTGCGGGTGGAGGAGGACACGGACCTGCGGGACATTGCCGCCGCCACCGCCAGGACGGGGGACCGCTACAGCCTGACCCTCACCGCCGAAACCTGGGGCGACGTCCCGGTGACTTTCACTCTCGCGGGCCACGGCATCAAACGCACCGCCACCGTCCGGGCTGAGGGCGGGAGGGCCGCCGTCACCTTCGACGACCTGGCCGTCACCGAGTGGAACGCGGAGAACCCGGTGCTCTACCGGGTCTACTATGAGACGGAGACCTCCTGCGTCCGGGAGGAGCTGGGCTTCCGCACGGTGGAGATCCGGGGGGACCGCTTCCTCATCAACGGCCGTCCGGTGAAGCTCCACGGCGTGAACCACCACGACACCTCCCCCACCGGCGGCTGGACCATGACCCCCGAGGAGATCCGCCGGGACATCCTCACCTGCAAGCAGTTCAACATCGACACCATCCGCACCTCCCACTACCCCCCGGACCCGCTGCTGCTGGAGCTGGCCAACCGGGAGGGGATCTATGTGGTGGACGAGAACGACCTGGAGACCCACGGCACCTTCGCCCACCAGCTGCCCCCCACCTACAACACCATCAGCCACAACCCCCGCTGGCAGCCCCGCTACATCGACCGCATCAGCCGGCTGTATGAGCGGGACAAGCTCCGCTCCGCCACCTGCGTCATCATGTGGAGCCTGGGCAACGAGGCCGGGGGCTCCCGGAACACCGACGCCATGTACCGCTGGCTGAAGGCCCGCTCGGACCTGCCGGTGCACTATGAGAGCGTCATCCACACCCGGCGGGTGGCCTACGACGTGGGGAGCGAGATGTACCCCGCCCCGGCCCTGGTGCACGACGTGGGGGAGCACCGGCGCAAGCAGCAGCGCCTCAATGACCGGCCCTATTTCCTGTGCGAGTACGCCCACGCCATGGGGGTGGGCCCGGGGAACGCCGAGGCCTACTGGCAGGAGATCTACCGCTATGACAACCTGATGGGCGGCTGCGTGTGGGAGATGGCGGACCACGCCGTGCTCCACCCGGACGGAAGCTATACCTACGGCGGCGACCACGGGGAGTGGGAGCACGACGGCAACTTCTGCGTGGACGGCCTGTTCTACCCGGACCGCACCCCCTCCACCGGCGCGAAGCTCATCCGCTTCATCTACCGGCCCATCCGGGTCTCCTGGGTGAAGGGGGACACCTTCCGGGTCTTCAACACCACCGCCTTCTCCCCGGGGGAGCGCTACACCCTGCGCTTCCTGTGGAACGACGGCAGCTGCACCGAGGTGAAGGCGCCGGCGGCGCCCCTCTCCGAGGCCTTCCTCCACGTCGCCCCCGGCCGGGAGACGGACGGGATGCTCAGCGTCACCGTGGTGACCGTGGACAGCACCGACGGGCGCATGGCCTCGGAGGAGCAGATCGTGCTGCTGCGGAGCCTCCCCGGCGCCCCCGCCCCCGCGCCGCTGCCCGCCTGGTGCAGCCTCTCCGGCGGCAGGCCCGTGGTGACCCTCCCCGGCGGGGCGGCCATGACCCCCGCCCCCCAGCACACCCTGCTCTACCGCGCCCCCACCGACAACGACACCGACGGCCGGGGCGGCACCACCATGGACCCCTGGATCCGGCAGACGGAGGAGACGGAGTCCGCCCTGCGCACGGAGAACGGCTTCTGCCTGGTGACCCGGCTGAGCACCGGCAGCGGGGACTTCCGGGTCACCGACACCTGGGAGGGCACGGCGGAGGGGGACGTGCTGGTGACCAGCCGCCTGCACCGCCTCTCCGGCAAGGGACCCATCCCCCGCTTCGGCAAGGCCTTCCGCCTGGACGAGGCCTTTGACCGGGTGGACTACCTCGGCCGCTGCGGGGAGAGCTATGCCGACATGAAGGAACAGTTCCCCATCCGCCGGGTGCGCTGCCGGGTGGCGGAGATGACCGAGCCCAACATCCGCCCCCAGGAGAGCGGCAACCGCTGCGACTGCTCCTTCGCCGCCCTGGGGGACGGGCAGGCGTCGGTGTCCTTCACCGCCGTGGACACGCCCTTCGAGCTGGCGGTGAAGCCCTACACCGACCAGGCGCTGCTGGCCATGCGCCACCGGGAGGACGAGGTGCGCACCGGCACTTATGTGACGATCCAGGCCTTCCAGCAGGGCATCGGCACCGCCTCCTGCGGCCCAGGCGTGGCCCCGGAGTTCCAGTATCCCGGCGACCGGGACTACACCCTGCGCTTTGTGATTCACGCGGAATAAGCGGGACGGGAGGACACCATGCGGACATTCACGGGAACGGAATTCCTGGAGCGGGCGCTGGTGAAGCGCTTCCGCAAGGAGCTCTGGCAGCCCTGCATCGCGGCGGTGAAGCGCTATGGGCTGCTGTCCCCGGGGGACCGGGTGGCGGTGCCCATGGACGGCACCGGCCCCGCCCTGGTGATGGCCAAACTCCTCCAGGAGATCCACCGGCACACGGATTTCCCCTTTGAGGCGGCATACTTTGCGCCGCCGGAGGCGATGGATGCGGCGGAGGCGGCGGGGGTGCCGGCGCAGCCACTGGAAGCGTACCGGCCGGAGGCTTTCACCGCCGTGGCGGCGCCGGACTGCATGACCGACGCGGTGGAGACCGTGCTGGCGGGGATGCTGTACCGGGGGGAGCTGGCGGCCTTCCTGCCCCGGGAGACGCGGCCGGAGGGGGGCTTCCTCATCCGGCCCCTTTACTGCGCGGAGCGCCGGGACATCCGGGCCTGGCACCGCTACTGCGGCCTGAAATACGTCCCCTCCCCGGCGGAGAGCGATCCCGCCAGAGGGAAGGTCCGGGCCCTGCTGGAGGAGCAGCGCCGGGAGAACCCCAATGTGGAGATCAGCGTCTTCCGGGCCCTCCACGCCGTCCACCTGGACACCTTCCGGGCCTTCACCGAACCCTGAGCACCCTTCACACAGTTTTCACAGAGCGGTCATGCGGTTTCCATGCCCGGCCGCTACCATGGCAGCATCCCGGCGTGTACCGGGAAGAAACGGGGGATTCACCATGACCGATACGGATGCCCGCCCGGCGGGCCGGAAAAAGAAAAAGCGCAGGGGTCTGCGCCGCGTGATCATCCTGCTGGTGGTGCTGGCGATCCTGGGGGGCGGCGCCCTGATTACGGTGCGCAACCTGCAGGCGCAGTATACCGTCACCTACAACGGCTACACCGCCGCCCGGGGCACCATCTCCAACGCCCTGAGCTACACCGGCACCGTGCAGCTGGTGAACACCCAGAACTGCACCGCCCCCTCCGCCGCCAAGGTGCGGGAGGTCTATGTGGCGGTGGGGGACCGGGTGAAGGAGGGGGACAAGCTGGTGCGCCTCTCCACCGGGGAGACCCTGAAGGCGGACTTTGACGGCCGGGTCAACAAGGTGGACGCGGCCAAGGGGGACGAGGTGACCCCCGGGGCCAGCCTGGTGCAGGTGGCGGATTTCGACCACATGCGGGTCTCCTTCCGCATCGGGGAGAGCGACATCAACGAGGTGACCCTGGGGCAGGCCTGCCGGGTGACGGTGCCCTCCGCCGGGGCCGCCTTCGAGACCAGCGTGGCCACCATCGACTACGCCTCCTACTCCGGCAACAACGTGGCCTACTACAACGCCACCCTGGACCTGGATACATCCGGCACGGACCAGATCTACCCCGGCATGCAGGCCACCATCACCCTGCCCCAGGAGGAGGCGGCGGACGTGGTGGTGCTGCGCATGGACGCCCTGAGCACCGCCCGGGACAACACCGCCTTTGTCTACAAGCAGCAGGAGGACGGCACCATGGCCCAGGTCCCGGTGACCGTGGGCGTCTCCAACGGCAACTATGTGGAGATCAAATCCGGGGTGGCGGAGGGGGAGACCGTCTTCGCCGTGGCCAAGCAGGAGGAGACCCTCTCCGGCTGGGCCGCCATGCTCAACAGCTCCTTCGGCTCCCAGCGGGTGAACATGCCCCAGAACAACAACTGGAACAATGGCAGCAACGGCGGCAACAGCCGCAACCCCGGGAGCCAGCGGAACCCGGGCAATCGGGGGAACTGACATGGCCGGGGACATCTTCTTCTCCATGCGGGACATTGTGAAGGACTACGCCATGGGGGGCGAGACGGTCCACGCCCTGCGGAAGGTGAGCCTGGAACTGGCGGAGGGGGAATACCTCTCGGTGCTGGGCCCCTCCGGCTCCGGCAAGTCCACCCTGATGAACATCATCGGCTGCCTGGACACCCCCACCTCCGGGACCTACATCCTGCGGGGCCGGGTGGTGAGCGAGATGGACGAGGCGGAGCTGGCCCGGCTGCGGAACCGGGAGATCGGCTTCATCTTCCAGAACTCCCAGCTGCTGCCCCGCCTCTCCGCCCGCAAGAACGTGGAGCTCCCCCTGATCTACGCGGGGGTGCCGCCCCGGGAGCGCAGGCGCCGGGCGGAGGAGATGCTGGAGCGGGTGGGGCTTGCCGAGCGGATGGACCACCTGCCCAGCCAGCTCTCCGGCGGCCAGCAGCAGCGGGTGGCCGTGGCCCGGGCCCTGGTGGGCAATCCCTCCATCCTCCTGGCCGACGAGCCCACCGGTGCCCTGGACCAGAAGACCGGCCGCCAGATCATGGCCCTGTTCCGGGAGCTGAACCAGGAAAAGCGCACCATTGTCATGATCACCCACGACATGAACATCGCGGCCAACGCCCGGCGGGTGGTGCACATCATCGACGGGGAGATCACCGAGGGGGAGGCGCAGGCCCATGCTTAAGCGAATCCGCGGCACCTTCGTGATGCTCTGGGAGTGCGTCACCATGTCCCTGGACAACATCCGCAGCAACAAGGTCCGCTCCTTCCTGACCCTGCTGGGCATCATGATCGGCGTGACGGCGGTGATTGCCCTGATCACCACGGTGTCCGGCGTCACGGGCTCCATCTCCAACTCCTTCACGGAGCTGGGGGTGGGCACCATCACCGTGAGCGTCACCGGCACGGACCTGAAAACCGGGGTCAACGCGGAGGACCTGGCCCGGCTGTCGGCCCTGGAGACCGTGGACGGCGTGGTGCCCTCCGTGAACCTCAGCGGCCGGGTGGCCTACGGCAAAAAGGTGGAGTCCAACGTCACCGTGGCGGGGAAGAACGCCTACTACTTCAACATCAACCCGGACCTGATCGTGGACGGCCGGGCCCTGAACTTTGTGGACGACGACAACGCCTCCTACGTCTGCGTCATCAGCCAGAGCATGGTGGACACCTTCTTCTTCGGCGTCAACCCGGTGGGGGAGACCCTCTACCTCTCCGGCCTGCCCTTCACGGTGGTGGGGCGCTATGACACCGACTCCGGCGGCGGCATCGCGGCCATCTTCACCGGGCGGCCGGACGTGATCATCCCCTACACCACGGGCTTGCGGGTGCTCAACACCGCCGTGGTGAACAGCTTCACCGTCTACCTGGCGGAGGGCGCCACCTCCAAGGCGGCCTCGGAGGAGATGGAGGCCCTGCTGGACTCCCTCTTCGACTTCGAGGAGGACACCTTCACCATCACCACCATGGACACCATCGAGGACACCATGCAGACCATGATGGGCATGATGTCCAGCCTCCTGGCGGGCATCGCCTCCATCGCCCTGGTGGTGGGGGGCATCGGCATCATGAACATGATGCTCACCACCGTCACGGAGCGCACCATGGAGATCGGCCTGAAAAAAGCCCTGGGGGCCATCCCCTGGCAGATCCAGGTGCAGTTCCTCATCGAGTCCTTCCTGCTCTCCCTCATCGGCGGCTTCCTGGGAATCCTCCTGGGCCTGGCCCTGTCCTGGGGCCTGAGCCGGGTGCTGGACACGGTGTTTGTCCTCAACTGGGGCGCCGTGGCCCTGGGGGTGGGCTTCTCCGCCGCCGTGGGCATCATCTTCGGCTGGGCGCCGGCCCGCAAGGCCTCCCGCCTCAATCCCATCGACGCCCTCCGGGCGGTATAACCCCCTCTCAGCACGACCATCGGAATGAAAGGAGCCTTCCCATGAAAAACATGCGCCGTTCCCTTTCCGCCCTGATCCTGGCGCTGATCCTGGCACTTGGCCTGAGCGGCAGCGCCCTGGCGGACAGCCTCAGCCTGGAGGGCAAGGTGGTGCCCGCCGCCAGCGTGCCGGTGTACGCGGCCATCGGCGGCACCGTGTCGGAGGTCATCGCCCAGGTGGGCCAGGAGGTGGCGCCCGGGGATGCCCTCTACAGCCTGAAAACCGGGAAGGTCTACGCCCAGGCCGCCGGCACCGTCACCGGGGTCTTCGGCGAGCCCGGGGATGACGCCGCGGCCGTGGCCTCCCGCTACGGCGCCGTCATGTACCTGGAGGAGGCGTCGGTCTTCAGCGTCTCCGCCTCCACCGACAACGCCTACAACGCCACGGAGAACAAGTTTGTCCACGTGGGGGAAACGGTGTATCTCCAGTGCCGGTCCAGCCAGGACCGCAAGGGGGAGGGCACCGTCACCGGCGTGGAGGGCACCGGCTACACCGTGAAGGTCACCGCCGGCAGCTTCATGCCCGGGGACTCCGTGGATGTGTTCCGGGACGAGGCCCACACCAGCAGCCGGCGGATCGGCCGGGGCACGGTCAGCCGGGTGAACCCCACCGCCGTCACCGCCACCGGCGCCATTGTGCGCTTCGCCGTGGCCGACGGGGACAAGGTGGAGCGGGGCCAGCTGCTGCTGGAGACCCTGGACGGCAGCTTCGACGGGCTCTACATGAGCGGAGAGACCCAGACCGCCGGCCAGGCGGGCGTGGTGGGCAGCCTCAGCGCCAGCCAGGGCAGCCCGGTCCAGAAGGGCGCCGTGGTGGCCGTGATCTACCCCCTGGACACCATGCGGGTGGAGGCCCTGGTGCCGGAGGACAGCCGCGGCCAGATCAAGGCCGGGGACAAGGTGCGCATCGAGCTCCAGGCCGAGGAGGCCCGGACCTACACCGGCGAGGTGGTGCTGGTCTCCGCCGTGGCGGAGCAGGGCACCGGCGAGGTGAGCTACAAGGTGCTGGTGGACTTCACCCCCGACGAGGCGGTGTATTTCGGCATGGGCGTGGTGGTCACCACCCCGGAGGAAGAGGCGGACGTGGATGGCGAGTAAGCTGGCGGCGCTGCTGCTGGTGCTGTGCCTGCTGACAGGCGCGGCCCTGGGGGAGGCGGCCACCCCCACGGACCTCCCCGGACCGTCCACGGACCCGGCGGAGACCGAACCCCAGAACCCTCAGGAGCCTGAAGACCCCCAGGATCCCCAGAATCCCGAACAGGGCCAGGGGGAGGAAGGGGAAGGGCAAGGCGAAGAGAAAAACGTCACCCCCGTCATCACCCTGGACGGCGCTGTGGAGGACAAGAATCACCTCTGGCACAGCACCCTCAACCCGGAGGCCACCCTGGTGTTCCGCTGGACGGCGGAAGGGGCGGCGGACAGCTGGCGCGTGAACGTGGCCGGCCCCGGCGGCTACACGGCCCGGGACACCGGCACGGGGGCCGCCTGGCGGCTGCCGGAGAAGGACCTGGCGGCGGGCAATTACAGCCTGACCCTCACCCTGTACCGGGGGGAGACCAACGTGGGCGCCGGCGAGCTGCGCTTTGTCCTGGAGGCGCCGGCGGACGACCCCGGGGAGGACACGGGCAGCGGCTATGAGGTCCCCGACGAGAACCCCGGAGGGGATGCCGGCAGCGGCTATGAGGTGCCCGGGGACGATCCCGGGGAAGACCCCGAGGAGAAACCCGCAGGGAAACCCACCCGGCCCAACTGGTCGGGCCGGGGCAGCGGGCGGGGGGCAGGCCGGAGCGGCAGCATGGGCTTCACCGTGACCCCCGGCAAGGCCCTCACCAGCCAGCACGCCCGGGGCAGCGGCACCGTGATGCGCTACGGCACCGTGGCGCTGGAACTCCCGGAGACCCCCATGGAGACCCTGACCCTGGGGGGCGAGATCCTGGACATCGCCTGCGAAGGCACCGTTTTCCACGGGGCGGTGGAGGGGGATACCCTGACCCTCACCGCGGAGGCGGAGGGCCGCTGGACGGTGGGCCTGGCGGCGCTGGAGACCCTGGCCCGCTCCGGGGTGGACACCCTGGTCCTGGCCGGGACCGGCGGGGAGACAACCCTGCCCACCGCCCTCACCCCCTCGGGGGACAGCTATGCCCGGGAGCGGGCAAAGGGCTTTGTGGCCACGGACTTCCTGCTGCTGGTGGAGGAGGAAGGCCTCTGGCTGCAGGTGGAGGACCGGGTCTATGACCTGGAGGATGAGACCATGAGAACAGGAGGGTGAGACCCCCGTGAAAAGAACCGCTGCCCTGGCCCTCTGCCTGCTGATGCTGCTGTGGGCCGCCGCCGCCCTGTCAGACGCCTGGACCGGCACGGTGGGCGCCGCGGAGACGGTGCTCATCACCGCCCCGGCCCAGGGGGTGCTGGAGGATTTCTTCTTGACGGAGGGACAGACGGTGGCCGCCGGGGAGACGGTGGGCCATCTCCGGGACGTCCGGGTGTTTGCCCCTGCGGACGGGACGGTGGCCGCCGTCCACCACCAGACGGGGGACGAGGTGGAGGACACCGTCCTGGAGATCGCCCCCACCAGCCGCTACACCGTCACCGCTACCATCTCCGGCTATGCGAAAACCCCGGAGAACGCCCTGGTGCACGGCGGGGAAACCCTGTGGATGCGCTGCACGGCGGACGGCTCCCACCGGGCGGTGGGGGTGGTCACCGGGATCAGCGGCGCCGCCTTCACCCTGGAGGCCACCGGCGGCGAGCTCTACATCGGCGAGACGGTGAACCTCTACCGGGACAGCGCCTTTGCCGCCGCCTCCCTGGTGGGGCGGGGCACCGTCACCGCCCACGACACCCTGGCGGTGGCCGGGACGGGCTGCCTCACGGCGCTGCGGGTGCAGCCGGGGGACCGGGTGCTCCGGGGGCAGTGGCTTTTCACCCTGGCGGCGGGCCGGGAGACCGCCCTGACGGCCCCGGCGGCCGGCGTGGTGACGGCGGTGAGCGCCGCGGAGGGCAGCGCCCTGCAGGAGGACCAGGCGGCGGCCACCCTGGGGGTGGGCCGGATCCTCTCCCTCACCGTGGACGCTGAGGAGGCTGCCCGCTTCCGGACCGGCGCGCTGCTGTCCTATATCCGGGGGGACGACCCCCATGAGACGCCCCGCCCCTGCACCGTCCTGCGACTGCTGGAGCACACGGAGGACGCCACCGTCACGGTGGAGCTGCTGCCGGAGGAGGAGGACCTCCCCCTGGGGCTCAGCGTCACCGTGACAGATGACCCACTGGAATAAAGAAGAGAAAAACGCCCGGCCAAACCGCGAAGAACGGTCTGCCGGGCGTTTTGTTATGCGGTTGTGTCCTTACGGCCCCGCCGGAAGAGCCACCAGCGGCCCACCGCCAGGGCGATCCGGGCGTAGAAGGGGCGCAGGGCCCGGTCGGCCTTCTTCAGCTCCTCCCGGATGGGCAGGTGCTGGGGGCAGTGCTGCTCGCAACGGCCGCAGCCCACGCACTGGTCCGGGGTCACCGCGTCCTTGCGCAGGGTCACGGACTGGAAATAGTCCCGCAGGCCGGAGAAGCGGTTCTGGGTGTAGAGCTCGTTGTAGCAGTAGAAGGCGCCGGGGATGTCCACGCCCTTGGGGCAGGGCATGCAGTAGCCGCAGCCGGTGCAGCCCACCTTCAGGCGGCTGTTGATGGCGTCCCGGATGCCGGCGATGAGGGCGTGGTCCTCCGGGGTGAAATGCCCCGGCAGGGCGTCCGACGCCACCCGGCAGTTCTCCTCCAGCATCTCCAGGCTGTTCATCCCGGAGAGGACGCAGGTGACCGCCTCCTGGTCCCAGAGCCAGCGGAAGGCCAGCTCCGCCGGGGTCCGCTTCTGCGGGTCCGCCGCGATGAGACGCCGGGCCTCCTCCGGCAGCAGGTTCACCAGGCGCCCGCCCCGCAGCGGCTCCATGATGATGACGGGGATCCCCCGCTCCGCCGCGGCCTGCAGCCCCCGCCGCCCCGCCTGGCTCACCTCGTCCAGGTAGTTGTACTGGATCTGGCAGAAGTCCCAGTCGTAGGCGGCCAGCACCTTCAGGAACATCTCCGTGTTGCCGTGGAAGGAGAAGCCGATCTGGCCGATGGCCCCCGTCCGCTTCTTCTCCGCGATCCAGTCCCCGATGCCCAGGGCCGCCAGCTTCTCCCAGGCGTCCAGGTCCGTGAGCATGTGCATCAGGTAGTAGTCCACCCGGTCGGTGCGCAGGCGGGAAAGCTGCTCGTTGAAGCAGCGGTCGATGTCCTCCCGGCTGCGGATCATGTACTGGGGGAGCTTGGTGGCGATGCGCACCCGGTCCCGCAGGCCGTGCTTCTCCAGGGCCTGGCCCAGGGCCGCCTCGCTGCCGGGGTAGATGTAGGCGGTGTCGAAGTAGTTGACCCCCAGCTCCACCGCCCGGCAGACCTCCCGCTCCGTCTCCTCCTGGTCGATGACGCCGCCCTTGCGCCGGAAGCGCATGCATCCGAAGCCCAGGACGGAGACGTCCTCCCCCCGGCGGTCTTTCCTGTACTGCATGTTGCATCTCTCCTGTCCGGTTATGGATTCAGGAAGGCCCGGATCTCCTCCAGGCGTTCCACGGCCTCGGCCCGGCCCAGGCGGTACACCCGCTCCAGCTCCGCCGGGTTCTTCTCCGTGTGGCCGATGTTCAGGGGCGCCCGGGGGCGGATCACCAGGGTTTTCCCGGCCTGCTCCCGCTCCCGGATGGCGGCGATGTGGGCGTTGTAGCGCGCCGGCCGGGCCGCCAGGGCCGCCGCCAGGGCCGGATAGCGCCGCAGCAGCAGGCGGTATGCCCCCGTGAGGGGATCCCGCCCCTTCCGGTAGTCCGCCGGCCGGGTCAGGATGGTGAGGCAGCGGTCATAGCCCCGGGCCTCCATGTGGAAGAAGGGGGTGGGCTCCACAATGCCCCCGTCCAGGTACAGCCGCCCCCCGGACTCCACCGGCCGGGACACCAGGGGCATGGAGGCCGACGCCCGGATCCACGTCATGTCATCGTCGTCCCCCGCCGTGCAGTTCCGGTAGACGATCTCCCCGGTGGCCACGTCCGTGGCCCCCACGAAGAAGTCCATGGGGTTCTCCCGGTAGGCCTGCCGGTCGAAGATGTCCAGCTCGTCGGGGAGGGTGCGGTAGCAGAACTCCGCCCCGTACAGGTCCCCTGTGCGCAGCAGGCTGCGGAGGCTGCAGTAGCGGGGGTCCCGGCAGAAGCGCTTGTTGTAGCGCAGCGCCCGGCCGATCTGCCCGGACTTGACGTTGCAGCCGAAGGTGGCCCCGGCGGAGATGCCCCCCGCCCCCTGGAAGGTGATCCCCTGCTCCATGAGCACGTCCGTCACCCCGCAGGTGAACATGCCCCGCATGGCGCCGCCCTCCATCACCAGCCCTGTCTTCATATCCTTCTCCCTCCCGGCCGCCGCATTATAGCATACTTCCCGGCATGAGAAAAGCCCCGGCGGGGCTTCTCTTCCAATTTATGTAATATCCCGGAGGACATGCTTGAACTTGCCGCTCACCGGGTCCGCGCGGGGGGGCTCCCGGGAGGGGACGATGGTCACGCCGGCGGCGCCCTGGGCGGCCAGCCAGCTCCGCAGGGCGGCCTCGGCCTCCGGGAAGGCGTTCTCCGGGTCGTCGCTCACCAGGCGCAGCTCCAGGCGGTCCTCCGCCCGCTGGATCAGCTGGAAGCGGCGGACAGCGCGCACCTCCTCCAGGATCCTGTACAGGGACATGGGCGCCACCCGGACGCCCCCGGGGAAGGTGAGGATGTCGTCCGTCCGGCCCTCGATCTCCAGCCAGCGGGTGGTCCGCCCGCAGGGGCACTGCTCCCCGTGGACGATCACCCGGTCGGTGAGCTCGTAGCGGATGAAGGGCTGGATGCGGTTGGCCAGGTTGGTGATGAGCACATGGTGGGAGCGCTCCCCCTCCGCCACAGGCTTGTTCTCCCCGTCCACCGGCTCCAGGATCACCCAGTCCTCGTTGATGTGCAGGTGCCCCTCGCTGCACTCGCAGGCGATCTCCCCCGCCTCCGTGCAGGAGTAGTGGGTCTGCACATAGCAGCCGAACTTCCCGGTGAGCTTCCACCGGATCTCCTCCGTGAGCAGCTCGCCGCCGGTGATCACCACGTCCGGGTGAATGTCCAGGGCGGCGCAGTCCGCCAGCAGGGCCAGGTTGGCCGGGTAGCCGCTGAGCATGGCAGGCCGGAAGGCGTTGAGGCGTTCCACGATCTCCTGCTCCGGGGCGTTCACGTCCACGGTGATCTTGGTCTGCCTCCGGGGCATCTTCAGCTGGAGATAGCGGGACATGCCGCAGGCCAGGTAGAAGCCGTAGTCGGCGAAAACCCCCGCCGTCCGCTTGCCGTGGCGCAGGAAGGCCCGGAGGTCCTCCCGCCGGGCAAAGGTCCGGAAGGCGGCCACCGCCGAGGCCACGTCCACGCAGCGCCGGTCATAGAGCACCACCGCCGGGTTCCCCGTGGAGCCCGAGGTCCGGAACACCAGATACTTCCCGTCCAGCATCCGCCCCACGTTCTCCAGGTCCCCGGTGAAGGCCTCCACCCGGGCCATGGTCACCGCCGGGTCCGTCAGCACCCGGTCAAAGGCCGCCATCATCTGCGGCTTGGTGGTGACGGGCAGGTCCGCAAGGGAGAAGTCCTCCCCCGCGCCGGCGAACAGGGCCCGGTAGTAGGGGCTGCGGGCCCGGGCGAAGGACACCAGCTTCCGCAGCCGGCGCTGCTGCAGCTCACGCAGCTTCTCCCGGGACAGGCCCTCCGCCCGCTTCGTTGCCAGCATCGCGCCGATCAGGCTCATGTGCCCCTCCTTACGCCAGGGTGAACCGCTGCCGGAAGCCCTCGTAGAAGCGCTCGAACTCCGGGGTGCGCTTCTCCTTCAGGCGGTTGAGGTACTCGTGGGTGTCCATGGCGGCGCCGTCCATCTCCAGCCGGGCCACGGCGATGTTGGAGCAGTGGTCGCTCACCCGCTCCAGGTTGGACACCAGGTCGTTGAAGACAAAGCCCTGGCCGATGGTGCAGCTGCCCTTCTGGAGGCGGTCCACATGGCGCATCCGGACCTCGCTGCACAGCCCGTCGATGACCTCCTCCAGGGGCTCCACCTGCTTGATGGCGTCCCGGTCGTCGGCGGTGAAGGCGTGGACCGTCAGGTGCAGGATCTCCTCCACCGCCCGGATCAGCACCTCCAGCTCCGCCTTGGCCTCCGGGGAGAAGGGGAGCTTCTTGTCGTGGAGCTCCTGGGCGCTCTGGGCGATGTTCAGGGCGTGGTCGGTGAGGCGCTCAAAGTCCGAGAGGGTCTGGAGGTAGATGGAGGCCTCCCGGCTCTGCTGCTCGGAGAGGGGCTGGGCGGTGAGGCGCACCAGGTAGGCGCTCAGGGCGTCCTCATAGTGGTCGCCGGCGTCCTCCAGGGCCTTCACCCGCTGGAAGTTCGCCTCGGTGAACAGGCTCAGCAGGGACAGGGACACGCCGATGGCGGTCTCGGACTGGGAGGCCATGTCGTTGACGGTCAGGCGGCTCTGCTCAATGGCCAGGGCGGGGTAGGCCAGGAAGCGCTCCTCCAGGCGCAGGGTGGGGTCCTCCTCCACGGAGACCTTCCGGGCGGGGACGATCAGCTCCGCCACCTTCTCCAGCACATCCCCGAAGGGGGCCAGGAGCAGCAGCATGACCAGGCGCAGGATGGTGTTCACCCAGGCGGTGGAGAAGGGGTTCATGATGTCGTTCACAAAGGGGAAGCGGAAGATCCCCTCCCCGATGTAGAACAGGGAGGCGAAGACCAGCACGCCCATGGAGGAGGCCACCAGGTAGCTCACGGCGGTGCGCTTGCCCGGCAGGTTGGCCCCCAGGGCGGAGAGCAGCACCGGCACGGAGGCGCCGATGGCCACGCCCATCAGCAGCGGCAGCGTGGCGGAGAAGGTCATGGCGCCGGTGACGGACAGGGCCTGCAGGATACCCACGGCGGCGGAGGCGGACTGGAGCACCGCCGCGAAGAGCACGCCCACCAGGATACCCAGCACCGGGTTGCTCACCGTGGTGAGCAGGTCCGTGAACCAGGGCTCCTTCCCCAGGGCGCTCACCGAGCCCGACATGGTGCTCATGCCGAACATCAGCACCGCGAAGCCCATCATGATGTCCGCGATGGACTGATGGGTCTGCTTCTTGCTCACCATGCGCAGCACGGTGCCGCCCACGGCGATGATGCCCGTGAGGGTGGCAGTGGACAGCAGGCTGGCCAGCCCGCTCCCCGCGTCGATATAGCTCAGGCAGATGATCCACCCGGTGATGCTGGTGCCCAGAATCGAGCCCAGGATCAGGTAGATGGCCTGCCGGACCTTCATGATGCCGGCGTTGACGAAGCCCACCACCATCACCGAGGTGGCGGACGAGGACTGGATCACGGCGGTGACCCCCGTGCCCAGCAGGATCCCCTTCAGGGGCGTGCCGGAGAGCTTATACAGAATCGGCTCCAGCTTGTTGCCGGACACCTTCTTCAGGCCGTCCCCCATCAGGCCCATGCCGAAGAGGAACAGGGCGACGCCCGAGAGCAGCTGAATGACCTGCGGTATACCCATGCTGTCATCCTCCTTACAGCCCCCATTTTATCAAAGCCATGTTAAATCCTCCAGCGGGTCCGTGTTAAATCTGTGTAAAGCGGCGGATCTCCCCCCTCGTATTTTCCGCCGGAATATGCTATGATAAAACCAGCACTGAACAGGGGAAGGAAGAGAGAGCCGTGATCTATCTTCTGGAGGATGACGACAGCATCCGCAAGCTGGTGATCTACGCCCTGGAGAGCCAGGGGATGGAGGCGGAGGGGTTCGCCGAACCGCCGGCCTTCTGGGCCGCCATGGGGGAGCGGGTCCCGGACCTGGTGCTGCTGGACATCATGCTCCCCGGGGAGGACGGCCTCACCATCCTCCGGAAGCTCCGCACCGCCGTCCCCGCCCTGCCGGTGATCATGCTCACCGCCCGGAACACGGAGTACGACCGGGTGGAGGGGCTGGACGCCGGGGCGGACGACTACATCTCCAAGCCCTTCGGCATCATGGAGCTGGTGGCGCGGATCCGGGCGGTGCTGCGGCGCGCGGAGCCCCGCACCGGCCCGGCGGAGCTCAGCATCGCCGGCATCCGCATGGTCCCCGACCGCCGGGAGGTCACCGTGGAGGGCCAGGGGGTCACCCTCACCAACAAGGAGTTCCTCCTGCTGCAGCTGCTGATGGAGAACGCCGGCCTGGTGCTCTCCCGGGAGGTGCTCCTGGACCGGATCTGGGGCATTCCGGCGGAACTGGAGAACCGCACCCTGGACGTGCACATCCGCTCCCTGCGCGCCAAGCTGGGGGCCGCCGGCGCCTGCATCCGCACGGTGCGGGGCGTGGGCTACCAGCTCTGTGAAACCCCGGGCTGACCGGGGAGGAGGCTTGCCATGATCAAGACCATCTTCCGCAACACCTTTCTGGTGGGCGTCTCGGTGCTGCTCCTGTGCGGGCTGCTCTTTTTCGGGGTGCAGTACACCCAGGTCACCGACGAGACCCAGGCGGCGCTGCGCCAGGAGGCGGCCTACGCCGAGCAGGGCCTGGCCATGAACGGGCAGGCCTACCTGGAGCGGCTGGACGACTTCAACCGGGTCACCTGGATCGCCGCCGACGGCGGGGTGCTCTATGACAGCGGGGCCGCGGGGGGCGCCGGCCGGGAAGACGCCCCCGAGGTGGCCGAAGCCCTGGCCAGCGGGGAAGGCCAGGTGATCCGCCGCTCCGACAGCACCGGCCAGGACACCATGTACTACGCCCTGCGCTGCGCCGACGGCACGGTGCTGCGCCTGGCCCGGCCCCTGAGCCCTATCCGCTACGCCCTCCAGGCCGTGAGCCCCGTGATGTGGGTGCTGGTGCTGGTGCTGCTCATCTCCGCCGTCCTGGCCTTCCGGGTGGCCAAGCAGATCGTCAGCCCCATCAACGCCCTGGACCTGGACTCCCCGGACCCGGACATCTACCCGGAGCTGACCCCCCTCATCCAGCGCATCCAGGAGCAGAAGCTCACCATCCAGCAGGAGGTGGCCCAGCGGGAGCAGCTGCGCCGGGAGTTCTCCGCCAACGTCTCCCACGAGCTGAAGACCCCCCTGACCTCCATCTCCGGCATGGCGGAGCTCATGGCCCAGGGGGTGGTGACCGGGGAGAAGGTGCAGGAGTTCTCCGGGGACATCCTCAAGGAATCCCGGCGGATGATGGCCCTCATCGACGACATCATCCGCATCTCCCGCCTGGACGAGGGCGCCGTGGCACCGGAGTGGGAGGAGGTGGACCTGCGGGAGCTGGCGACCAGCGTGCTGGAGAGCCTGCAGCCCGCCGCCGGGAAGCAGGAGGTCACCCTCCACCTGGAGGGGGAGCCCGTCCGGGTGCGGGGCGTGTGGCAGCTGCTCCAGGAGATGGTCTACAACCTGTGTGACAACGCCATCAAATACAACCGGCCCGGGGGCAGCGTCACCGTCACCGTGGGCCAGCAGGACCAGACGCCCTTCCTGCAGGTGGCGGACACGGGCATCGGCATCCCGGCGGCCCATCAGAGCCGGGTCTTCGAGCGCTTCTACCGGGTGGACAAGAGCCGCTCCAAGGCGGTGGGCGGCACGGGCCTGGGCCTGTCCATCGTGAAGCACGGCGCCCAGTACCTGGGGGCCGGCGTCAGCCTGGAGAGCACCCCGGACGTGGGCACCACCGTGACACTGCGCTTCCCCGAGGGCGAGGGAAAGCCGGAGGCATGACCCCCTTTTCCCCGTGAGGAAAAACAGAAAATGTACCGTGGCGGCCGCCCCCTCCGCTTGCAAACGCCCCCCTCCTTGCCTATAATAGAACGGATTCATATCATTCCGCAGGAGGAGAACGCATGGAAATCGAGATCATCCGCCAGACAGACCCCCAGCTGGCCGACGCCATTGAGGCCGAGCTGGCCCGCCAGCGCTCCCATATCGAGCTCATCGCCTCGGAGAACTTTGTCTCTCCCGCCGTGATGGCGGCCATGGGCACCTGCCTGACCAACAAATATGCCGAGGGCTACCCGGGCCACCGCTACTACGGCGGCTGCGAGTGCGTGGACATCGCGGAGAACCTGGCCCGGGAGCGGGTGTGCCGCCTCTTCGGCGCCGAGCACGCCAACGTGCAGCCCCACTCCGGCGCCCAGGCCAACATGGCCGTGTATTTCGCCATGCTCCAGCCCGGGGACACCGTGATGGGCATGGCCCTGGACAACGGCGGCCACCTCACCCACGGCAGCCCCGTGAACATGTCCGGCAAGTATTTCCACTTCGTCCCCTACGGCGTGTCCGAGGCGGACGGGCGCATCGACTATGAGGACGTGCGCCGCCTGGCCCTGGAGTGCAAGCCGAAGCTCATCGTGGCCGGCGCCTCCGCCTACCCCCGGACCATCGATTTCGCCCGGCTGCGGGCCATCGCCGACGAGGCCGGCGCCCTGCTGATGGTGGACATGGCCCACATCGCGGGCCTGGTGGCGGCGGGGGAGCACCCCAGCCCCATCCCCTACGCCGACTTTGTCACCTCCACCACCCACAAGACCCTCCGGGGCCCCCGGGGCGGCCTGATCCTCTGCCGGGAGCAGTACGCCAAGGCCATCGACAAGGCCATCTTCCCCGGCACCCAGGGCGGCCCGCTGATGCACATCATCGCCGCCAAGGCCGTGTGCTTCGCCGAGGCCCTGACGGAGGACTTCAAGGCCTATCAGCACCAGATCATCCTCAACGCCAAGGCCCTGGAGAACGCCTTCCGCCGGGAGGGCCTGGACATGGTCTCCGGCGGCACCGACAACCACCTGATCCTCCTGGACTTCTCCCGCAGCGAGATGACCGGCAAGCTGCTGGAGGGCCTGCTGGAGGAGGCCAACATCACCGTGAACAAGAACACCGTCCCCGGCGAGAAGCGCTCCCCCTTCGTCACCAGCGGCGTACGGGTGGGCACCCCGGCGGTCACCTCCCGTGGCCTGAAGGAGCAGGACATGGAGCGGATTGCCGGCTGGATCGCCCGGGTGGTCCGGGAGGGCGAGGCCGCCGTGCCCGGGGTGAAGGCGGAGGTGGAGACCTTCATGCAGGGCTTCCCCCTCTACCGGGCATAAAAAATTTGCAAAAAATGAGATTCATCAGCAGGAATTAAGGAAGAAAGATAGAAAAGGATAAGTTGACTAATTCTGAAAGGGGCATGGCATGCCGCTGGAGATCGCGCCGCACGCAGGGTTCTGCATGGGCGTCCGCCGGGCGGTCAGCGCCGCGGAGGCGCTGGCGGAGCAGGGCGAGCCGGCCTGTACGCTGGGGGAGTTGATCCACAACCCGCAGGTGGTGAACATGCTGCGGGAGAAGGGCATCCCCCCGGTGGCGGATGTGGGCGAGGCCGCGGGCCGGCGGGTGCTGATCCGCAGCCACGGGGTTTCCCCGGCGGTGCTGCAGGCGCTGGAGGCCGCGGGCTGCGCCGTGGAGGACCTCACCTGCCCCTTTGTGGACAAACTGCACCACATTGCCGAGGAGGCGTCCGCGGACGGCAGCCCGGTGATCGTGGTGGGGGAGCGGAGCCACCCGGAGGTGGCGGGCACCGTGGGCTGGATCCGAAGCCGGGCCTGGGTGGTGGCCACGCCGGAGGAGGCGGAGCTGCTGCCCGAAATGGCGCGGGCCACCGTCTGCAGCCAGACCACCTTCCCCCCCAAAGTGTGGGACGCGGTGGTGGCGGTGCTGCGCCGGAAGGTGGAGCAGCTGACGGAAAAGTGCACCATCTGCCCCGCCACGGAGATCCGGCAGCGGGAGGCCAGGGAGCTGGCGGCCCGGTCGGACGCCATGATCGTGGTGGGAGGGCGGCACAGCGCCAACACGGCCAAGCTCTACGCCACCTGCAGGGCCCTGTGTCCCCGGACCATTCTGGTAGAGTGCGCGGCGGAGATCCCGCCTGCCTTTGCAAATACTCATTCCGAGAAGATCGGAATCACCGCCGGTGCATCGACGCCCGACGGGTTACTGAAGGAGGTTGTCACTACCATGACCGACAATGAGAACATGAACCCGGTCGCACCCCAGGAAGCCGCAGAGAGCGATTTCGCGGCAGCCATCGACTCCACGATGGTCCACTACCGCCCCGGTGCTGTCCTGACGGGCACCGTCATCTCCATCGGGGATGAGGAAGTGATCGTCAACATCGGCGGCAAGTCCGACGGACTGATCAAGAAGTCTGACTTGGTGGACAAGGATGTCCAGCCCGGCAGCGAGATCGAGGTGGAGGTCGTCAAGGTCAACGACGGTGAAGGCAATGTGGTGCTGTCCCAGCGCAACATCGTCAACCGGAAGGCCTGGGAAGCACTTATGGAGAAGTTCCACGCCGGCGAGTATGTGACCGGTGTTGGCAGGGAGGCGGTTAAGGGCGGTCTGATTGCCGACGTGGACGGCATCCGCGCCTTCGTGCCCGCCTCCCAGCTGGACAACCGCTACGTGGAGAAGATCGCCAGCTTCGTGGGCAAAGAGATGAAGCTGAAGATCATCGAGGTGGACGAGAAGAAGAAGCGCGTCGTGGCCAGCCGCCGCGCCGCGATTCAGGAGGAGGCCGCCGCCCGCAAGGAGGAGGCCTGGAGCCGCCTGGAGGAGGGCGCCGTCATCCACGGCATCGTCCGCCGGCTCACCGCCTTCGGTGCCTTTGTGGACGTGGGCGGCGTGGACGGCCTGGTGCACATCACCGACCTGAGCTGGGCCCACATCAAGGATCCCAGCGAAGTGGTGAAGCCCAACCAGGAGATCGACGTGGTGGTGCTGAAGCTGGACCGGGAGCGCGACCGCATCCAGCTGGGCTACAAGCAGCTGCAGCCCAAGCCCTGGGACAATGCTGAGCTGAAGTATCCGGTGGGCTCCATCGTGGCGGGCAAGGCGGTGCGGATCACCTCCTTCGGCTGCTTCGTGGAGCTGGAGCCCGGCCTGGACGGCCTGGTGCACATCACCCAGTGCGCGCCCACGCCTGTGGCCAAGGTGGAGGACGCCGTCACCGTGGGCGAGATCGTCCATGTGAAGGTGCTGAGCGTCGACACCGAGAACAAGCGCATCTCCCTGTCCATCCGTCAGGCCCTGGAGGAAGAGGCCATGGACAACCTGGAGGAGGAAAACCTGGAGCTGGCCGAGGGCGAGGAAGCCCCTGCTGAGGAAGCCCCTGCTGAGGAAACCCCCGTGGAGGAGGCCCCCGCTGAGGAAGCTGCCCCCGAGGCCCCCGAGGCGTAATCCGGACAAGACAACAGAACCCCGGTGCGGAAGCATCCGTACCGGGGCTTTTTCTGTGAACGCGGGGCGGGGGACGGGTTACATATCCGGGGCGCTGTCCAGCACCGTCAGGCGGTAGTGCTGCTTCAGGCAGCCCTCCAGGTTGCCATACTCGCTCACCCGCAGGGCGGGCATGTCCAGCAGCTGCATGCAGGCCAGCAGGATGGAGATGCCGTGGACCACGATGTCGGCGCGGCCGGCGTGGAGGCTGGGGAGGGCCATCCGCTCCGCCAGGGGCATGTCCGCCAGGCGGCAGGCCAGGTCCCGGGCGGCCTCCCGGGTGACCCGGGTGCCGTGGAGACAGGCCCGGTCGCTCCAGTGGGTGCCGTTCACCAGGGCCCCCAGGCAGGTGAAGGTGCCGCCGGTGCCCCACCAGGTCTCCGGGGCCTGCCAGCCCTCGCAGCGGGCAAGGGCCTCGCCGATCACCGCCTCCGCCCGGCCGATAGCCAGGGGCAGGTCCGCCGCGCTGCGGATGGGCAGGGCCTGGTAGAGCCGCACCGCGCCCATCTGGCAGCTGAAGGAGGCCGCCGGCTGTCCGGCGTCGCCGCTCACCACCTCGGTGGAGCCGCCGCCGATGTCGATGACGCCGCAGCGGCCGCCGTCGCAGGCCCCCAGGTAGGACTGGAGGGCCTCCTCCCGGCCGGAGCAGACCTGCAGGGGCACCCCCGCGGCCTCCCGGATGAGGGCCCCGAAGACGTCCCGGTTGGCGGCGTCCCGGGTGGCGGAGGTGGCGAAGACCAGGATCTCCCCGGCCCCGGCGGCCCGGGCGTCGGCGGCCATCCGGGCCACCTCGGCGGCGGTCTTGGCCATGGCCTCCGGGCTGAGGCACTGGTCCGGCCCCAGCCCGGCAAAGAGCCGGGTGACGGTCCGGTCCCGCCGCAGCCGCAGGCCGCTGCTGCCCCTCACCTCCGCCAGGAGCATTCTCACAGAGTTGGAGCCGATGCCGATGACTGCCGTTTTCATGCGCTGATCCGTCTCCTCCCGTGGTCCGGTCCCCCTGCCCGCTGCCCGGGCGGTCAGTTGCTGAAGAGCATCTCCTCGCTGCGGATCGCCCACTCCTCCTGGGTGTAGGCGTCCAGCTGATCCGCATTTTCGATCTCGAAGCGGATTTCCCCGGGCTTGAGGTAGCCGTGGTCGGAGCGGGCGTGCACCTCGATGTAGCCCATGGAGCCCACGGTGTCGATCTCCCGCTGGAGGGCCAGGTTCTGGTGCTCCTTCTGGGCCAGGGTCTCCTGCAGCGCCGCCTCCCGGGTGAGGAGGCGGCGCAGCTCCGCATCGTTGCGGCGCAGGCCGAAAACAAACAGCGCGGCCATCACCGCCACCACCGCGATCACCACATACCAGTTCACCTGCCTCGTCCGCAGACGCTGCAGCAGGGTTTCTTTCTCCGGCTGAGCCATGGTCTTCACTCCTGTTCCGGGTGCGTGTCGTTCCACTTCTCCAGCAGTGCCCGGAGGCAGGCAAGCCAGCGGGCGTTGTGCTCCGTCTCCCACAGGGCGCTGTCCGCCAGGCGGCAGAGGCAGTCGAAGAGCTGGCCGTAGTCGTGGGCCTGCCGGGCGCTTTCGATGCGCTCCCCCAGGGCGGCCTCATCTGCCACGCCCTCCGCGATGGCCTCCAGGTTGTCCATGCAGCCCTGCAGCAGGCCGGGAATGTCCAGGTCGTAGTCCTCCTCCCGGAACACCCGGGCCAGGCGCTCCATCTGCTCCAGGGCGTCCTCCGTGGGGAGCCCTGCCCCGTACTGCTCCATCAGCCACAGCCAGCACTCGTCCATGGCCGTCCAGTCCTCCTGGACGTGGCCGCCCACGAAGAGCACCGTGCCCTTCTCCAGGGTGAAGTCCTCCGAGGCACGCTGGGCCACCATGGGGATGTTGCCCAGGCGCTTGTGGAGGCTCAGCCAGTCGTGGGGCTGGAAGCGGTGCTCGCTGTCGTAGGCGAAAACCGCCAGCTGCAGGCCGGCGGGCCCGGGCTTCACACTCAGGCGGCAGGTGGTGGGGATGGCGTCCCCGTAGGGGGCGTCGCAGATCATCTCATACAGGAAGGTGTCCCCCTCGCCGCCGTCCTCGGCGCTGCGCCGGCGGACCTCCTCCTGCAGCTCCAGGAGGCTGTAGTGGGGCCGGTCCTCCTCCGGGTCCAGATAGCCGCAGTTGTCCAGCATGCAGGTCAGGAGACGGCAGATGCTGCTCTCGGGGCCGATCACACAGACTCGGGCGCGGCTGAGCATGGCCATGAAAACTCACCTCACTCAAAGGATTGGGAAAACAGGGGAGCCGTGGGTCAGGGGGCGTCCGGCCGGTGGTCCCGGAGCCAGAGGAAGGCGTCGTGGGCCACCAGGGCGGCGGTGCTGCCGCCGGTGGTGCCGCTGTCCAGCCCCTCCACCACCACGGCGATGGCGTAGGGCAGCTCCTCATCGGCGATGTAGCCGGCGAACCAGCCGTACACGATGGGCTCCCCGCCGTCGGTGGAGTCCGCCGTGCCGGTCTTGCCGCAGACGGTGAGGCCGGGCACCGCGGCCCGCCAGCCTGTGCCGCCGGTGACGGCGCCCCGCATGTACTCCCCCAGCAGGGCGGCGGTCTCCGGGCTCATGCAGGTGCGGTACTCCGCGGAGGAGAAGCCGAGGCGCTGGCTGCCGGAGGCGGAGGTCACCCGCTGCAGGAGCCGGGGCTCCATCATCACGCCCCCGTTGGCCACCCCGGCGGCGATCATGCACAGGTGCAGGGGGGTGGCGGTGATGGAGGACTGGCCGAAGCCGCAGGCGGCCAGCTCATAGTCGCTGCCGATCCGCTCCGGGAAGGAGGAGTTCTCCACCACCAGGTCCCGGAAGAGGAAGTTGTCGTTGAAGCCGAACTGCTCCGCGGTCTGCCGCAGGTCCCCCGCCCCCAGGTTCATGGCCAGGGTGGCGAACATCTTGTTGCAGCTCTGGGTGAAGGCGGAGCGCAGGTCCACGGTGCCGTGGGCCTCCCCGCCGTAGTCGCCGATGGTGTGGCCGCCGAAGTCCAGCACGTCGGTGGAGCAGGTGACGGTGACCTCCCGGGCCTGGGGGAGGTGGTCCAGCGCCGAGGCGGCGGTGACGATCTTGAAGGTGGATCCCGGGGGGATCCGGGCCTGGGTCACCCGGTTCCAGAAGGCCTTGTCCCCGGCGTCCACCGTGCCGCCGATGTCCTCCGGGTCGAAGGAGGGGAGGGAGGTGAGGGCGGCCACGGCGCCGGTCTTCCAGTTGAGGATGACGGCGGCGGCGGGCTTGCCGGCGGTGGTCTCGTGCTGCCGGAAGGCGTCGGCCAGGGCGGCGGTGAGGGGGGCGCTCACCGTCAGCTGGACGCTGTCCCCCGTGCGGGCATTCCCGGCCAGCAGGTCACCCACCTGGTCCAGCAGGGAGGCCTGGAAGCCGTAGAGATAGCTGGTCTGGAAGGTCTCCACCCCGTTGGAGACGTGGCCCTGCCGGTCCCCCACCAGGTGCACCAGCGCCCGGCGGACGGCGGGGTCCTCCGCATAGCGGCGGTTGCCCTCCGGGTCGGTGGAGGCCAGGACCACGCCGTCGGTGTCCAGGATGTCCCCGGGGATCACCTGCTCCCGCTGGGTCCTCACCCGGGGATTGCGGATGGAGGAGAACCAGCGGTTGCCGTAGGTGAGGACGCTGTAGCTGCCGTAGACGGCCAGGGCGCCGAAGAGGAGGAACAGGAACACCGCCAGCAGCTTGAAGCGCAGACGCTGCCGTTTCACAGCCCCACCTCCTCTTGCGCCAGGGCCAGGCGGGTGTCCTCCGCCAGGTCGTCCTCGTTGCGGCTGGCCACCCCCTGGATCAGCCCCACCAGGCACATGCTGGACACCAGGGAGGAGCCGCCGTAGCTCACAAAGGGCATGGTGACGCCGGTGAGGGGGATCAGCTTCAGCACGCCGCCGATGATGACGAAGGTCTGCAGGCCCAGCATCAGGGTGGCCCCCATGGCCAGCAGGCCGTGGAAGCTGTGGGAGGCCCCCATGGCGATGGTGGCGCCCCGCCACGCCAGGGCCACATACATGGCCAGGACACACAGGCCGAAGATCAGGCCGAACTGCTCGCAGATCACGGCGAAGATGAAATCCGTGTGGTAGACCGGGATGGTCCGGGGGGAGCCCAGCCCCAGGCCCACGCCCCACAGCCCGCCGGAGGCGATGGCCATGAGGCCCTGCACCAGCTGGTAGCCTGCGTTGTCATAGTCCGCCCAGGGGTTGCGCCAGATGGCCACCCGCCGCTTCACGTGGGCGAACATCCGGTAGCCCAGCAGCGCCGCGCCGGTGCCCCCCGCCGCCCCCGCCGCCAGCACCCACAGGGAGCCGGTGGCGGCGTAGTACATCAGCAGGGCCACGGAGAAGTACAGCAGGGCGGTGCCCAGGTCCTTCTGGAGCATCAGCAGGCCCAGGCACGCCACCACGAAGAGGGACCAGAACCAGAAGCGCCGCCGGGACATGGCCCGGGCCAGGATGATCAGGAGGCTGATCTTCACGATCTCGCTGGGCTGCACCGAGATGCCCCCCACAAAGAGCCAGTTCCGGGCGCCGTAGATCTCCCGGCCGAACACCAGCGGCAGGGCCAGCAGCACCAGGGAGACAGGGGCCATCAGCAGGATCAGCAGCCGCCAGGAGGAGAACCACTGCACGGCCCGGATGCACAGGGTCATGGCCGCCAGCCCCACCCCGTAGGCGATCACCTGGTGGTAGGCGTAGGCCGGGTTGGTGTCATAGAGCACCAGCACCCCCAGGGCGCACAGGAAGTTGGTCAGGGAGAGGAGCAGCCGGTCCCCGCCGATGAGCCGGGGCAGCAGGTAGGTGCCCAGCCACACCATGGCCGGCACCGCGGCGGCCAGGGCATAGCCCTGCCAGGCGTTGTCCCGCAGGGCCAGCAGCAGGAAGGCGCTGAAGAAGAAGAGCATCACCGCCGCCACCAGGCTGCGGCCGGCCCTGCGGACGGACTCGCTCTGGCGCTTTCTGCTCATGGCTGCGCCTCCTCTCCGGGGTCATCCTCCGGGGAGGGCGCGTCCTCCTCCCGCATGAGGGGCGCGGCGCCGTAGCGCAGGGGGGTGGCGGGGTCCAGGACGTCCTCCTGGAAGCGGACCCGGTAGCCCGTCTCCAGCCCGGCGAAGAGCCGCAGCCGCAGGCAGGCCCGGCCCACCTGCAGGATGGAGCCGTGGCCCATGAGCCCGGGGGCCTTCCGGGTGGCCTCCTCCCCGTCCACCAGGGCATACCGCCCCCGGCAGGGGATGATGAGCAGGCCCTTCCGGTCCTCCCAGCGGAAATCCAGGTGGAGGCGCTGCAATCCGGCCTCCGGCACGGGGATGTCGCAGCCCCGCACGCTGCCCATGGTGCCCTCCCGGGGGACCGGCAGGGTGGTGCCCGGGGGATACTCCCCGCTGCCGGAGAGGAGCACAAACTCCCCGATCATCCCGGCGTCCGGCAGGCGGCGCAGGCGGCGGTGCTTGTCCACATGGTCCTTCCACAGCCACAGAAAGGAGCGCAGCACAATCAGCAGCCCCAGCGCCGCAAACCAGTAGCGCAGGCCGGAGGAGAGCACCTGGTAGACCTCGGAACTCATGCCCTGCCGCTCCTTTCTTCATAATACAGGCAAGCCCGGCAGTCCCCCGGGGAGGGGACGGACCGGGCGGTTATCTCTTGTGCAGCAGACGCCGGATGCGGCCCAGCAGGGTCTTCGCCTTGCGGGCGGCCACGGTGGCGTCCAGGGCGCCGGCCCGGTAGGTCATGTTGCCGGGCTCCCGGCGGATGGCCTCCCGGTAGGACTGCTCCGCGGACTCATACTGCTCCATGGCCATCAGGATCTCCCCCTGAAGGCCGTACCAGGCGGCGTTGCGGGTGATGGCGCGCAGCATCTGTCGGAGGGCGGCCTGGGCGTTGCCCCGCTCCAGCAGGCGGCGGCTCAGCAGGATGGCGTCCTCACAGGTGATGGGCTCGTTGTAGGGGGTCATGGCCCGCTTGGAGGCCAACTGGAGGGCTTCCTGGTAGGCCTGGTTCAGCACCACCATGTGGCGGGTGGCCTCCTCCTGCTCCTCCGGGGTATGGAACTGATCCGGATGCCAGCGCCTGGCCAGCCGGTGATAGGCGGCACGGACCGCGTCCACGTCGCTTGTGGGCTTGATCTCCAGGACTGCAAAGGGATCCGTCACGCCTTCTCACCTCCTCTGCCCTGCGGAAGGGATTACTGGGACACCTCCCGGCGGATGGTGGCGCCCAGGCTCCGGAGCTTCTCCTCGATGTGCTCATAGCCCCGGTCGATGTACCAGGGCTCGTAGATCTCGGTCTGGCCCCGGGCCATGAGGCCGGCCACCAGCAGGGCGGCGCCGGCCCGCAGGTCCGTCACGGTGACCGGCGCGCCGTAGAGCTCCGGCACCCCGGTGATCAGCGCCGTGCGCTGCTCGATGACGGTGATGTTGGCCCCCATGCGGTTCAGCTCGTCCACATGGCGGAAGCGGGACTCGAAGATGGTCTCCTCCACCCGGCTGGTGCCAGGGACGGTGGTGAGCAGGGCGCACATGGGCTGCTGCAGGTCGGTGGGGAAGCCGGGGTAGACCTGGGTGGTGACCTTCACACTGCGCTGGGGGCCGGTGGAGCGGACGCGGATGCTGTCGCCGGTGGCGGTGACCATCATCCCCATCTCCAGCAGCTTCACCGAGAGGGCGTCCATGTGGATGGGAATGCAGTCGTGGACGGTGACGTCTCCGTGGGTGGCGGCGGCGGCGATCATCAGCGTGCCGGTCTCGATCTGGTCCGGGATCACCTGGTAGACCGTGCCGTGGAGGCGGGGGTGGCCGGTGATGCGGATCACGTCGGTGCCCGCGCCCCGGATGGTGGCCCCCATGCTGTTGAGGAAGTTGGCCAGGTCCACGATGTGGGGCTCCTTGGCGGCGTTGATGAGGGTGGTCTGTCCCTCTGCCTTGCAGGCCGCCAGCATCACGTTGATGGTGCCGCCCACGGTGGCCATGTCAAAGCTGATGACATTGCCCACGAGGCGGTCTGCCTCGGCCTGCACCATGCCGCTGCGCTCCTCCACCTCCGCCCCCAGGGCCCGGAAGCCCTTCAGGTGCTGGTCGATGGGCCGCTGGCCGATGCGGCATCCGCCGGGGGTGGAGACGTGGGCCTTGCCGCGGCGCCCCAGCAGCGCCCCGATGAAGTAGTAGGAGGCCCGGAGCCGCTGGGCGTCCTCATAGCCCACGGTGTAGCCGTCCGCGTGCCGGGGATCCACCCGCATCTGGGCGCCCGGCTGGTAGTCCACCTCCGCCCCCAGGGAGCGGAGAATGTCCACCAGGGCGTGTACATCGTCGATATCGGGCAGGTTTTCGATGACGCAGGGTTCATCGGACAGCAGGGTGGCGGGGATCAGCGCCACGGAGGCGTTCTTGCCTCCGCTGACACGCACTTCCCCCTGCAGCGGCTGACCGCCGGTGATCAGCATACGTTCCTTGCCTGACATGGTATTCCTCCCACGGTTTGATTCAGGGTTGGGGTCAGGGTTCCATCTGGTAGGTGCCCACCTGGGACGAGGTGCCGAAGGCCAGGCACTCCGCCTGGGCCCGGCCGTTGGGGTCCGACTTCACCACCTGGTTCAGCTGCTGCCCCATGAAGCAGAACACGGCTGTCTGGCCGCCGTCCAGGTTCACGGCCAGCTGGCAGCCCCGGTCCTTGAGAAGCTGGGCCAGGTACACCATCTGGACGCCCTTGGAGCGGGCCAGCCGACCCTCGCACAGGACGGCCACATAGTGCCCGGGCTCCACCATGCCGAAGGCATAGCGGGGGTTGTAGCTCTTGTTGGCGTTGGGCACATAGTCGGTGAACTCCCCGTCCCGGATCAGGCAGGGGCCGAAGCAGTACACGTCGTAGGCGCCGGCGGCCACATAGTCCTTTGCCGACAGCTCCGTGTTGGGGTGGCTCTCCAGGTGGCCGTCCGGGAAGAAGGCCAGGGTCTCGTAGTTGGGCATGGTGGGGGGATTCTTCCGGGGATCATCGAAGAAGATCTCCCCGCCCCGGACAATGATGCCGGTGGGGTAGGGCTGCTTGATGCGGTAGGTGTAGTAGTCCGTGCTGGTGGCGAAGACCACGCGGTTCTCCGTGGCGGTTTTTTTGATGAACTGGTGGGTGGACCTGGGCCGGTCCGGGTCCGCGAACACCGTCCGGGGCAGCTCGCCGGAGGCCACATCGCACCAGATCTCCGCCGTGAAGCAGTAGAAGGGGTGCTTCGGGTCCGGCTCCTCATAGGTGCGCTTGATGACCACCTTCAGGGTGGGGTTGATGTAGATCCACAGGCCCCGGCTCTCGCTGGACCAGACGAACTCCCCCTCCGGCAGGTAGCCCTTGCTGTTCAGGGCCGGGATGATTCCCGCCAGGTCCGGGTCCGTCTCCACCCAGGGGGTGTCGGCTGCGTCGGCCGCCTCGGGGGCCGGGGCTTCCTCCGGCGCCGCGGGCGCTTCCATTTCCTCTTCCGCTTCTGCTTCCGCTTCCTCTTCTGCTTCTGCTTCGGCTTCGGCTTCCGTTACCGCTTCCGTCTCCTCCGCGGGGGCCGTCTCGGCCTCCACGGGCACGGCCACGGTCTCCACCACCACCTCGGGGAGCTCTTCCGGCGCTTCCGCCGCCTCCACCGGGTCCAGGTGCTCGAAGAAATCGCCGCCCTCCTCGTCCGGGCCCACCAGGCTGACGGCCAGGCCAAAGCGGGTGTTGTCATACTCCCGGCCCGTCTCCTCCACGCTCATGCCGCTGGTGCGCTGGGTGATGTGCATGGTGCGGTAGGCGGTGTCCGCCAGCTCCAGGCCCGTCATGCCGCCGAAGCCCGCCAGGGGCCGGGACCAGTCAAAGACGGAGGCGTTCTCCTTCCACAGGTGGAGATAGAGCTTGCTGCCCGCCCAGGTGCCCCATTGGGCGGCGGACTCGGGCCAGCAGGACGCGTCCCCGGTGAGGGGGAACACGTTCAGCACGGCGTGGGAGAGCACCTGGTGCATGGGATGGCCGTACTCCCCGTCGATGTCCTGGGTGACCACCACCCGGGGCTTCACCTGCCGCAGGACCTCCGCCACCCAGGCCTGGACCTTCTCCTCGCCCCCCAGGGCGCTGTACTGTTTGGTCAGGTTCTTCTGGAAGCTGTCCCGGAAGGGGCCGATCACCGGGTAGTGCCGCACCCCCAGGTACCACAGGCCGTTGAGCAGCTCCGAGTGGCGGGTGGTGTTGGAGGCGGTGAGGTAGGCCACGGCCACGCTCCGGCCCTGGTCCACGGCGGTGGGAATGCCGCCGGCGAAGAAGATCAGCTCATCGTCCGGGTGGGTGGAGAAGAAGAGAATGTCCGCCCCCTCCAGGGTGGGCTCCCAGCGCTGCACCCAGTCCGGCACGTCCCCCGCCCCGAAGACAAAGATCTCGTTGAAGCCCAGCTGCTGCCGTTCGTTGGAGGTGATGTAGATCCGCACCCCGGAGGTCCCCTCCGGGAACTCATAGAAAGCGTGGAAATAGCCGTTCCCCTGGTACACCGTGGTCCAGCTGCTGCCGCTGCCGGTCTGCACCTCGTAGGCGTCGGGCAGGTATTTGAAGCACAGGTAGACGCTGTGGATCTTCTGCCCCCCGGGGGCGGTGATGGTCAGGTAGTTGTGCCGGGCCTCCTTCGTCTCCCAGTAGGTGGTGTACTTGCCGTCGGTCATCTGGGTGTACTTGAAGATGGTGCCGGAGGACTTCAGCTTGCACTGACGGGTAATCTCCGGCGCCTCCTCTCCGGCGGCGGATGCCAGCAGCAGGGTCAGCAGCAGAATCAGCAGGAAGCCTGGCAGGCGTTTGTTCATGGATCGGGTTCCTCCGTCAAGCCGTCATGCGGCGAAAATCATGCAGATGTCCCGCCTGCGGGAGGCACAGGTACAGCAAAAAACCTCCCCACGGGGGCACATCCAGTGTACCACATCCCGGGGGAGGTGTCAAATGAAGAGAGTGTTACAGGGACTCAGGTGTGGTAGAGCTTCTTGTTCTGGTAGGCGGGCTCGCAGGTGAGGTTCACCCCCAGCTTCTTGAAGACCCCCACGTCCACCTGGGAGAGGATGACGGAGGAGTGGACCTCCAGCCCGGCCAGCTCCGGCAGCCTGGCGTAGGCGGCCTGGGCGGCGGGGTTCTCGCTGGCGGCCAGGGCCAGGGCGATGAGGATCTCGTCGATGTGCAGGAGGGGGTTGTGGTTCCCCAGGTAGCGCACCTTCAGCTCCATGATGGGCTCGATGACCTCCGGGGCGATGAGCTTCACCTTGTCGTCGATGCCGGCCAGGGCCTTCAGGGCGTTGAGGATCAGGGCGGAGGAGGCCCCCAGCAGGGGGGAGGTCTTGCCGGTGATGACGGTGCCGTCGGGGAGCTGCATGGCGGCGGCGGGGCCGCCGGTCTCGGTGGAGCGCACGTTGGCGGCGGCCACCACCGGGCGGTCCGCCACGGTGACGCCGGCCTTCTTCATCAGCAGCTCGATCTTGCGCACGGGCTCGTCCCCGGCGTTGCCCTTGCGGCGCTCGCACAGGGCGTCGTAGTAGCGGCGGATGATCTCCTGCCGGGCGGCCTGCCGGCAGACCTCGTCGTCCACGATGCAGTTGCCCGCCATGTTCACCCCCATGTCCGTGGGGCTCTTGTAGGGGCTCTCCCCGAAGATGCCCTCGAAGATGTTCCGCAGCACCGGGAAGACCTCCACGTCCCGGTTGTAGTTCACCACCGGCACACGGTAGGCCTCCATGTGCCAGGGGTCGATCATGTTCACGTCGCTCAGGTCCGCGGTGGCGGCCTCGTAGGCCAGGTTCACCGGGTGGTTCAGGGGCAGGTTCCAGATGGGGAAGGTCTCGAATTTGGCATAGCCGGCCTTCACGCCCCGCTTCTGCTCGTGCCACAGCTGGCTCAGGCAGGTGGCCATCTTGCCGGAGCCGGGGCCGGGGGCGGTGACCACCACCAGGGGCCGGGTGGTCTCGATGTAGTCGTTGCGGCCGTAGCCCTCCTCCGAGATGATGAGGGGCAAATTGGCGGGGTAGCCCTCGATGGGGTAGTGGCGGAAGGTGCGCAGTCCCAGGGCCTTCAGCTTTTTCTCATAGGCGATGGCGGAGGGCTGGCCCCGGAAGCGGGTGAGCACCACCGAGCCCACATACAGCCCGTTGGCGGTGAAGGCGTCCACCAGCCGCAGCAGGTCCATGTCGTAGGTGATGCCGATGTCCCCCCGCACCTTGTTCTTCTCGATGTCATCCGCGTTGATGGCGATGACGATCTCCGTCTGGTCCCGCAGCTGCTTGAGCATGGTGATCTTGGAGTCGGGCTTGAAGCCGGGGAGCACCCGGCTGGCGTGGTAGTCGTCGAAGAGCTTGCCGCCGAACTCCAGGTAGAGCTTGCCGAACTTGGCGATGCGGGCCATGATGTGCTCGGACTGGGTCTTCAGGTAGAGATCGTTGTCGAAACCGGTTTTCTTCATTGCCGTTCACCTCGTGCGAATGTCGTGGGGGGGTCAGCGGGTCAGCAGGCCGCTTTGGCGGATGGCCTCCACGGCCAGGGCGATTTTCTCCGGGGGCAGCACCAGGGCGAAGCGGACATAGCCCTCCCCCAGGGGGCCGAAGCTGGCACCGGGGGTGCAGATGACGCCCGCCCGCTCCATCAGCTCCAGGCAGAAGGCCATGCTGTCACGGCGGCCGCCGGGGAGGGCGGCCCAGACGAACATGCTGCCCCGGTTGCGGGGCACGGGCCAGCCGATGGCGGTGAGCCCGTCGCACAGGGCGTTGCGGCGCTCCTCATAGCGCCGGCACTGGGCCAGCACCTCCTCCCGGGGGGTGTCCAGGGCGGCGATGGCCGCCTGCTGGATGGGGAGGAACATACCGAAGTCGATCTGGCTGCGGAGTTTCCGGAACGCCGCCACCACATCCGGCCGGCCGATGAGGAAGGAGATCCGGGCGCCGGTGAGGTTGAAGCTCTTGGAGAGGCTGAAGAACTCCACCCCCACCTCCGCCGCGCCGGGCTGGGCCAGGAAGCTGCCGCCCTCCAGGCCGTCGTAGAGGATGTCCGAGTAGGCGTTGTCGTGGACGATCAGCAGATCGTGGGCCCGGGCGAAGGCGATGATCTCCCGGTAATTCTCCGGCGTGCCCACGCTGCCGGTGGGGTTGGAGGGCAGGGAGACCAGCATGTAGCGGGCCCGGTCGGCCACCTCCGGGGGGATGTCCGCCACCCGGGGCAGAAAGCCGGTCTCCGCCGTCATGGGGTAGAACCAGGGGGTGGCCTGGGCCATCAGCGCGCCGGCCATGAAGACGGGATAGCAGGGGTTGGGGAGCAGCACCGTGTCCCCGGCATCGCACAGCACCAGCCCCAGGTGGCCGATGCCCTCCTGGGAGCCGTAGCAGGAGCAGACCATGTCCGGGGTGATCCGGACGCCGAAGCGCCGGTCATAGTACCGGCACACCGCCCGGAGCAGCTCCGGGGTGTCCCGCAGGGCGTACTTCCAGTTCTCCGGCGCCATGGCGGCCTCCGCCAGGGCGGTGCGCACCGCCAGGGACGGCGGGAAATCCGGCGTGCCGATGGAGAGATTGTACAGCACCCGGCCCCGGGCCTCCAGGGCCAGCCGCTTTTCGTTCAGCGCCGCGAACACCTCGTCCCCGAAGCTGTCCATCCTCCGGCTGAAATGCAAGGCGCATGCCCCCTTTCCGAAAAACACCTTGCCATTATAGCACGATTCGACGGTTTTTGCTGTCCTTTCCGTGGATTTCTTCGGCTTTTTTCTCCGGCCTTTTCTCTGCCCCGCGCCCTCGCTTGACAGGCGGGAAAGGGCATGATATGATACAAACGGCAGGTCTCGTTGAATTGCATAGTCAGGGAAAATCCGGGAGGACGATGGCCATGAAGAGGAGAGCGTTTTTTGCGGTCCTGCTGGCGGGGCTGCTTTTGGCCACAGCGGCGCTGGCGGCGGGGGAGGTCCGGCAGGTGCTGCCGGTGATGTGGAACAGCCGCCAGGTGCAGCTGCGGTATGTGGGATCCTACTATTCCGTGGTGAAGGCCTCGGGCGGGGACAGGACGGTGCTCTCCTCCACCCTCCGGTGGGACAGCGACGGCGGGGCCCGCTTCGGCTATGTCTACGCGGCGAAAAACGGGGTGGTGAACCTGCGCATGGGCCCCCGGCCCAAGGCCTCCATCGTGGACAAGGCCAAGACCAACCGGCTGGTGCTGATCTTTGAGCAGGGCGAGGCGTGGAGCGGCGTGCTCTACAACGGCCAGGTGGGCTACCTGATGAACAGCAACCTGAAGGTGATCGACCCCGCGGAGCAGCCCCGGGGCACGGCCGTCCTGGGCTACAAGGGGGACACCCGGCGCACCACCACGGTCTACATGCGCATGGGCCCGGGCACCAACACCCGGAAGGTGGTGGGCCTGAAGCCCGGCGCGGCGGTGACGGTGTTCGGGGAGAGCGGCAAGTGGACCGAGGTGGAGATCAACGGCTGGCGCGGCTATGTGCTGACGGAGCACCTGACGGGCTTTGAGGCCCTGAAGCCCGCCACCCCCACCGACCTGCCGGCGGAGGGGCCGGAGGAGATTGTGGAAGTGATCCTGCTGGACGACTGAGGATGAGGAGCAGCATGGAGCAGACAGGAAACAACCGGGCCCGGGAGGCGGAGGAAAGCATCCTGGGCCCTTTCCGGGAGAGCATCTGGGAGCCCTTCCTGGCGGGGATGGCCCGCTACCGCCTGGTGGAGCCGGGGGACCGGATCGCCGTGTGCATCTCCGGGGGCAAGGACTCCATGCTGCTGGCGGTGCTCACCCGGATGGCCCGGCAGATGGGGCTTTTCCCGGCGGAGGCGGTGTGGCTGGTGATGGATCCCGGCTACCATCCGGAGAACCGGGCCCGGGTGGAGGAGAACGCCCGGCTGCTGGAGATCCCCTGCACCTTCTTTGACAGCGATATCTTTGCGGTGGCCAACGCCCAGGAGAAGAACCCCTGCTTCCTCTGCGCCAAGATGCGCCGAGGCCACCTCTACAGCAAGGCCCGGGAGCTGGGCTGCAACAAGATCGCCCTGGGGCACCACCGCAACGACGTCATCGAGACCACCCTGCTGTCCATGCTCTACGGGGCGCAGCTCCAGGCCATGCCCCCGAAGCTGCAGGCGGCCAACTTCCCCGGCATGGCCCTGATCCGGCCCCTGTTCCTGGTGCGGGAGGAGGCCATCAAGGCCTGGCGGGACCGGAACGGGCTCAGCTTCCTCCAGTGCGCCTGCCGCTTCACCGAGGCGTCCCAGAACAGCTCCAAGCGCCGGGAGGTGAAGGCCCTCATCGCCCGGCTCCGGCAGGAGGACCCCCTGGTGGAGGACCACCTCTTCGAAAGCCTTCACAGCCTGCGGCGGGAGACCTTCCCGGGCTGGAAGACCGGGGGCGTCCTCCACACCTTCCCGGACCGGCCGGACACCGGCGGGGAAAGCAGAACGTGAACAACGAAAAACCGACAGCCCGCGGGCTGCCGGTCTTTTATTGGGCAGGGTTACTTGTTGTCGCTGGCGGTGGTGGTGACGGGGGTGGCCTCCGCGTCGGGGGCGGCCTCCTCGGCGGCGCCCTCCGCAGCAGGCTCCTCGGCGGCGTCCTCCGCGGTCTCTGCGGCGGCGGGCGTCTCCTCAGCGGCGGTCTCCGCAGCGGGGGCCTCGGCCTCCTCCGCGGCGGTCTCCTCCTGGACGGGGGTTTCCTCCGCGGCGGTGCCGTTCTTCCGGGCCTCGCACAGGGCGATCTTCTCCTCCGCGTCGGCGTAGTCCCCGGCCTTGGTGTAGTTCTCGATGGCGGCGTCCCACTTCTCCGTGGCCATGTAGCGCTCCGCCTGGGCGTAGTAGATGCTCTTGATCTGCTCCTCGCTGTCCCCGAAGCCGTCCGCCTTGCTGAAGGCGGCGAAGGCCCCGATCTCGTCCCCGTCCGCCAGGAGCTTCAGACCCTTCTGGTAGTAGGGCTCCAGCACCCGCTCGGCGGCGTCGGCGTAGTCCCCGGCCTTCGCAAAGGCGGCGCTGGCCTCGTCCCACTTGCCCTCGCCCATCAGGGCCACGCCCTGGCGGTAGGAGACCCCGGCGATCTGAACCGCGGCGTCGGAGTAGTCCCCCAGGGCGGCGTACTGGGCCACGGCGCCCTCATAGTCCCCGGCGGCCTCCAGGCTCTGGGCCTTGCGGTAGAGGGCCTCCTGGGCCATGCGCTGGGAATCCTGATAGTTGTTGAGGGCCAGGAAGGCCTCCCGGGCCTCGTCATAGCTGCCCTCGCCCAGGAGGGTCACGGCCTCGGCATAGGCCTTCTGGTAGGCGGCCGTTTTCTCCGTATCCCCGGCCAGGGCATAGAGCTCACAGGCCCGGGCCAAGTCACCCGCAGCCTCCGCCTCGGCGGCCAGCTTGCCATAGCACAGCTTCAGGGGCTCTGCGGCGGGGGCGTATTCCCCCAGGGCGGACAGCAGCTCCACGGCGCCGGCGTAGTCCCCGGCGTCCACCAGGGCCATGCCCCGGGCCAGGGTGCAGTCCTTCAGCCTGTCGGCGGCCTCCGCCACATCGTTCTCCGCCAGCAGGGCGAAGAGGGGCTCCGCGCTGTCCAGCCGGCCGGCGGTGAGGGCCTCGTCCGCCAGGTCCAGGGTCTGCTGCTTCATCTTGTTCTCATCGGCGGCATAGGTCAGGGAGAGCAGATTGCCGAAGGCCTCCGCCAGCTCCTCCGACCAGGGCTCGGCCCGGTAGACCTCCGCCGTGGCGGCGAAGAGGGCGTCCAGCTTGCGGTCCTCCAGGGCCCCCAGGCGCAGGTCCGCGTCCCGGAACACCGGGATGGCGCTGTAGGCGGTGTCCGCCGAGGCATAGTCCGCGTCCGCCTCCAGGGCCATGGCGCTGTAGTAGGCGGCCTGCAGGGCGGCGTCGTTGAAATCATCCAGGGCCGTGAAGGCGGTGGCGGCGGTGGCATAGTCGCCATTCTTCGCCAGCACCATGGCCCGGGCGTACATCCGGTAGCGGCTGGCGTCCTCATAGCCCTCCAGGGCGGCGAAGGCGTCGGCGGCCTCGGCATACTTGCCGTCCATCAGCAGCAGCTTGGCGGCCGCATAGTCCGCCGCCAGGCCGTTCACCCGGGCGTCGAAGGCGCGGCGGGCGCTGTCCTTGAAATCCCCCAGGGCGGCAAAGGCGGTCTGGGCGGCGGCGTAATCGCCGGCAGCCTCGGCATTCAGGGCGTCGATATAGGCCGTCTGGGAGGCGGCGTCCTCATAGGTGCCCAGGGCGGCGAAGGCCTCCCGGGCCTCTGCCGTCTTGCCCCCGGCCAGGAGCGCGGCGGCCTTGGCATAGCGGTCAGCATCGGTCTCCTGGACCTCCGCCGCCGGGGCGGCCGGCTGGGCACAGGCGCTCAGCAGAAAAACCCCCAGGACCAGCAGGGCGAGAAGAGAGAGCAGTTTTCTGTTTTTCAGCATGGGAAACCCTCCAGTCTGACCATTGGTTCTATTGGCCTGTCTGAAACAGCCTGGGATGATTATACCAAAGCCCCGGCGGATGTGCAACCCGGGCGGGAGGGATGCCCAACGGCCCCAAGGTGCCCCGGCGCCCCCCCAATCCCCCACCGGTGGTGCAATGGACGGGGAGTTGAACACAAAAGATGAGCAGATGGAAGGAAAAGTTTAATGGAAACGTCATGGAATTGTAACAAATAAGGGGTGGGGGAGGGGGACGGGGGTTACCCCTCAGTCACCCGCCCGGGGGCGGGCGACAGCTCCCCAGTGCGCCGGGGAGCCTTTTGGTTGGTCGGAACCGGGTTGGGGCGTGCTTTTCGGCATCCGGCGTAACGGAAGATACCCCGTAACCCCACGAAAAAGCCCTGCCCGGGAAGCCCGGACAGGGTGGTTGATTACGATGGGAAATCAGGCCTTGTCGTCGCTGTTTTCCGTGCGGCGATGGCGGCGGACCGGACCGGCCTGGGCGCCGTCATGCTCCGGATCCCCGGCGGCCGGCGGCTCCTCTGCCTCCTCCGGCTCCTCGCCGTCGGGGGTGCCGGGATCGCTGTCCCTGCCGCGGCTCTCCGCCTCGTAGTCCCGCAGGCCGCTGAGCTGCAGGTGATCCACCGCGCTCATGGAGCGGACGCCCTTCACCGTGCGGCCGACGAGGCCGATGACGATGAGCAGCGCGCCGATGGCCACCGGGATCAGCAGGGCGTAGCCCACGGTCCGGAGGGTGCCGGCGGTCTTGGTGTAGTCCTCCGGCAGGTCATCCTTCTCCGGGATGGGCTGCAGCACGGGGGCCGGCGGGGTGACGATGGGCACCTCCGTGGGCACCGGGGTGGGAGCCGCATAGCGGATGTACACCGTGTTGCCCGGGAAGGTCTGGGTTTCGCCCAGCTGGTTCTTCACCCGGGCAGAGAACTGGTAGGTGCCGGCCATGGACACGGCGATGGTGCGGGTGAACTCCCGGGTCTCCCCGGGCTCAATCTGGGGGAAGGTGTAGAAGGTCATGCCGCCGGCCACCACGGACACGTCCTTCAGCGCCGCGCCGGAGGTGTTGGTCACGGACACGGTGAAGGCCACATCCCCGGGCAGCTGGTGGACGGACTCCTCCGCCGCGGTGGTGTTCACGGTGAGGTTCACCACCTCCGTGGGCTCGATGGCGGTGACCGTGATGCGGTCGGTGGCGGTGTTCAGGTCCAGGCCGCTCTCGCTCTGGCCGGCCACGGTGAACTGGTAGTCGGTGGTGACGGTGATGGGCACTTCCTTCTCCAGCTTCACGGTGCCGCCGGCGGGTACGTTCACGTCCGTGAACACGTCCCCCAGGGTGGGCTCGGAGACGGTGATGCCGTTGTAGTCCTCCTTGCCGCTGTTCTTGAGGGTGACGGTGAGCTTCACATTGTCGCCCGTGAGGCCGCCCTTCTTGTCGGCGGAGACGCTGGCGCTCAGCTTCATCTCGCCGTAGCGGATGGTGGCGGCCTCCTTGTTGACGGTGGCCTTCTTGCCGCCGGCGCTGTAGGTGATCTGGGCGTTGGAGGTCAGGTCCCGGGTGCCCATCTTGACCGTGAAGGTGTAGCTCTCCTTCTCCCCGGCCGCCACCTTGTCGATGGTGCCGGCTTTGTTGGAGACGGACTTGTTCTCGGTGATCTTCACATCGGTGATGTCCACCGTGCCGGTGTTGATCACCTCATAGGTGACGGAGACTTCCTGTCCCTTGCCGGCGGTGGTGGGGGTGATGGTGCGGTTGACCTCCACCGACGGGACGGCCTGCTCATAGATGAGGGTCTTGCCGAAACGCTTGGTCTTGCGCACCAGCTGGCCCTCGTCGTCCACCACATAGTATTTGAGGGAGTAGTACAGGGCGCCGGCTTCCAGCTGGGACTGGGTGACCCGCCACTGGCCCGTCCAGGTCTTGGAGGCCCCCATGGTCATCTCCGACTCGCCGAACTCCTCGATCAGCTTCTCGCCGGGATCGTAGAGCGACACGGGGCCGGGGGTGTCATCCTCGCCGATGTTGGTGACCCGGATGTTCACCGTGATGGTGGCCGGCTCGGAAAACCGGTTGCGGCTCAGGTCCATCTTCACATCCAGGAAATCGGTGCTCTCAGCGCCGGCACAGCAAACAAACGCTGCGACCACCAGCAATGCGGCGATCATCACAATCAGTCTGCGTTTCATCTTCATCCTCCGGACAGACAGGCTGTCCTTCCTCCTTCCGCGGCCTGCTCCGCACAAGGGCACGGCAAATAGGCGATACCATTGTCATTTTACTCGCATTGACTGCATTCTGTCAAGAGAGATTGCAAATAAATGAAGAATTTGTGACAAAAATCCTGCGTTTTTGCTTACTCTTCCCCGGGCCAGGGGTCAATGTGCTCCATGAAATCCCCGCCGGCCTCGTCGGGCCCCACCATGGTCTTCTCCAGGCCGAAGCGCCGGTTGGAGTACTTCTCGCCGGTGCCGGTGACGGACATCTGGGTGCCCTGCTGGGAGACGTGGCAGGTGTAGGCGCGGACGGCGGCCTCCAGGCCGGTGATCCCCCCCAGGGAATCGAGGGGCACGTCCCAGTCCATGGTGATGGGGTTGGTTTTCCCCAGGTGGAGGTAGAGCTTCTGCACCTGCCAGGTGCCGTATTGCTCCGCGGAATCGGGGTAGCGGGCGGGGTCTGCGGCCCGGTCCCAGGCCAGGGTGGCGGCGGCGGCGGTGACCCGGTGCTGATAGTGGCCATACTCGCCGTACTTGTCGTGGGTGACCACCACCAGGGGCTTGTAGCGGCGGTAGAGGCCGGTGACCCAGCCGATGACCTTCTTCTGGCCCCCCAGGGCGGAATACTCCGCGGCCATGGTCTTTTTGTGCCGGTCCGGGAAGGGGCCGATGACGGGATAGTGCCGCACCCCCATGGACCACAGGCCGTCCAGCAGCTCATGGTTCCGGCGGATGCCGCAGCCGGTGAGGTAGGCCACCACCACCTGGTATCCCCGCTCCGTGTCGTAGGTGGGGATGCCGCCGCCGAAGAAGATCAGCTCGTCGTCCGCGTGGGAGGAGAGGAAGAGGATGTCCGCCCGCTCCCGGGTGGGGAGCCACTGCTGGGCGCCCGGGGGGAGGGCGCCGGCGCCGTAGAGCCGCAGCTCCGGGATGGCCACCTTCACCTTCTTCTCCTCCTGCACCAGGAAGCGCACCGCGACGGCGGGGGCCTCCAGGGGCACATACACATGGAGGAAGCGGTTGTCGCCGGTGTAGACCGTCTCCCACTCCTCTCCCGCCGGCACCTGGAGGTACCAGCGTTCCGGGATCCGGTCGAAGGTCAGGTAGACCCCGCCGATGGGCTCCTCCGCCGTCTCCCCGCTGCGGGCCGTGAGCCAGACGGTCTTGGCCGTGCTGCTCCAGGCGGTGGTGTAGCGGTTGTCCCGGACCCGGGCGGCGGATTTCACCTGCTCGGTGGTGGAGAAGCTCAGGCTGCAGGCGGCGGTGATGTCCGGGGCCTCCCGGGCCGGGGCCTCCTCCGCCCGGGAGAGGCAGGGGCAGAGCAGCAGGAGGAGCAGAAGCAGGGGAAGGAATCTCAGCCGGTTATGCATGGGTTTCTCCTTGTCCGCGGCTCAGGCATCCCCGGCGGCCGGGGCGCGCTCCCGCAGGTTCACGGCCAGGACGATGCCCATCACCGCCAGGTGGAAGGCCATGAGGCAGAAGAGCAGGGCGGCGTCGTCCTCAAAGCGGCCCAGAATGTGCACAAGCAGCAGCATGCAGCCCGTGAAGCCCTGCAGTCCCGCCGCCATCCGGCCCTCCTGCCCCCGCAGGGCCAGGAGCAGCAGGGCGGCCAGCAGGACCGCCAGCAGGGTGGAGAGGTGCAGCCAGAGGTTGTACTGGGGCTTGTCAAAGACGAACTCGGTGAAGATTACCCCCAGGGTGGCGGCGGCCAGGGTGCCGAAGCTCAGCGCCCAGGTCTGCCAGGGGGCCCGGTGGCGGATCAGCAGGCAGATGAGGGCGCCGATGAGGGTGGCCATGGCGGCGATCTGGCTGAAGCGGATGAAGGTGGTGATCCGGACAAAATCGTCGCAGCGCAGCTGCTCCAGGAAGATCTGGCTGGTGCCCAGGAGCCCCAGGAACACCACGGTCTGCTGGCCGGGGAGGCTGCGGCGCCGCCGCAGGAGCAGCACCGCCAGGATCACCAGGGCGGCGGCCGCCTCCCAGCACCACACCGCCTGGCTCCACTCCACATAGTCCTCCATCTCATAGGAGACAAAGGCGTAGGGGAAGAAGCACAGCTCCTCCTCCATCACCACGCTGCCCGCTCCCTGGCCGGTGAAGTACTCCCCCAGCCGGCCGAAGAAGATGGCGGCCGCGGCGCCGGGGGCCAGGGCGTCCAGCACCTCCGCCGCCTGCGCCCGCATCAGCCGGGCGGAGAGGAAGGCGCCCAGAAGGCCGCCCAGGACGGAGCCGTAGAGGGTGTAGCCCCCCTGCCAGGGCATCAGGAAGGACAGCAGCAGGGGCTGGGTCAGATACTCCGTGTTGAAGACACACCAGAAGGCGTGGCCGCCCAGGAGGGCCAGCAGGATGGTGAGGGGCAGGGCGGGCAGGGCGCGGCGCTTGGGCAGCGTCAGCAGCACCCCCGCCAGGGCGCCGGCGAAAATCGTCAGACCGTAGGGGGTCACCTGGAAGGGACCCAGGACAAAGAGCGGTGTCATCTCAGCATTCCCCCGAATCAAGGATTGGGCTCGGCGGTGGCAAAGTAGACGATGTCGGCGATGGTGCGCCGCTTGTTGGGGCGGCCCTTGTTCTGGATGCGCTCCGTGCCCAGCACCAGCCAGGTGGAGGAGCCGCCGTCCAGGTTGTAGGCCTGGATGGCCCCCATGTCACAGGCCAGCTGGGCGATCTCGGGGATGGTGAAGCCGGCGCCCTTCACCTGCTCGGGGCCCTCGGAGGTGATGACCAGATAGCTCAGGGGGCCCATCTGGCACAGCACGTTGCGCTGGGCCAGCTTCTGGCCGCCGATGTGGCGGAAGATCCAGTCGTCCTGCTCGTCCTTGAGGTTGAAGCGGGTCAGCTCCCCGTCGATCACCAGGCCCGGGCCGAAGACGAAGCTGTGCATGATGTCATCCCCGAAGGCGCCCACCTGCTCCACCGTGGCGTGGCGGATGATGTGGAAATCCCCCGCCCGGTCGATGACCAGGGAGTCGTAGACGCCGCAGTCCCGCTTGCGCAGCAGCTTGCCGTTGCGCCAGACCACCCCACGGCCGCCCTTCTCCTTGCCCACGAAAAAGTCGCCGCTGATGGCCAGGACGGACTTCTCCCGCTCCGCGATGCTGGTGGCGTAGGCCTCCTGGGCGGAGGGGTAGGGACGGAAGGTGGCGGTGCGCAGCTGGGTGGGATCCGCGATCTGAATCCAGGTAAAGAGCACCTTGGTCTTCCCCAGGGTCCGCTCTTCCACCCGGACGGAGAGGGTGCTGTCCACATAGCCGCCGTCGTCGGGGAGAAAGGCGTCGGCCCGGGGGCCGTAGAGGTTCTTGCCCTCCAGGGGGATGGGATCGGGGGAGGGGTTTTCCAGCGTCACGGGCTGGTAGACGGGCAGCTCGTCCAGGGAATAGACCCGCTGGACCTCCTCCGCCTCCGCCCCGGGCACCGCGGCGGGCACCAGGAAGGGGATCAGGAGCAGCAGCAGCACCAGGGGAATCAGCCAGGCAAGCAGCTTTCCGGTTTTCACACAGAAGCCTCCTTCAATAAAGTGGGCAAAATGGGCAATGCGGTCAGGGGGCGGGGTTCATTCCGGGAGATCCCCGGCGGCGTCGGGCTCGGCGGTGACGAAGTAGAGCATGTCCCCCACCAGCCGCTTTTTGTGGTTCCGGTCCCGGGTGTTGACGCGCTTCTCCCCCAGCACCAGCCAGGCGGAGGAGCCGCCGTCCAGGTTGAAGGCCTGGACAGCCCCCATGTCGTAGGCCAGCTGGGCCATCTCGTTGATTTTGAAGCCGGCGCCGCTCACCTGCTCGGGGCCCTCCGAGACGATGACCAGATAGCTCAGGGTGTCCATCTGGCACAGCACGCAGCGCTGGGTGGCCTTGTTGCCGCCGCTGTGGCGGATGGCCCACCGGTCCAGCTCGTTGTCCTCATAGACCTGCACCAGCTCCCCGTCGATCACCAGCCCCGGCCCGAAGACGAAGCTCTGGAGAATGTGCCCCTCCCAGGGGGCCAGGTCCTCCACGGCGGCGTGGCGCACAATGTGCAGATCCCCCGCGTCGTCGATGACCAGGGCATCGTAGACCCCGAAGTCCTTCTCCCGCAGCAGCTTGCCGTTGCGGTAGATAACGCCCCGGGTGACCTTCTCTTCGCTCATGAACCAGTCGGCGTTGAGGGCCAGCACGGCCCTCTCCCGCTTGGCCATGGCGTCCACCAGGCCGATGGCCTTGGAGGGGAAGGGCCGGTATGTGGTGGTGCGCAGCTGGGAGGGGTCGGCGATGGTGACCCAGGCGAAGAGCACCTTGGTCTTCCCCAGGGTGCGCGTGTCGATTTTCACGGAGAGGGTGCTGTCCACATAGCCGCCGTTGTCGGGCAGGAAGGCGCCGGGGTGGGGGGCGTAGGGCGTTTTCCCGTCCAGAGGGAGGGGCTCCGGCGTCAGGTTCTCCAGATACACCGGCTCATAGACGGGCAGGTCCGCCGGGGTATAGCAGCGGGGGACGCCGTCGTCGAAGGAGGCCGGCGCCGTGTCGGCGGGGACCTCCGCCGGGGCTGCCTCCGGCTCCTCCCCCCGCACGCCGGCCGGGGAAAGGCAGGAGATGGCGGCCAGCAGCAGGGCCAGGACCAGGGCGCGGAACCGGACCGGGGTGGGGTGCTTCCTCACAGGCATTCGCCTCCTTCGGGCTGCCGGGGGGCCGGCTCAGGGACGGCCGGTGCTCAGGTTGCCGTCCTCCAGCACATAGACGGTGCCGGTGGTGAGAAAATCCTGGGGCAGGTTGTCAAAGCCGTTGACCCGCTTTTTCGACACCAGCCGGCCGTAGCAGGCCCGGATCTCCTCCTCCGCCTGCAGCAGCTCCGGCCGGTATTCCCCGTATTTGTGGTGGGTCTTCATGGGCACCACGTGCAGGCTCTCCAGGGTGGGATTCCCCGCCCCGTCCAGGCGGTAGCGCAGCTGGAAGATGCCGGTGTAGGGGTTCATGTCGGCGATGGTGCCGAAGATGAAGTTGCCGGTGGAGAACATGATGGGCTTGCCCTGGTAGAAGCACACGGGCTGGAGGACGTGGGGGTGGTGCCCCCAGATCATGTCCGCCCCGGCCTCGATGACCTTTTTGGCGAAGGTGTACTGGCCCGCGTTGGGCTCGGGGTATTTCTTCTCCCGGCCCCAGTGCAGGCTGACGATCACCAGCTGGCAGCCCTCGTCCCGCAGGCGGGTGATCCGGTCCCGGATCCGCTGCAGGTCCGCATTCTGGGGGTAGGACAGGCCCACCATGCCAATCTTGCAGCCCTTCACCGTCCGGGTGGTCACCACGTCCCACTCCGGGTGCTCCTTGCGGAACAGGGAGCCGAAATTCTGGATGCCCTGCTCCGCCAGGGCGGCCAGGGATTCCGTATAGCCCTGGGCGCCGTAGTCCATGCAGTGGTTGTTGACGGTGTTCACCACCTCCACGCTGCCCTCCGTCAGGGCCCGGGCGAATTCGGGCCGGCCGATCAGGGGGAAGGCGGTCTGCTTGTTGCGGCCCCGCTCATAGGTGGTCAGCACCACCTCCAGGTTGGCAAAGGAGCAGTCGTCGGCGGACAGGAAGGGCAGGGCGGTGGAGAAGGGCCAGGCGGTGCCCTGCTCCAGGATCACCTTGGTGAGGGAGAGGGGCGTGTTCCGGGAGCCGTAGGCATCCCCCAGGGAGCAGTCCCCCACAAAGGAGAGCAGCAGGGTGCCGTTGTCCACGGGCGCCGGCTCCGCCGCCGGGGCAGGGACCTCCTCCAGGGGCGGGATCTCCTCCGGAGCGGCCTCCGGATCGGCTTCCTCCGGGGCGGCTTCCGGATCGGCGGCCTCAGGGGCGGCGGTGGCCATGCCGGGGTTGGTGATGGTGAGGAAGGAAGTCTCCCCCAGGGCCGGGACAGACAGGCCCAGGGCGAGGCAGAGCGCAAGGACCAGGCAAAGACGTTTTTTCATCATGTTCAGCTGCTCCTCACAAGGCGGCGCGGCTACCCGCGGCCCGCGGATTCAGTCATACAAAACCAGTGTACAGTATAGATCGAAGCCCCCTGAATGTCAAGAATGGCGCGGCCGGGCGGGGGGAGCCCGGGGGGAGAGAAAAAACGGCCGAAGCCGTTTCAGGGGGCAGGGGAGGGCCGGGGGGGCAGCAGGGTCCCCAGGGGGAAGGTGCCGGGTTCCACCCCGGCGGCGTACCAGATGCGGCTGCCGTCGGAGGTCACCAGCACGTGGCCGTCCTGGTAGCACAGGAACACGGCGTCGGGGTTGGCTCCGGCCTTCCGGGCCACGGTCCGGGCGCCGCCCCGCTCCACCCCCGGAATCAGCACCAGCCGGGGGTCCATGAAGCCGTAGGTGCGCACCGGCACCTCGTGGGCCCAGATGCCGTGGTGGGGGAAGAGCAGGATGTCCAGCTGGCGGATCTGGTCGCCGTAGTACTTTTCCCGGCCGGCCCAGATGTAGTCGCCGGTGACGCCGATGGAGATGTCCCCGTAGCGGATCACCAGGTTCATGGAGTCCATGTTCCGGTTGCCCCACACCGGGTCCCGCCAGGGGGGACCGAAGCAGAAGATCTCCAGGGGGCCCAGGGTGAGGGAGGTGCCCTCCGTCAGCTGCCGGTAGGTGCCCACGGGCAGGGGGTCCAGGGGCGGGTGCAGCTTCGGGGAGACGCCGTAGACCACGGTGTGCTCCGTGCCGTATTTCTCCGCCAGGATGTCCACGTTGTAGCAGTGGTCGTTGTGCCAGTGGGTGACGAAGTGGGCGTCCACGTGGTCGATGCCCGAGGCCTCCAGATAGTCCATCAGCGGGCGGTTGATGTGGCGGGCGGAGATGTCGTCCAGGGTGTCGGAGCCGCAGTCGATGAGCACCACCAGGTCCCCCACCGTGAGCATCCAGGCGGCGCCGGTCTGGATGTTGATCTGGTGGAGCCGCAGCAGCTCGTTGAGGGGGGTGACGGCCACCTCAGCCGTGGGGACGGGGGCCTCCGCCGCCTCTCCCCGGGCGGCCGGGAGGGAGGACATCAGCAGGCAGAGGGCAAGAAAAAAGGCGACCCAGGCGCGGAGCAGCGCCCCTGCGGATTTCCCGGACCTTGCAGCATACATGAAAGCTCCCCCCTTCTGACGGACGGACAAAACCCTGGGGCCAAAATAAACCATCGGGGCGGGTTTGTCAACCGTCCGGGGCCGCCCCGGGGGACAGAAAGCGCGGTTTCCCCCTTTTCAATCCGGGGTTTGTGTGCTATAATCCCCCCGTCAACCATTCCCGGAAAGAGAAAAGGAGGGTTTACTCATGGCCATCGTCACCACCACCGAGATGTTCCGCAAGGCGTATGAGGGCGGCTATGCCATCGGCGCGTTCAACGTGAACAACATGGAGATCATCCAGGGCATCACCGAGGCCGCCGCGCTGGAGCATGCGCCCCTGATCCTGCAGGTGTCCGCCGGCGCCCGCAAGTATGCCAAGCACGTCTACCTGATGCACATGATCTATGCCGCCATCGAGGACACGGATCTGCCCATCGCGGTGCACCTGGACCACGGCCCCGACTTCGAGACCTGCAAGAGCTGCATCGACGGCGGCTTCTCCTCCGTCATGATCGACAAGAGCGGCCTGCCCTTTGAGGAGAACATCCGCATCACCAAGCAGGTGGTGGAGTATGCCCACGACCACGGCGTGGTAGTGGAGGCCGAGCTGGGCACCCTGGCCGGCGTGGAGGACGAGGTGAAGGTCTCCGCCGAGGATTCCTCCTACACCCATCCCGAGGAAGTGGAAGAGTTCGTGACCCGCACGGGCTGCGACTCCCTGGCCATCGCCATCGGCACCTCCCACGGCGCCTATAAGTTCACCCCCGCCCAGTGCACCCGCAATGCCGACGGCATCCTGGTGCCCCCGCCCCTGCGCTTCGACGTGCTGGAGGAGGTCTCCCGCCGTCTGCCCGGCTTCCCCATCGTGCTCCACGGCTCCTCCAGCGTGCCCCAGGAGTATGTGAAGATCATCAACGAGAACGGCGGCAAGATGCCCGACGCCGTGGGCATCCCCGAGGAGCAGCTGCGCAAGGCGGCCTCCATGGCGGTGTGCAAGATCAACATCGACTCCGACCTGCGTCTGGCCTTCACCGCCGCGGTGCGCAAGCACTTTGTGGAGCATCCGGACCACTTCGATCCCCGTCAGTACCTCACCGAGGCCCGGGCCAACATCCGCGACGTGGTGCGCCACAAGCTGGTCAACGTGCTGGGCTGCAACGGCAAGGCCTGATTCATTCCTTCAAACCAAAGGCACGGGAGCGATCCCGTGCTTTTTGTTCTTCAGGGAGCGACAGGGAAAGGCAGGGGAAGGAGCCCGGCGGGCGTGATGCGGCCATTTCCGGCATCCCGCGGGGCAGGCGCGATGTCAGCCTTGCGTCAGAACGGGTTTTACGGTATAATGCCGGGGAATGCTATGGACAAGGGGGATGTGCATATGCCGTCATTTGCGGAGCAGCTGGCTGCCGCGCGGAAAGCCGCGGGGCTGACCCAGGAGGAACTGGCCGGGGCTGTCCATGTGACCCGGACGACCATTTCGTCCTGGGAGCGCGGGCGCACGCAGCCGGACCTGGATTCCCTGCGGCTCCTGTCCCAGACGCTGGGCTGCGATTTTCTGTCGGTGGGGGCCGATGGACAGGCGGCCGGAGCGGCGGACGAGGGTGCGCCGGGATCGGCTGCTCCCGCGGAGACAGGCACACCAGCCGAGGGACAGCGGCGTCTCTCCGGACGGACAATGGCGATCCTCTGCGCGGCCGCGGTGCTGGTGATCGGCCTGGTTTGCTTTCTGATCTTCGGGCTCCCGGCCATCCGGGGGCAGCAGGCGGAAAAACCAAATCTGCCGCCGGCCGCCGCCCTCAACCTGTCGGACCTCACCCCGGAGGAGCCGGAGGTCTTCACGCCGGACTGGTTCCGGGGCGGCAACATCCGCATGAAGGGGGAGCCCTGGCTGGACATCCGGACCCAGGTTCTGCTGAATCCGGAGAACCAGACCGAGCCCTTCTGGCGCTATATCCTGACCTTTGATGAGGTGGCCGGCCATACCTTCCACTTTGACGAGCTGGACTGGTACGCCTTCTGGACGCCGGACAATTGTGAATACCGGTTCTTCAACGCCGACAGCGGCGCGGTGTGGGAGGACGACGAAGGCCGCAGCTGGGAGTTCATCGGCGGCAATCCGGTGCAGGACATGGTGGGCTACGGATTCATCATCCGGGGCCACGACGACGCCGGGAACAAGATGACCTTCCGCACGCTGATCGACATGACCCAGGCCCCGCGGGAATGAGCGCGGACCCTTTGCCCCGAAAGGGGCTTTTTTGGTGCGGAAGGCCGGAAAAGACGGGATGTGACAAAATGAATCGGGGCATGTGACACTTTGTCGCGTGCCTTTTGCCGGCTTTTCTCCTATACTGACAGCAGGAAACCCGCGTGGGCGGGCATGAGGAATACGCTGCGAGGGGAGGAGAACCATGCTCTTGTACCTGGGCTGGATCGCCGCGGCTTTCATGGCGGGGTTTGCGCTGGCCCGGCAGATGAAACGGCACGGCCGGACCCTGCAGCGGCGCATAAGCTGCCTGCCGGTCTTCCGCGGAAAGACCTACGGGGAGATCCTCCGCGCGGTGGGAGCGGACCCCCAGACGACGGTCCAACGCACGGACGGGCACACCCTGCGCACATGGTGCGATCCCGGCGGCTACAGCATCTCGCTGCTGTTTGACGACCGGGACCTGTGCCTGGGGGTGGAGGAGGAACACGGATGAACACGCGAACCGGATGTGGAGGATTTGACGGAATGAAGCATTGGCTTTGCCTGGCTGTACTGATGATCGTGGTGCTGGGATGCGGGATTGCCGCCGCGGAAACCATGGACAGCGGGACCTGCGGAGAAGGCCTGACCTGGGTGCTGGACAACGCGGGCACGCTGACCATCAGCGGATCCGGATACATGGAAGAATATTCCACCGATTATATTGATGGCGCAGACATCACAACCGCACCCTGGGGAACAAACGTCACGAACATCGTGTTCGCCGGCAATGTGTATTCCATCGGAGACTTTGCCTTCTGCGGCAATAAAGGCCTGACAAGCGTGACGATTCCGGCCAGTGTCAATGACGTCTCCTGGAGCGCCTTCTATGGCTGCACCGGCCTGGCCAGTGTAACGATGGAGGAAGGCGTCACGAATATTGATGGCGCGGCTTTCCTCGGCTGCACCGCCCTGACGCAGGTGACCCTTCCAAAGAGCGTGGAAAGCATTGGCTACGGGGCTTTCGCCGGCTGCAGCAGCCTGATGATCATCACGATCCCGGAGGGTGTCACCAGCATTGGCAGCGAGGCTTTCCATTCCTGCAGCGGCCTGACGAGCGTCACGCTCCCGGCGGGCATGACCAGCATTGGCGACTCTGCCTTTTACGCCTGCAGCGGCCTGACGAGCGTCACAATCCCGGAGGGTGTCACCAGCATTGGCGATTCTGCTTTCCATTCCTGCAGCAGCCTGACGAGCATCACGATCCCGGAGGGCGTCACCAGCATTGGCAGCGAGGCTTTCCATTCCTGCAGCGGCCTGACGAGCGTCACGCTCCCGGCGGGCATGACCAGCATTGGCGACTCTGCCTTTTACGCCTGCAGCGGCCTGACGAGCGTCA
>JAFWSH010000020.1 GCA_017519405.1 Clostridia bacterium
CCTGCATATGTTTCAGGATAGACAAAGCGGTTGCTGATGGTCTCCGCAAAGCACACACAAGCCGAGTTCCTTTTGTTTGAAAGAAAAAGACCCTGTCGGCCTTTGCTACGGCCTAATAGGGAAGTAATCAAAACAGAATTATAGGTGTTGCAAAGGCAAAGACAGTCCCAGAAGAGCACTTCTTCCGGGGCTGTCTTCTTTCGTGACCAGAGCTGTCACATCAACTGTAAATAAAACCTTTTTAAGCTCATATTCCGTTTTCATGGTAATTGAGAAAAAAAGGGGTGCAGTTGGCATGACGTAGGGAAGGGGCATAAAGCAATTTGTACGGCAATGTACAAAGCAGAGTTGATGGGAGTTGGCTTGATATTGCAGAAATAGAGTTGTCTGCCATTGGCCGCCAATGCATTTCAAACAACAGAATGACAGGCAGTTCGGGAAACGCAAGAAGTAAAGGTGATGAGCAATGGGTTCTCACGGCGCATCGTCTGGCCGGGGATGAAGCCGGGATGATGTAGATCGTCAAACTGGTGTTTGTCGATCAAGCGGACCCGTGATGATCATAAACCATATCAGTATTGCAGGAAAAGCCTCTCCAGATACTCCTGTCCTACATTCCCGGTCAGCGCCAATTGCAGGAGGATTGCCGCCTTCTGCGGTGAGAGGTTGTTCGCGGCCACAGTATTGCCGCATAGCAGATTGTCACGGGTGATCACACCGTCATCGATTCGGGAGCTGATGACAACCGGGATTGAAAGCCCATTGATCACCTCAACCCACTCTTTGCTGAATTCTCCGGCCCCGGCTCCTGCAATGACCAGACCGTCTGCGCGTTCTGCGGCAAAACGCAAAAGCTCTGGATCTGCGCCTACAGAGAAGTAAAGAATAGAAACTTTGGGAAGAGCAGATAAACCCGCTATATCAAACTCGGTTTCAGTTGTATGCTTTTTTGACGGGGATTCGTACAGAAAAACCACATTGTCGCGTACCACGCCTATGGCTCCCATCTCACCTGCAGATATTGCCATGACATTGTATGTGCTGGTTTTTGTTACGGAACGCGCCGCAAAGATCCGATCGGAAAAGACGATGAGCACGCCTTTCCCGACAGCTTCATCAGACGCGGCGACGCAGACGGCTTCATACAGATTCATTGGCCCATCTGCCGAGATGGATGTGGCGGGACGCATGGATCCGGTCAGCACGACAGGCTTATCTGTCTTTACAGTAAGGTTCAGGAAATAGGCGGTTTCTTCCATCGTATCCGTTCCATGTGTGATCACAAAGCCTTTTACGTCAGGATCAGCCGCAAGCTCGTTGATCTTATTGGCAAGTGTGAGCCAGATCTCATCCGTGATGTCGTCCGAGTTGACGTTGCAAATCTGGATTGCTTCAATCGGTGCGACTTCCGCCAGCTGAGGCACAGCAAACAGCAGCTCGTCGGCTGTTAATGCGCCCGGGATATATCCGGCTGTTTTTCCCGCTTCTCCTACGCCGGCAATCGTTCCTCCCGTAGCAAGGACAATGATCTTCCCGCCATTTTGCTGGCCGCCTGCCCCATCGGCCGTTTCTGCCAACACAGGGACGAGAGACATGACGAGCAGGATGCACAGCGCCAGAACCATCAGTTTTTTCATTTTCTTCTCCTCCTTGTCGTGAAGGCAAATCCCGATTTGTCGAGCCGAAGCTACTAACCAGTATTCTACCATTTCCTCTTAATCTCCTGCAATCAAAGAGAGGTGAACTTTTATGGCTGAAACCCTGCGCGAACTGGTGGTCGCGCTGTCGCTGGATTCCAGCAGTTTCTCGCGCAATATGCGCAGCATCAACCGGCAGATCAAGGAAGCCGAGTCCACCTTCCGACTGGCCGGGGCTGGCGTTGAGAACGATGGAAAGACCATCGCGGGCACGGAAGCCAAGCTGTGCCCGGGGCCATGTTTCACGTGAAACAATCCCGCTGGCCAAAGCCCGCTGCCTGTGCTATACTCTGCCTGACCGGCCGCAGCAGCCGGATCCCGTGCCGGAGGGACAGCCCATGCAGATCCGCAAGACCACCCTGGCCGATCTTCCCCGGGTGATGGAAATCTACGCCGCCGCCCGGGCCTTTATGGCGGCCCAGGGCAACCCCCGCCAGTCGGGCCCCACCTGCTGGCCCCCGGAGGCCCTGGTCCGGGAGGACATTCGCCGGGGCCGCAGCCATGTCTGCGTGGCGGAGGACGGGGCCATCGCCGCCGTGTTCTTCTTCGACCGGGGCATGGACATCGAGCCCGGCTACCGGGACATCCGGGAGGGGGCCTGGGAGGACGAGGGCCCCTACGGCGTGGTGCACCGCATCGCCGTGGACAAGACCCGCCCGGAGAAGGGCGTGGGGGCCTTCTGCCTGGACTGGGCCTTCGCCCGGTGCGGCCACCTGCGCATCGACACCCATGGGGACAACCGGGTGATGCAGGGCCTCCTGGCCAGGCTGGGGTTCACCTTCCGGGGGATCATCCACGTGGCGGAGGACAACGACCCCCGGCTGGCCTACGAGAAGTCCGACGGCTTCCGCTGCCGCATCCCCACGGAGGCGGAGATGGTCCTGCGCTGGGATGACGAGATCGCCCGGCAGGAGGACAAGGGAAACTGGCTCATCTGGCGGGAGCGGGCATTCCAGCGCTTCCGGGCGGGGAGCGCCCTGCCGTACTACGGCTTCCTGGACGGCGTCCCCATCTGCGAGGCCACGGCGAACCTGCAGCCGGACCGCCGGTTCGCCGCCCCGGGCATGGTGGAGCTCTTCGCCTTCCGCACCGTGCCGGAGCACCGGGGCCGGGGGTATTTCTCCCGGCTGATGGCGTATATGCTCCACGATCTGAGAGAACGCGGCTTCACCCGGGCGGTGGTGGGGGTGGAGCCCCAGGAGACCCGGAACCGGGCCATGTACCATCACTGGGGCTTCACGGAGCCCGCCGGCACCACGGTGGAGACGTACCCCGACGGCACGCAGATCCACGTGCTGTTCTTCGCCCGGCCGCTGTGAGGGGGACGGGGCGGGATTGTTTCACGTGAAACATTCGGGGAGCGGGATGGGCCGGGGACGCCCCGAGCCTTGACATCCCCCCCGCCGGATGCTATGCTGACGAAAAGAAAACGACACGGAGGGAAGGCCCATGCTGATCCGTCATGCCCGGATTTTCACAGGGGAAGGCTTCGAGGCGGGCTGCGTCCGGCTGCGGGCGGGGGCGGTGGCGGAGACGGGTCCCTCCCTCCCGCCTCTCCCCGGGGAGGCGGTCCTGGACCTGGCCGGGGACTACCTGCTGCCCGGGTATGTGGACCTGCACATCCACGGCAGCGGCGGCTTCGACGCCATGCGGGGGGAGGCGGAGGTCCGGGGCATGAGCCGCTTCCTGCGGCAGTGGGGGGTGGCGGCCTTCTGCCCCACCACCATGAGCGCGGCCCCGGCGGCCACCCGGCAGGCCCTGGCGGGGATTGAGGCGGTGCGGCAGCGGCCGGAGCCCGGGGGCGCCCGGGTGCTGGGGGCCCACCTGGAGGCCCCCTTCCTGAGCCCGGAGAAGGCCGGCGCCCAGGACCCGGCGTTTTTCATCCCGCCGGACTTGTCCCTGCTGGACGGCCTGGCTCCCGGGGCGGTGCACAGCATCACCCTGGCCCCGGAGCTGCCCGGGGCGGAGGCCTTTGTCCGGGCGGCGGCGGGCCGGGGCATCCACGTCTCCCTGGGCCACAGCGGGGCGGACGCGGAGACAGTCCACCGGGCGGCGGACTGGGGGGCGGACCGGGCCACCCACCTCTTCAACGCCTCCTCCCCCTTGCATCACCGGGCTCCCGGCCTCCCCGGCGCCGCCCTGGCGGACCCCCGGCTCCGGGTGGAGCTGATCTGCGACGGGGTGCACCTCCACCGGGACATCCTGCGCCTGGCGGTGGCCTGCAAGGGTCCCCGGGGCGCCCTGGCCATCACCGACGCCATGGAGGCGGCGGGGCTCCCGGACGGCCGATACAGCCTGGGCGGGCAGGCGGTGCTGGTGTCCCGGGGGGAGGCCCGGCGGGAGGACGGCACCCTGGCGGGCTCGGTGCTCACCATGGCGGGGGCCCAGGCCTGGCTGATCCACGGGGCGGGCATCGATCCCGCCGTCGCCTGCGCCATGTGCACCCTCACCCCGGCGGAGGCGGCGGGAGAGCCCCTGGCGGGGCGCATCCGCCCGGGGAGCCCCCTGCCCCTGAACCGCTGGACGCCGGATTGGCGCCCCGCCGGCGTGGTGGATCTCCCCTGATCAAGCATTTCATGTGGAAAAAACCGGAGGTGAGACCATGGACCTGACCCGGGAACAGCGCGAGGCCGTGGAGGCCGACAACCCCACCCTGCTGGTGAGCGCGGCGGCGGGCTCCGGCAAGACCGCCGTGCTGGTGGAGCGGGTGATCCGCCTGGTGGAGGACGGGGCGCGGCTGAACCGCATGCTCATCGTCACCTTCACCCGGGCGGCGGCGGCGGAGCTGCGGGAGCGGATCTACCTGCGGCTGCAGACGGGGGCCGCCGGGGGCGACGAGCGCTACGTCCAGGCCCTGACGGACCTGGAGGCCACGGAGATCGCCACCATCCATTCCTTCTGCCAGAAGCTCCTCAAGGAGGAGTTCCAGGCCCTGGGGCTGGACCCCCGGCAGCGGGTGCTGCGGGAGGACGAGGGCACCCTGTGGAAGGCCCAGGCGGGCCGGGACGCCCTGAACGCCCTGCTGGAGGCGAAGGACCCGGAGGTGGCGCAGCTGGTGACGGACTTCGGCGCGAAGACCGTCCTGGCCATGGCGGACAGCCTCCACAAGAAGCTCATGGCCCTCAGCCACCCTTTCGACTGGCTGGAGAACATGATCCGCCGGGCAGAGACGGAGGACATGGGGCAGCACCCCTGGTATCAGGCCCTGTATCAGGAGGGCCTGCGGATGCTGGCGGAGGTCCCGCCCCTGTGGGAGGCCTACCGGGCGGAGACGGAGGCGCCGGACCACTGCGAGGCGGACCGGAAGACCTGCGCCCGGGACGCGGAGGTGCTGGGGCCCTTCCTGGCGCGGATGGCGGCAGGCGACCCGGCGGGGGCCCTGCCCCTGCTTCCCGGGAAGCTCCCCTCAGCGGTCTCCGCCCGGGGCCTGGACGAGGAGGCCGCCTTCATCCACGACACCCGCTGGGTGCCCCTGCGGAAAAAGCTGAGGGAATGCCTGGACAAGGTGAATGAATTCCTGGCCGGACTGAACCCGGACCCGGACCAGAGCCGGCGGGACCTTGCCCGGGTGGTGAGCGGGCTCCGGGGGCTGAAGCGGGTGACGGAGGAGATGCACCGGCGGTATCTGGAACTCAAGCGGGAGAAGGGTCGCATCGACTTCGCGGACATGGAGCAGTTCGCCTACGACCTGCTGACGGACCCGGCCCACCCGGAGATCCGGGAGAAGTACGCCGCGGCCTTCGACCACATTTTCATCGACGAGTGCCAGGACAACGCCCAGATCCAGAACGACATCCTCATGGCCCTCCACGGCCCGGAGAACCACCTGTTCATGGTGGGGGACGTGAAGCAGAGCATCTACCGCTTCCGCATGGCCAACCCCACCCTGTTTCTGGAGCGGGTGCGCAGCTACAGCCGGGACGCGGCGGCGGCGGAGCGGGCCATTTTCCTGCAGCGGAACTTCCGCTCCCTCTCCCCGGTGCTCGAGGCCACCAACGCGGTGTTCTCCCGGGTGATGACGGCGGAGGAGACGGAGCTGGACTACCTGCCGGAGGACCACCTGGTGCCCGGCCGGGAGGGGGCGGGGGCGCCGGTGGAGGTGCACCTCTTCCCGGCGGCGGAGAAGAGCGCGGAGAACCTGAGGCTCCAGGCCCTGGCCGCGGCGGACCGGATCCGGGGGCTGCTCCAGACCCCCAGGCCCGACGGCCGGGGGAACTACCGCTTCCGGGACATCTGCATCCTCATGCGGGAGACCTCCACCTCCGGCAAGGTGGTGTCCGATATCCTGCAGGAGGCGGGCATCCCGGTGTTCTATGAGGACAAATCCTACTATGCCACCCCCGAGGTGAGGCAGGCCCTGGCCCTGCTGCGGGCGGTGTGCGATCCGGCGGACGAGATGAGCCTGCTGGCGGTGCTGCGCCATGAGCCCTTCCGCTTCACCGACGCGGACCTGGCGGCCATCCGCTGCCGGGAGCCCCGGCGGGAGGCGGGCTTCGGGCAGGCGCTGGCGGTGTGCGCGGCGGAGGACACGCCCCTGGGGGCCCGGTGCCGCCGCTGCCTGGACACCCTGGCGGAGTGGCGCTTCCGCCGGGAGAGCATGCGCCTCTTCGACTACCTGTGGTGGCTCCTGCGGGAGAGCGGCCTCTACGCCGTCATGGGCACCCGGAAGGACGCCCGCCTCCGCCAGGCCAACCTGCGCCTCCTGTGCCAGCGGGGGGCGGAGTATGAGGAAAAGGGCGGCACCAGCCTCCAGGGCTTCCTGGACAGCGTGGCGGAGCAGGTCAGCGTGGGCGACACCGAGTCCGCCAAGCCCCTGGGGGAGAACGAGGACCTGGTGCGGATCATGACCATCCACAAGTCCAAGGGCCTGCAGTTCCCGGTGGTGCTGTGCCTGAACCTGCAGAAGGGCACGGAGAAGAAGGGCCAGAGCGGGGACGGGGACAAGTGCGCCTTCCACCGGACCCTGGGGGTGGCCCTGCCCTGCCAGAACCGGGCGGCGGGCACCCGGCGGAAGTCCCTGGGGAGCCGGGCCATCGCCCTGGCCCGGAGCCTGGACGAGCGGGCGGAGCAGTGCCGGCTGCTGTATGTGGCCATGACCCGGGCGGCGGACCGGCTGATCCTCATGGGCAGCGGGGACCCGGACAACCCTGTCTGGCACGAGGCGCCGGGCCCCCTGCGGGTGCGCCACGCCGACAGCATGCTGGACTGGGTGATGCCCGTGGTGCTGGACCTGGAGGCGGAAGGCGGGGAGAGCCCCTTCGCCCTGACGATCCACGATGACCCGGCGGCGGAGGCGGCCGCGGCGGAGGCGGAGGCGGCCCAGCCCCCGGTCCTCCCCGGGGCCCGGCCCCACACCCGCCTGTCCTGGTGGGACGAGGCGGAGGCGCCCGCGCCCCAGCCCCTGAAGACCTCCGTCACCTCCCTCACCCGGAAGCAGGTGCTTTCGGACCCTCTGCCCCTGACGGACGCGGAGGAGGACATGGCGGAGAAGCGGCAGGGGGAGGTCATCCTGTCCCCCCTGCGGCTGGGGGAGATCCCCCCGGTGCCGGGCTTCCTCCGGGCGGAGCAGCCCGGGGCGGCGGACCGGGGCAGCGCCACCCACCGCTTCCTGTCCCTGGTGCCCCTGGAGACCCTGGCCGGCCAGCCCCCGGAGGCGCTCCTGCCCCTCACGCGGGACCGGCTCCGGGCCATGGCGGAGGCGGGGATCCTCAGCCCGGCGGAGGCCACCCTGATCCGCCCCGAGGGCTGCGCCGCCTTCTTCCGCAGCGACCTGGGCCGGCGCTTCCTGGCCGCGGAGAAACGCCGCCGGGAGTGGCGCTTCAACCTGGCCCTGGGACCCGGCGGGGAGACCCTGCTCCAGGGCGTGATTGACGCGGCCTTCCGGGAGGCGGAGGGCTGGGTGCTCATCGACTACAAGACGGACATCATCCGGGACGAGGGGGCCTTTGTGGAGCGGCACCAGGCCCAGCTGAACTGGTACGCCGAGGCGGTGCGCCGCATCACCGGCGAGCCCGTCCGGGCCCTCTTCCTCTACGCCCTGCGCTACGGCCGGGCGGTGCCGGTGGAGATCCGGCCGCCGCAGGCCCGATGACAAAGATTGCCGGCAGCCGCTTGCGGTTCGCTGCACCTGGCGGTAACTGCCCGTGGCGGGGCTTTCACCCGCTAGAATTGTGCCATGCCCGGCACACCACAAAAACACCCCCGCGCATCCGCAGGGGTGTCCGGACCGGGCGCTCCGCCGGAGCCCCGGTTTTTGCATTTCGGTGCCGGTTCACTGGATGAGGGCCGTCCGCACCTCGTCCGGGCTGAAGCCGGTGTAGTCGTAGCCGTTGCTGGCGCAGCTGAAGTAGGAGACGCCGTAGTCCCGCACCAGCCCGGTGCCCGGCTCCGCGTAGAGGTTCAGATAGGTGCCGTCCCGCAGGGGATAGTAGATATCCAGCCCGATGCCGTCGAAATCCGCCATGCTGCACTTGCCGCTCCCCAGCTGGTCCGCCAGCCAGGTGTTGCCGCTGGCGGCCATGTAGTCCCGCAGCACCGCAGCCGCCGCGCTGCCCCGCCAGGCGGGGGTCCGCAGCTCCGCCGTGGAGAGCCCCAGGGCCCCCAGGGATCCGCCGTAGTAGTCCGTGTAGGCCAGTGCTGCCCCGGCGAGGCACAGCACCAGGCATCCCACCAGCAATGCCGCCATCCAACGCTTCATGGCCCATCGCTCCTTTTCTGCCCGTCAGGCCCCTCGGGGCCTGTCCTTCAGCTTCATGATAGCACGGGGGAAAACCCTTGTCAATGCGGCGGAGGGCGTTGCACTTGTAAAAACAGGCATCCGCCCCGTGTCCGCCTCAGGCCTCCTCCCGCCCCCGGCCGATCCAGTGGATGAAGCCCTCGATCTCCCGGTCCCACAGCTCCCACTGGTGGCCCATGCCCGGGATCTCCCGGTGGGTGATGTCCCAGCCGTTCTCCTCCGCCGCCAGTACAAACCGCCCGTGCATGTGCCACAGGAAGTCCGCCGTGCCGCAGGAGACATAGAGCCGGGGCTTTTTCTTCGCCTCCCTGCCCTTCCTCAGCAGGGCCAGCAGGTCGTTCTCCGAGCCGGAGAGGGCGTCCGTGTCCCCGAAGATCCGCTCCATGTTGGCGATGGAGGCCGGGGTCCGGTGGTCAAAGTCGCAGATGTCCAGCACCCCGGAGAAGCTGGCGGCGGCGGCGAAGCGCTCCGGATGGCGCAGGGCCAGCTTCATGGCGCCGTAGCCGCCCATGGACAGCCCCGCCGCATAGGTGTCCGCCGGGTCGCGGGAGAGGCGGAAGAAGCGGTGCATGGCCTCGGGCAGCTCCTCCGCCACAAAGTCCCAGTAGCGCTCCCCGTGGGCCTCGTTGGTGTAGAAGGAGTGGTTCACCGCCGGCATCACCACCGCCAGGTTCTCCCCCGCCGCGTAGCGGTCCACCGCCGTGCGCCGCAGCCAGATGGTGTGGTCGTCGGAGTAGCCGTGGAGGAGGTACAGCACCCGGGGCAGCTGTTCCGCCCCGGCCTCCTGCCCCCGGACCCCGATGCCCATCTCCGGCTCCGGCAGAATCACGTCCACGCTCACCTGCACGTTCAGGGCGTGGGAGAAGAAATGCGCCTGCATCAGGGCCACGGCTGTTCCCTCCTTGCCTTCCGGCGGTCTGTGCCATGCTTTGTCATATTGTGTCACAACCTGTTCCCGGCCAGGCGAACACCCGGGGTTTTCCACCGCTTATCCACATTCGCCCCCCGGGTTATCCACATCTGTCCACAGCTTATCCACAGTTTTTTCCGCCCCTGCGCCGGAAATTGTTGCAATTCGGATAAGTTTTCCACATTATCCACAGATTTATCCACAGGGGGTGGGGATTGATCACAGCGCCGCCTTGATGGCCCCCAGCAGCTCCTCGAAGGTCTCGAAGGCCGGGATCTCCGGGTGGTCGCGCTTGATCTGCTCCGTGGAGCGGAACAGGAAGCCCGCCTTGCTGGCCTGGATCATGGCCAGGTCGTTGTAGCTGTCCCCGGCGGCGATGGTGTCGAAGCCCACGCTCTGCAGGGCCCGGACGGTGGAGAGCTTGGACTGCTGGGTCCGGATGCGGTAGCCGGTGATCTCCCCGCCGGGGGCCACCTCCAGGCAGTTGCACAGCAGGGTGGGCCAGCCCAGCTTCTCCATCAGGGGCTTGGCGAACTGGGTGAAGGTGTCGCTGAGGATCACCGCCTGGGTGGTGGCCCGCAGCTCGTCCAGGAATGCCTTCGCCCCGGGGAGGGGATCGATGGTGGCGATGACCGCCTGGATGTCCCGCAGGCCCAGGCCGTGCTCCTTCAGGATGCCCAGGCGCCAGCGCATCAGCTTGTCATAGTCCGGCTCGTCCCGGGTGGTGCGGCGCAGCTCCGGGATGCCGCTGGCCTGGGAGAAGGCAATCCAGATCTCCGGCACCAGCACCCCTTCCAGGTCCAGGCATACGATGTTCAAATCGCTCATGTTGCTCCTCTTTTCTGTGTGTGATGGGGCGCCGTCCCCGGCGGCCAGCCGCGTCCGGATCCGCTCAATAATCTCCCGGGGCAGCAGGCCGTCGGCGTCCACGACCCAGTGGGCATAGCGCTCGTAGAGGGGCGTGCGCTCCTCATACAGGTCCCGGAGGGTCTGGCCGGGGGCCATGCTGACCCCCCGGGCCTGGAGGTTGCCCAGCCGCTTCGCCACGCTCTCATAGCGCAGGCGGAGGTAGATCACCGTCCCCAGGGAGCGCAGGTGCTCCATCCCCGCCCGGCTGTAGACGGCGCTGCCGCCGGTGGCGATCACCCGGCCGCTGCCGCCCTGGGCCAGGAGGGTCCGCTCCTCCAGGGCCCGGAAGCCCGCCGTGCCCTCCTGCCGGACAATGGCCGCCAGCCGCCGCCCGTCGGCATGCTCCAGCTCCCGGTCCGTGTCCACAAAGGTCATCCCCAGGGCCCGGGCCAGGGCCACCCCCACCGAGGTCTTCCCGCAGGCGGGCATGCCGATGAGTATCAGGTTCTCCACGTCTCAAGCTCCTCCATGGTGCCATTCCCCACGGGAAAACCGGGAGACCAGCCGGTGAGGCCGATCTCCCGGTTGGGGATCAGTAGTTGTTCTCGCGGATCTGGATGTCCGTGTAGCGCCGCAGGCCCGTGCCGGCGGGGATCAGCTTGCCGATGATCACGTTCTCCTTCAGGCCCAGCAGGGGGTCCACCTTGCCGCGGATGGCGGCCTCGGTGAGGACCTTGGTGGTCTCCTGGAAGGAGGCCGCGGACAGGAAGGACTCGGTGGCCAGGGCCGCCTTGGTGATGCCCAGCAGCACGTAGTGGGACACCGCGAAGCGCTTGGGCACGGAGGGGTTCCCCTCCTCGTCCGTCTCAGGCAGGGCGGCGTTGTAGGCCCGGATCTCCGCGTTGGCCGCGTCGAAGACGGTCTTGTCCACCTGGGTGCCCGGCAGCAGGTTGGTGTCGCCGGCGTCCAGGATCCGCACCTTGCGCAGCATCTGGTGCACGATGATCTCGATGTGCTTGTCCGCCACGCCCACGCCCTGGGAGCGGTAGACGGAGAGGACTTCCTTGAGCAGGTACTCCCGCACCACCTTCACGCCCTTGATGCGCATCAGGTCGTGGGGGTTCACGGCGCCGTCCACCAGGATGTCGCCGGCCTGCACCCGGCTGCCGCTGGGCACGGTGAGGCGTGCGGAGTAGGAGATCTGCACGCTGCGGCTGTCCTGGGGATTGGTCTCCGAGGTGATGGTGAGCATGCGCTTGTTCTTCACCTCGGCCACGGTCATGATGCCGTCGATCTCCGCCAGCACGGCCTCGTGCTTGGGCTTGCGGGCCTCGAAGAGCTCCTCCACCCGGGGCAGACCCTGGGTGATGTCCTCCGCGCCGGCCACGCCGCCGGAGTGGAAGTTCCGCATGGTGAGCTGGGTGCCGGGCTCGCCGATGGCCTGGGCCGCGATGATGCCCACCGCCTCGCCGATGTCCACCTTGCCGCCGTGGGCCATGTTCATGCCGTAGCACTTGGCGCACACGCCGTTTTCACACATGCAGGTGAGCACGGAGCGGACCTGGGCCTTCTTCACGCCCTTGGCCACGCACAGGGCGGCCAGGCGGGCGTCGATGTCCTGGTTCTGGGCCACCAGCACCTCGCCGGTGGCGGGGTCCAGGATGTCCTCGGCGGCGGTGCGGCCACGGAGGCGGTCCTCCAGGGACTCCACCGGCTGCTTGCCGCTCATGAGCTCCTGCACCTCGATGCCCCGGATGGGCTCGCCCCGGGCGATGAAGCAGTCCTCCTCCCGGACGATGACCTCCTGGGACACGTCCACCAGACGCCGGGTCAGGTAACCCGAGTCGGCGGTGCGCAGGGCGGTGTCGGACAGGGCTTTGCGGCTGCCGTGGCTGGAGAGGAAGAACTCCAGCACGTTCAGGCCTTCACGGAAGTTGGCCCGGATGGGCAGCTCCACGGTCTTGCCGGAGGGGGAGGCCATCAGGCCGCGCATGCCGGCCAGCTGGGACACCTGGGACGCGCTGCCCCGGGCGCCGGAGTCGGTCATCATGCGGATGGGGTTGAACTTCTCCAGGTTGGGCAGGATCTGGTCCCGCAACTCCTCGGTGCAGCGGGTCCAGATGTCGATGACGGCGCGGTAGCGGCCGTCCTCGCTGATCAGGCCCCGGCGGTAGGTGTTGTTGATGCGGCGCACCTGCTCGTCGGCGGCGGCCAGCATCTTGGCCTTCACCGCGGGCACCCGGATATCCGCCACGGACACCGTGGTGGCCGAGCGGGTGGCGTACTTGTAGCCCAGGGCCTTGATCTTGTCCAGGACGATGGCGCACTTGTGCTCGCCCTGGCTGGTGAAGCACATGTCCACGATGTTGGCCAGCTTCTTCTTGCCCACCAGGTCGTCCACTTCCAGGTCGAACATCTCGTCCAGGCAGGTGCGGGGCTTGAAGCCCATGTTCTGGGGCAGGGCGTCGTTGAAGATCAGCTTGCCCAGGGTGCAGTCGATGATGCGGGTGCCCTTCTCCCCGTTGAACTCCCGCTCCAGGCGCACCCGGATGGGGGTCTGGAGGGTGATGAGGTGCTGGGCGTAGGCCATCTCCGCCTCCGCCATGTCCTGGAAGACCCGGGGCATGTAGCGGTAGTAGCGGTAGAAGGCGCCGGGCTTGAGCATCCTGTTGCCGTCCTCGTCGGTGACGTAGGCGGTGCCGGGCTTGTCCATGGGCACGTCCGCGCCGTCCAGGACGATCATCAGGCGGCCCTTGCTGTCCCGCAGGGCCCGGCTCTCGTCCTTGCCCATCATCAGCACCCGGTGGCCGGTCTGCTTCTCCACCACGATGCTCCCGTCCTCATTGCGCTGCCACACGCTGTCCAGGTTCTCCACCTCGCGGCCCTGGTTGTCCAGCACCACGGGCACGGTGTGGGCCACCTGCTCCCCGTTCTCCTCGGTGTAGACGGTGCGCATGACGCCGTGGGGATCGTTGTGGTCCACAATGGTCAGGTAGTAGCAGCCGATCACCATGTCCTGGGAGGGCTGGATCACGGGCTTGCCGTCCTGGGGCTTGAGGATGTTGTTGTGGCCCAGCATCAGGAAGCGGGCCTCGGCCTGGGCCTCCAGGGACAGGGGCACGTGGACGGCCATCTGGTCGCCGTCGAAGTCCGCGTTGAAGGCGGTGCAGGCCAGGGGGTGCAGCTTGATGGCCTTGCCCTCCACCAGCACCGGCTCAAAGGCCTGGATGCCCAGGCGGTGCAGGGTGGGGGCGCGGTTCAGCAGCACCGGGTGGTCCTTGATGACCTCCTCCAGGATATCCCAGATCTCGGTGGAGGCCCGGTCCACCCGCTTGCGGGCGGTCTTCACGTTGGGCGCCTTTTTCAGGGTCACCAGGCGCTCCATCACAAAGGGCTTGAACAGCTCCAGGGCCATCTCCTTGGGCAGGCCGCACTGGTGGAGCTTCAGCTCCGGGCCCACCACGATGACGCTGCGGCCGGAGTAGTCCACCCGCTTGCCCAGCAGGTTCTGGCGGAAGCGGCCCTGCTTGCCCCGGAGCAGGTCGCTCAGGGACTTCAGGGCGCGGTTGCCCGGGCCGGTGATGGGCCGGCCCCGGCGGCCGTTGTCGATGAGGGCGTCCACGCTCTCCTGGAGCATGCGCTTCTCATTGCGGACGATGATGTCCGGGGCGCCGATGGCCAGCAGCCGCTTCAGCCGGGCGTTGCGGTTGATCACCCGGCGGTACAGGTCGTTCAGGTCGGAGGTGGCGAAACGGCCGCCCTCCAGCTGCACCATGGGCCGCAGGTCCGGCGGGATCACGGGCAGCACCGTGAGGATCATCCACTCGGGCTTGTTGCCGGAGGTGCGGAAGGCCTCCACCACCTCCAGGCGCTTGGCCGCCCGGATGCGCTTCTGGCTCTCGGTGCCCCGGTTGGTGCCCACCCGCTGCTTGTCGATCTTGGCGATCTCCGCCTTCAGCTGCTCGCTCAGGGCGTCCAGGTCCAGCTTCTGCAGGAGCTCCATCACGGCCTCGGCGCCCATGCGGGCCACGAAAGAGCCGCGGCCGCAGCGGTCCTCCACCTCATGGTAGCGGGCGTCGTCGATGAGCTCCAGGTATTTCAGGCCGGTCACCGGGCCCTTGGACTCGTCGTTGTTGCCCGGATCCAGCACGATAAAGTTGACAAAATACAGGACCTTCTCCAGCACCTTGGGGCTGATGTCCAGCAGCATGCCCATCCGGCTGGGGATGCCCTTGAAATACCAGATGTGGCTCACGGGGGTGGCCAGCTCGATGTGGCCCATCCGCTCCCGGCGCACCTTGGCCTTGGTGACCTGCACGCCGCACTTGTCGCAGATCACCACCCGGTTGCGGTACTTGATGCGCTTGTACTTGCCGCAGGCGCACTCCCAGTCCTTGGTGGGCCCGAAGATGCGCTCGCAGTACAGGCCGTCCCGCTCCGGCCGCAGGGTGCGGTAGTTGATGGTCTCGGGCTTGGTCACCTCGCCGTGGGACCAGGCGAGAATCTGCTCCGGAGAGGCCATGCCGATCTGGATCGCGTCCAGGTTGGTCAGTTCAAACAAATGGGGTCACGCTCCCTTCCGCTCATTGGGGGTCAGGTGCCGGGGGTCCAGGGGTCGTCCGTCAGGTGGAGGAGCATGTCGCGCAGGGACTCCAGGTCCCGTCCGCACGCGTCCTGCACCGGCTCGCTCTGGTTTGCGTTGTCGATCAGGCAGTCCACTGCCCGCTGCAGTTCCTTTTTCTCGTTCAGCAGGATCACCAGGGGGAGGCCCTCCATCTCCTGCAGTCTGGCCAGGCGCCGGTTCCGGTCCAGTACATGGCCGTAGTGGGTGTCCAGGTCGGGAATCACCCGTTCGTCGAATTTCTCCCGCCGGATCAGGCGCTGCTTGAATGCGTTGTAGGCCTCCCGGCTGCTCACCATCAGGCTCAGGGACCGCATCCACCCGTCCGTCTCGCCGTCGTCCTCCTCCTCCGGGGGTTCCGGGGGCTCCGGTGGCTCAGGCCGCAGGAACGAGGGCACCACCGGCAGGTAGAGGAGGAAGGACCAGCAGGGATCGAAGCGGGAGAGCCGGTAGTACTCCACCGCCATCAGCCGCTCCAGGATCCGGCTGTAGCGCCGGGGCTCCCGGTTGGGGTCCGTCAGGGGCAGGGCGTCGGAGAGCTCGCCGCTGAGCCGCTCCAGGTCCACCTGCTCCAGCAGCTGCAGCACCGCCTCCGCCCCGGAGAGCAGGCCCATCTGCGGGCTGTGGGCCCCCAGGGTTTCCAGGTTGGGCTGCACGGGGACGATCTCCCCCGGCCGGAATTGGGTGGGGCCCGGGTCCGTCACCAGACAGCTGCGGCAGAGCAGCAGGCTGTCCAGCAGCGCGTCCGTCATGTCCAGCAGCAGCGCCAGCCGCTTGCGGCAGGCGGGGAGGCACACGGGGGTGGCCAGCTCGATGTGGCCCATTTCCTTCAGCACGTCGTCCTTGCCGGTGACGCGCTCACAGGACAGGGCCAGCACCATCTCCGGGGAGATGGTGCCCCGCAGGATCGCATCCAGCATTTCCAGATCGAACAGAAGCCTCACTCCTTCTCCAGTCCTGAAAAGCACTTCCGGTGGATGGAATCGGGTCTCTGCCGCCGGGGGCCGGGGACCGGATTACAGGTCCAGGTCCCCGCCAAAGTCGTCCAGGTCGAAGGTGAGGTCCTCCATGGCCGGCACGTCGCTGTCGTCCAGGGAGAAGTCGTCCTCGCCGAATTCGTCGTCCACGCCGGCGAAGGGATCCTCCGGCATCTCCTCGCCGCCCTCCTCAGGCAGCTCGGGGCCGGGGCCTTCCTCCGGCTCGTCCATGGGCATGGTCTCGTCCCGCATGGGGAGCTGCTCGCCGGGCATGGTGTCCTCGGGATCCAGCTCCGGGATCTCCACCACATTGCGGTCCGGGTCCAGCACCCGGATGTCCAGGCACAGGGCCTGCAGCTCCTTGATCAGCACCTTGAAGCTCTCCGGCACGCCGGGGGTGGGGATGTTCTGGCCCTTCACGATGGCCTCGTAGGTCTTCACGCGGCCCACGGTGTCGTCGCTCTTGAAGGTGAGGATCTCCTGCAGGGTGTTGGCGGCGCCGTAGGCCTCCAGCGCCCACACCTCCATCTCGCCGAAGCGCTGGCCGCCGAACTGGGCCTTGCCGCCCAGGGGCTGCTGCGTGACCAGGGAGTAGGGGCCCGTGGACCGGGCGTGCATCTTGTCGTCCACCAGGTGGTGGAGCTTGAGGAAGTACATGATGCCCACGGTGACCGGGTGCTCGAAGGCATCGCCGGTGCGGCCGTCGTACACCGTGAACTTGCCGGTGCGGTTGATGCCGATCTTCTTGCCCCACTCGGTCTCGGCGGCCTTGTCGATGGTCTCCTCGATCTCCTCGTAGGTGGCGCCGTCAAACACCGGGGTGGCGATATGCCAGCCCAGGGCCCGGGCGGCCATGCCCAGGTGCACTTCCAGCACCTGGCCCAGGTTCATACGGGAAGGCACGCCCATGGGGTTGAGCACGATGTCCAGGGGGGTGCCGTCGGGCAGGAAGGGCATATCCTCCTCCCGCAGGACCCGGGACACCACGCCCTTGTTGCCGTGGCGGCCGGCCATCTTGTCGCCCACCTGGATCTTCCGCTTCTGGGCGATGTAGACCCGCACCATCTTGTTGACGCCGGGGGCCAGCTCGTCCTTGTTCTCCCGGGTGAAGATCTTCACGTCCACCACCACGCCGCCTTCGCCGTGGGGCACCCGCAGGGAGGTATCCCGCACCTCCCGGCTCTTCTCGCCGAAGATGGCCCGCAGCAGGCGGTCCTCCGCGGTCAGGTCGGTCTCGCCCTTGGGGGTCACCTTGCCCACCAGGATGTCGCCGGTGTGCACCTCCGCGCCGATGCGGATGATGCCGTCCTCATCCAGGTCCCGCAGCAGCTCCTCGGAGGTGTTGGGGATGTCCCGGGTGATCTCCTCGGGGCCCTGCTTGGTCTCCCGGGCCTCGCTCTCCTGGCTCTCGATGTGGATGGAGGTGTAGATGTCCCATTTCACCAGCCGCTCGTTGAGCAGCACGGCGTCCTCGTAGTTGTAGCCCTCCCAGGTCATGAAGCCGATGAGGGCGTTGCGGCCCAGGCCGATCTCGCCGAACTGGGTGGAGGGGCCGTCGGCCAGCACGTCACCGGCCTCCACCTTCTGCCCCGCGCTCACCAGCGGACGCTGGTTGATGCAGGTGCCCTGGTTGGAGCGGGCGAACTTGGTGAGCCTGTACTCGTGGCGCTCCCCCAGCTCGTCCCGGATGATGATGTGGTCGCTGTCCACCTTCTCCACCACGCCGTTTTCCCGGGCGATGAGGCAGACGCCGGAGTCGGTGCCGGCGCGGTACTCCATGCCGGTGCCCACGATGGGGCCCTCGGGCACCAGCAGCGGCACCGCCTGGCGCTGCATGTTGGAGCCCATCAGGGCGCGGGTGGCGTCATCGTTCTCCAGGAAGGGCACCATGGCCGTGGCCACGGACACCACCTGCCGGGGGCTGACGTCGATGAAGTCCACCTGGGCCGGGGGCACCTCGATGTACTCGGTACGGCTGCGGACCTGGATCTTGTCGTGGAGGAAGTCGCCCTCCGGGGACAGGGGCTCGTGGGCCGTGCCGATCTTGTAGAGGTCCTCCTCGTCCGCGGTCATGTAGACGATCTCGTCGGTGACCCGGTGGGTGACGGGATCCACCCGGCGGTAGGGGGCCTCGATGAAGCCGTATTCGTTGATCTTCGCGAAGCTGGCCAGGGAGCCGATCAGGCCGATGTTGGGGCCTTCAGGGGTCTCGATGGGGCAGATGCGGGAGTAGTGGCTGTAGTGCACGTCCCGGACCTCGAAGGAGGCGCGCTCCCGGTTCAGGCCGCCGGGGCCCAGGGCGGAGAGGCGCCGCTTGTGAGTCAGCTCCGCCAGGGGGTTGGGCTGGTCCATGAACTGGCTCAGCTGGGAGGAGCCGAAGAACTCCTTGATGGCCGCCGTCACGGGCCGGATGTTGATCAGGTCGCTGGGGCGGATGTTGCTGCGGTCCGCGTCCTGGGTCTGCATGCGCTCCCGCACCACCCGCTCCAGGCGGGTCATGCCGATGCGCACATAGTTCAGCAGCAGCTCGCCCACGGAGCGCACCCGGCGGTTCCCCAGGTGGTCGATGTCATCGGTGACGCCGATGCCGTAGGGCAGGCCCAGCAGGTAGGACACGGAGGCCACGATGTCGTCCGGGATGATGTGCTTGGGCATCAGGGACGTGAGGTTGGCGGCGATGTTCTCCCGGAGGTTCTCCTCGGTGGACTCCGCCATGATCCGCTGCAGGGTGGGCAGGTGCACCATCTCGTTGATGCCAACCTCCTTGGGGTCAAAGGGCAGATACACCGCGGCGTCGGCGAAGTAGTTGCCCACCACCTTGTGGGGCTTGCCCTCCCCGTCCTCCACCATCACGGCGTTGACGCCGGCGTTCTGGATGTCCCGGGCCTTCTGCAGGGAGATCACGTCCCCCGCCGCGGCCAGCACCTCGCCGGTGAGGGGGGAGATCACGTCCTCCGCCGCCTTCAGCCCCGCGATGCGCGCGTAGAGAGCCAGCTTCTTGTTGAACTTGTGCCGGCCCACCCGCATCAGGTCGTAGCGCTTGGCGTCATAGAAATAGGAAACAAACAGCTTCCGGGCGCTCTCCAGGGAGGCGGGCTCGCCGGGCTTCTGCTTCTTGTAGATCTCGATGAGGCCTTCCTCGGGGGTGGCGGCGCCGTCGCCCTTGTCCAGGGTGGCCATGAGCCGCTCGTCGCTGCCCAGCAGGTCGATGATCTGGGCGTCCGTGCCGTAGCCGATGGCCCGCAGCAGGATGGTGATGGGCATCTTCCGGTTCCGGTCCACCCGGACCCACAGCACGCCGTTGGAGTCCGTCTCATACTCGATCCAGGCGCCCCGGTTGGGGATGATCTGGCTGGAGAACAGGTGCATGCCGGTCTTGTCCACCGCATCGGAATAGTATGCGCCCGGGGAGCGCACCAGCTGGGACACGATGACCCGCTCGGCGCCGTTGACGATGAAGGTGCCGTGCTCGGTCATCAGCGGGAACTCGCCCATGAAAACGTCCGTCTCCATGGACTCGCCCTTGTCCTTGAAGGTCAGCCGCACCCGCACTTTCAGCGGCGCGGCGTAGGTCATATCGCGTTCCCGGCACCGGGCGACGGAGTTCTTGGGCTCCTCCAGGGTGTAGCCGATGAATTCCAGCCGCATGGACTCGTTGTAGTCCACGATGGGCGAGACATCATGCAGCACTTCCAGCAGGCCCTCGTCCAGCAGCTGCTGGTAGGACACCTTCTGCACCTCGATCAGGTTGGGCATCTCTTTGACTTCTTTGATCCGGGAGAAGCTCATGCGCTTCCGGAGTTTTCCCATGGACACCTCGTGAATCATAGGCAGACATCACCCCTTAATTGTTCCGTCCGGGTCCGGACGATTTTCCTCTTGCTTTTTTTCCGATTTCGTGTACAATGCAAGAGGAAAACATACCCACACCAGTGAAGATACTGGTGCAATTTTTTATATTAGCATAGTATACCCCGCTTGTCAAGGAAAAACATCAAAAAAACGAAAATGAAAAAATGGCAGAACCTGCCATTTGATACAGGCGCCGGAGAGCCGCTTCCCGGGCGGTTTTTCGGTGTCCGGGCGGGCCGGCCCCGGCGGAATCCCCCCTTCCCCCGCCGGGAGGCAGGGGAAGGAGGGGGCCGCAGCGGGTCGCCGGGCGCCTTACTCCGGCAGGGTCACCTCCGTGACCTCCGTGCCCTCGCCCATGTCGAAGCGCAGGGCGGCCACCTGGGCGGGGTCGATGATCCGGTGGAGGGTCCACATTTGCCGGTAGTCCTCCCCCGTCTCCTCCGCCCAGTCGGCCCAGCCCCGGCCGGCCAGCATGTCCAGGACCGTGCCGTCCTTCAGGCGGAGGCCCCGGAACCAGGGGGCGTCGGGCACCCCCTCCACGGAGGCCGCGGGCCGGGGGGCGGTCATGGTCAGCCGGACATAGAGGGGGGACAGCTCCGCCCCGGTGAGGACGGCGCCGGTGTCCCCCAGGGGGAGGCTCAGGTCCGCCAGGGTGCGATGGCGGCCGGTGCCCTTCATGGTCCAGTTGAAAGCCCACTCCCCCTTCGCCTCCGCCAGGGTGCGGCCATCCCCGTCGGCCACCACCGACAGGCCCGCCATCCGGGCGCGGAGCTCCTTCCCCACAAAGGAGAAGTCCTCCGCGTCGCAGCGCAGGTGGAGGATGAAGACCATGTCCCCGTCCTCATTTACATAGGAAGGCACGCCGTCCTCGGGCCCGGTGCCATCCGCCGTCATGCCCCAGCCGTCCAGGCCGTCGAAGAACAGGGGCTCCACATAGCAGTACCGGTCCCCCAGTCCCTCCACGTCCACCGTCACATCCCGGAACCAGGGGCGTGTCCCCGGCTGCAGTTCCGGCTGCCAGCCCTTCACCCGGAAGGCCAGGTAGGCGGCACTGGGCTCCACAATGCACTCCTCCAGGGTCAGGTCGATGCCGCTGTGGGACACGGTCAGCCCCGGATGCTCAAACAGGTCGGTGTCCTGATAGGCGGCCTTCACGTCCTCGGTCACCTGCAGCCGGTCCTCCAGGCCCCGCTGCCAGCCGATAACCCCCGCAGCCACGGCGGTGGCCAGGCCCAGCACCAGGACGATGGCGGTGACCAGCACCGCGGCAGAAATCTTCTTCTTCATGGGTTTTGCTCCTTCCTCCGAAGCGATGACGCGCCGGGCCAGCCACGGGTCCCCCCGGAGGCCGGAGAGCCGCCGGTCCACGGACGCCCGGAAGGTTTCCGGATCAATCTCTCTGCGCATCTGTCTCTCTCCCCTCCAGCATCTCCCTGAGCCGCTCCCGTCCCCGTTTCAGCCTGCCTGAGACGGAGGACTGGGAGATGCCCAGCGCGCTCGCAATGTCGTTGACTTTCATTCCCTGGTAGTAGTGCAGCAGGATCACCTCCCGCAGCTTCATGGGCAGGGCGGCCACGGCGCAGGTCAGGGCATCGTCCTCCTCCTGAAAGGGGGCCGCGGCCTCGGGCAGCATGTCGGGGGTCACCCGGCGGTTGAAAACCCGGAACCAGCCGGACCGGTTCATGTCATAACAGGTATGCATGGCGATCCGCATGATCCACGTCTTCTCCTCCGCCTCCCCCCGGAAGCTGTCCAGCCCCCGCCAGACCTTCAGGAAGGTCTCCTGGACGGCATCCTCCGCCTGTGTCTTGTCGTACAGGCAGAACCAGCACATTCTCAGGACGGATGTCTGATACTGCGCCACCAGCCGCTCCAGCCGTGCGGCGCGGTCCGGAGCATTGTCAGGGCCCTTAACACTGCTCACGTTCTGCTCACCTCCTGCACCCCTATAGACGCGCGGGGCGGGAAAAATATCGTATGGGGGAGAAATTTCTTTCCGCCCGGGTCCCATCCCTGCCGGGGGAGAAAAAAACCTGCAGGCGCTTCCCCCTGTTCCGGCGGCTTCCGGCACAGAATCAAATGTATATAGTAGAAACTGCCCCGCCTTTCTTTTCCTCCATCCCCCCCCGAAAATTTCCCCGCCAGCCTTTTCATCCCCCGGGATTGTGTTATAATGGCTCTGTTGTTTTTGCGAAGAGGAGGCGGCAGCATTGCGGGAAACCCTGAAGAACCTGACCCGGGACATGTGGAACATCCCCAACGCCCTGACCATCGCCCGGCTGGTGATGGTGCCGCTGTTTGTGTGGGCCTATCTGGCGGGGCAGCGGATGCTTGCCCTGGGGATCTTCTGCGTGGCCAGCCTGACGGACTGCCTGGACGGCTACCTGGCCCGGCGGCTGAACCAGATCACCAATTTCGGGAAGCTCTTCGACCCCCTGGCGGACAAGCTGCTGGTGGTGTGCGCCATGGCCTGCCACGCCTGGGCCGGGGTCTTCCCCTGGGCGGCGGTGCTCATCATCGCGGCCAAGGAGCTGCTGATGGTGGCGGGGGGCGCCCTGATGCTCCGCCGGAACATCGTGGTGCACGCCAACTGGTACGGCAAGATCGCCACCATCTTCTTCATGGCGGCGCTGATCCTGGGCTTCTTCCACGGGGAGCTCCGGGCCTGGGGCTATGCCGTGGACGTCTGGCTGCTGTGGACCGCGGTGGTCCTGGCCCTGGTGGCCCTGGTGCAGTACGCGGCGGGGGCCCTGAAGCAGCTGCGGCAGGCGCCGGGGGATCCCACCGGCCCGGCGGCCTGATCCCACAGAAATCACCGGCCCTGTCCGGAGAGAGGAGGCTGCGCCATGATTGACCTGTGCACCCTGGGCACCGGCGGCACCATGCCCCTGCACACCCGGCCCCTGGCCAGCCTCTATGTCCGCTGCGGAAAACGGGCGCTGCTGGTGGACTGCGGCGAGGGCACCCAGGTGGAGATCGGGCGGCTGGGCTGGGGCTTCCAGCGGCTGGAGGCGCTGCTCATCAGCCACTTCCACGCGGACCACTGCTCCGGCGTCCCGGGCTTTCTCCTGGCCCTGACGAAGGCCCAGCGGCGGGAGCCCTTCCATATCTACGGCCCCGCGGGGCTCACCCGGGTCATCGAGGGCCTGCGGGTGGTGGCCCCGGGGCTCAGCTTCCCGGTGGTGCTCCACGAGCTCACCGGCCCCGGAGAGCATTTCCAGGCGGCGGGGCTGCAGATCACGGCCTTCCCCCTGAACCACGGCATGCCCTGCTACGGCTTCCGGTTCGATCTGCCCCGGCCGGGGCGCTTCCTGCCGGAGAAGGCCCGGGCCCTGGGCATTCCCCTGCCCCTGTGGCACCGGCTGCAGCAGGGGGAGGCGGCGGAGGGCTGGCGGCCGGAGGACGTGATGGGTCCGCCCCGCCCCGGCATCAGCTTCCTCTACGCCACGGACACCCGCCCGGTGCCCGCCATCGCCGAGGCCGGCCGCGGCACCCGCCTCATGATCCTGGAGGGGATGTACGGGGCGGAGGAGGACCTGCCCAAAGCCCTGAAGAACAGCCACATGCTCTTCCGGGAGTCCGCCGCCCTGGCCGCCCAGGCCGGCACGGAGCGCCTGCTGCTCACCCACTTTTCCACCTCCCTGGAGGCGCCGGAAGCCTTCCTGCCCGCTGCCCGGGCCATCTTCCCGGAGACGGACTGCGCCTGGGACGGCATGACCCTGACCCTGGGCTACGAAACCTGACCCCCGGCCCGCCGGAAATCAAGAAAGAGGAATTGTCACCCGATGCATACACTTCTGTCCCGGAGCCGTCCGGTTTTCCCCCGAGCCTGTGTGATCCTTCTCCTGGCGGTGCTGCTGGCCCTGGGCTGCGGCGCTGCCTGCGCCGATGACGCCGCGCCTGACCCCCGGGGCAGCCTGATCGTGGTCTCCACCCGGACGCCGGCCCCCACGGCCACCCCCCGGCCCACCCGGACCCCCAGGCCCACAGCCACCCCCAAACCCACCAGGACCCCCAAGCCGGTGCGGGTGGTGGTGTCCACCCGGACCCCCGCCCCCACGGCCACCCCGGCCCCCGGCACCACGCCCCGGCCCACCGCCACCCCCCGGGTGACGGCCACGCCCCGGCCCACCGGCACGCCCCGGGTGACCCCGACACCCCGGCCCACAGCCACCCCCAGACCCACCAGGACCCCCAAGCCGGTGCGGGTGGTGGTGTCCACCCGGACCCCCGCCCCCACGGCCACCCCGGCCCCCGGCACCACGCCCCGGCCCACCGCCACCCCCCGGGTGACGGCC
>JAFWSH010000021.1 GCA_017519405.1 Clostridia bacterium
ACAGTCTGCTGTCGATTGAGTAGTTCGAGATCACGAACCCGAACTTCAAGACCGTGACCTTCGAGGTGACCGACGGCTATCAGGCCATCACGCCCATTGACGTGACCGTGACCATCATCGGCAACACCAACACCGCGCCCTACGACGGCGAGGAGCACACCGTGACGGGCTACACCGCCACGGCCAGCACCAGCCTGTATGACGTGACGAAGGACTTCACCTTCACCGGCACCGCCGAGGCGAAGCGCACCGACGTGGGCAGCACCTACATGCAGCTGGCGAAGGAGCAGTTCGCGAACACGAACCCGAACTTCAAGACCGTGACCTTCGAGGTGACCGACGGCTACCAGGTCATCACGCCCATTGACGTGACCGTGACCATCGTCGGCAACACCAACACCGCGCCCTATGACGGCGATGAGCACACCGTGACGGGCTACACCGCCACGGCCAGCACCAGCCTGTATGATGTGGAGAAGGACTTCACCTTCAGCGGCAACGCTGAGGCGAAGCGCATCGATGTGGGCACCACCTACATGCAGCTGGCGAAGGAGCAGTTCGGGAACACGAACCCGAACTTCAAGACCGTGACTTTCGAGGTGACCGACGGCTGCCAGATCATCACGCCCATTGACGTGGTCGTGACCATCGTCGGCAACACCAACACCGCGGATTACGATGGCGAGCTGCACACCGTGACGGGCTACACCGCTACGGCCAGCACCAGCCTGTATGACGTGACGGCGGACTTCACCTTCAGCGGCAGGGCCGAGGCGAAGCGCATCGATGTGGGCACCACCTACATGCAGCTGGCGAAGGAGCAGTTCGCGAACACGAACCCGAACTTCAAGACCGTGACCTTCGAGGTGACCGACGGCTGCCAGGTCATCACGCCCATTGACGTGACCGTGACCATCGTGGGTAACACCAACACCACGGATTATGACGGCCAGGAGCACACCGTGACGGGCTACACCGCCACGGCCAGCACCAGCCTGTATGACGTGGAGAAGGACTTCACCTTCACCGGCAACGCTGAGGCGAAGCGCACCGACGTGGGCAGCACCTACATGCAGCTGGCGAAGGAGCAGTTCGGGAACACGAACCCGAACTTCAAGACCGTGACCTTCGAGGTGACCGACGGCTGCCAGGTCATCACGCCCATTGACGTGATTGTGACCATCATCGGCAACACCAACACCGCGGATTATGACGGCCAGGAGCACACCGTGACGGGCTACACCGCCACCGCGGACAACACCCTGTATGACGTGGAGAAGGACTTCACCTTCAGCGGCACGGCTGAGGCGGCCCGCACCGAAGTGGGCAGCACCTACATGGAGCTGGCTGCGGATCAGTTCGCGAACACGAACCCGAACTTCGCCACCGTGACCTTCGAGGTGACCGACGGCTACCAGGTCATCACGCCCATTGACGTGACCGTGACCATCACCGGCCACAATGCCACCGTGACCTACGACGGACAGAATCACCAGGCGGAGGGCTACGATGTGCGCATCGACAACAGCCTCTACACCGTGGATGACTTCCGCTTCGACGGCACGGCCCTGGCCCAGGGTGTGGACGCCGGGTCCTATCCCATGGGGCTGAAGAAGGATCAGTTCAGCAACCAGAACGGGAACTTCGCCACGGTGACCTTCGTGGTGAGCGACGGTGTGCTGGTCATCGAGAAGCGCACCCTGACCCTCACCTCCGCCAGCGAAACCCGGGAGTACAACGGTCAGCCCCTGACCAACGACACCGTGACTGTCACCGGCGACGGCTTTGTCACCGGCGAAGGCGCGGCGTATGAGGTCACCGGCAGCCAGACCCTCCCCGGCAGCAGCAAGAATGACTTCACCTACACACTGACGGCGGGCACCAAGGCGGCCAACTACGACATCCAGACCGTCCCCGGCACCCTCACCGTCACCGACAGGGCGGCCAAGTATGAGCTCAATGTCACCGCCAACAGCGGCGAGACGGTGTACGACGGCCAGGCCCACACGGTCTCCGGCTTTGAGACCCTCACCTTCACCGTGGATGGCAATGCCTACACGGTGGAAGGCCTCACCGCCGCTGTCACCGGCACGGACGCGGGCACCTATCCCAACACGGTCACCGGCCGCGCTGTGGTGAAGGACGCCGACGGCCAGGACGTGACGGCTCAGTTCACCGTGTCCAGGATCGACGGCAGCCTGGTGATCGGCAAGCGCAGCGTCACCATCACCACCGGCAGCGCCTCCAAGGAATACGACGGCACTGCCCTCACCGAGCCCACGGCGGACATCACCGGGCTGGCGGAGGGCGACACCGTGACCCTGGCGGCCACCGGCACCATCACCGAGGTGGGCAGCACGCCCAACACCTACAGCCTCACCTGGAGCGGCGCCAAGGCGTCCAACTACCAGGTGACCGAGAATCTGGGCACCCTCACCATCACCGCCAACAGCGGGGAGATCACCCTCACCGCCGGCTCCGGTGAGAAGGTCTATAACGGCACCGCCCTCACCAACCCGGCGGTGACCGCCTCCGGCCTGCCGGCGGGCTTCACCGCGAAGGCCACGGCCCAGGGCAGCTGCACGGATGTGGGCACCGCGGCCAACCAGGTGGCGGAGGGCTGGATCATCCGCAACGCCAGGGGCGAGGACCGCACCGCCAGCTTCACCAACGTGAGCCTGGTGGACGGCACCCTCACCGTGACGCCGGCCCAGGTGACCATCACCACCGGCAGCGCGTCCAAGGCCTACGACGGCACGCCCCTCACCAAGGCTGAGGTGTCCATCAACGGCCTGGCGGCGGGAGAGAGCGTGACCCTGGCGGCCACCGGCACCATCACTGAGGTGGGCAGCACGCCCAACACCTACAGCCTCACCTGGAGCGGCGCCAAGGCGTCCAACTACCAGGTGAGCGAGAACCTGGGCACCCTCGCCATCACCGAGAACGACGTGCACATCATCCTCACCGCCGCCAGCGACAGCAAGGTCTACGACGGCCTGCCCCTGGTCAACAGCGGCGTGACCCAGACCGGCCTGCCGGCGGGCTTCACCCTGGAGGCCGAGGCGGCCTGCGAGGACGTGTGGAGCTTCGTGGGCTTCGGCCTGAACAAGGTGGTTTCCTACCGGTTCCTGGATGCGGACGGCGTGGACCGGACCGCCTGGTTCACCAACGTGGAGAAGGTGGACGGCAGCCTGGAGATCACCCCCGCGCCCCTGACCATCACCACGGACAGCGCCATCAAGATCTATGACGGCACGCCCCTGACGGCCTCCGGCTACAAGGTGGACGGCCTGAAGGGTGAGGAGACGGTGGAGATCATGACCACCGGCGCCCAGACCGAGGTGGGCAGCTCCGAGAACAGCTATGAAATCACCTGGACCGGCGCCATCCCCTTCAACTACACTGTGACGGAGCGCCTGGGCACCCTGGAGGTCACCGAGAGCGACGTGCAGGTGATCCTGGTGGCCGTCAGCGAGGTGAAACCCTATGACGGCAAAGCGCTGGAAGTGAACCGTGTGGACGCCATCGGCCTGCCGGAGGGCTTCACCTGGACCGCCACCGCCACCGGCAGCCAGATCGACGTGGGCACCTCCGACAATGTGGTGAACGACGGCTACCGCTTCTTCGATCCCGACGGCAACGACCGGACAGGCAACTTCACCAGCGTGGCCAAGCGCAGCGGCACCCTCACCGTGACGCCGCTGGAGGTGAAGATCACCACCGGCAGCGCCTCCAAGGCCTACGACGGTACGCCCCTGACCCTGGATGAGGCGGAGATCACCGGCCTGCTGGCGGGCGAGAGCGTCACCCTGAAGGCCAGCGGCTCCATCACCGAGGTGGGCAGCGCGGCCAACACTTACGACATCACCTGGGACAACGCCAAGGCCCGGAACTACCTGATCTCCGAGAACCTGGGCACCCTGTCCGTGGTGAACAACAACAGCCCCGTGACCCTCATCGCTGCCAGCGACGAGAAGGTCTACGACGGCACTCCCCTGACCAACGACGGCGTCACCGCCCAGGGCCTGCCCTCGGGCTTCACCGTGGACGCCACCGCGGCGGGCAGCCGCACGGACGTGGGCGAGAGCGCCAACGAGGTGCAGGACGGCTGGCGGATCCTGAACGCCGACGGCCAGGACCGCACCGCCTGCTTCACCAACGTGCAGAAGCAGGCCGGCACCCTCACCGTGACGCGCCGCAGCCTGACCCTCATCTCCGCCGACGACACCAAGGCGTATGACGGCACCGCCCTGACCAACGGCACGGTCACCGTCAGCGGCTACGGCTTCGCTCCCGGGGAGGGCGCCGACTACGACGTCACCGGCAGCCAGACCCTCATCGGCAAGAGCGCCAACACCTTCACCTACAGCCTGAAGGACGGCACCAGCGCCGACAACTACCTGATTGAGACCCGCTTCGGCACCCTGGAGGTCACCGGCGGCGATCCCATGGAGGCCGAAAAGACCACGGAGCCCGTGGCACTGCCCTACAAGCCCGGAGACACCATTCCCTTTGAGATCCGGATCCACAACATCACCGACACCGCCCTCACCAACCTGGTGGTGACCGATGGGACGGCGGAGATCACGGCGGGCGAGGGCTACCTGGTCACCGGCACCCACGAGGCCGTCATCCCCACCCTGGCGCCTGACGCCACGGTGGTGGTCCTGGCCGGCCACACCGTCACCGGCGCCGACATCCTGGCGGGCGAGTATGAGAATACCGCCTCCATCCGGATGCCGGACGGCCAGGAGCGGGAGGTCACCGGCACCACCGACCAGCTGGAGGATGTCCGGGTGCAGCTCAGCGTCACCGACGAGGTGACCAACGCGCCCGACAGCGGCATCTTCGGCCTGGAGGAGACCATCGGGTACCGGGTCACCGTGACCAACGACGGCAATGTGGATCTGTACAACGTGACAGTGAAGGACGGGACCACCGGCCTGGAGGAGACCATCCCCGTGCTGGCGGTGGGCGAGACCGTGACCTTCGTGCCCGCGGGCAGCGGCAGCGCGCCCAGCCACCTGGTGACCCCGGAGGACATCCTGGCGGGACAGGTGGTGAGCACCGTGAAGGCGGCGGCTGACCCCGTCACCGACAGCAAGGGTGAAACCACGGTTCCCCAGGGCGAGGCCTCCGTCACCACCCGGGTGGCCCAGACCTGCACCCTGACCATCAACTACATCACGGCCGACGGCACGGTGGTGGCGCCTCAGTACACCGCCACCCTGCCCTACGCCTCCGCCTACGACGTGGCCTCCCCCGAGGTGGAAGGCTACACCACCACCCAGACCGCCGTGGCCGGCATCCTGACGGAGGACACCGTCGTGGACGTGCTCTACACGGCCAACGAGTACACCCTGACCATTCTCTACCGCTACATGGACGGTACCGCTGCCGCCGCCACGGTCACCCGGAAGGTGGCCTTCGGCGCCCGGTATGACGTGGCCTCCCCGGTGATCAACGGCTATCGGGCCAACCGCCTGCGGGTGACCGGCACCATGCCGGCCCGGGATCTCACCGTCACTGTCCTGTACGCGGCCAACAACACGCCCATCGTCATCGATGAGTCCGAGACCCCCCTGGGTCTGGGCGCCATGAGCATCAACGTGGGCGAGACCATTGAGTAAACCCAACCCGACGACAAAAACCCGGCGCGTCCTGCCTGCCATGGCGGGGCGCGCCGGGATCCCAGCCTGCCGAAGGGGGAGAGGAAGGACCATGAGGAAGCTGATTGCATGCCTGCTGGCTGCCGCACTGCTGCTGGCCGTCTGCGGGGGTGGCGCCGAAGAGCAGCCCGCCCGTGATTACGACCGGCTGACGGTGGCGGTGACGTCGCCCATGACGGGGAATTTCTTCACCGGCCGCTGGGGCAACAACACCAGCGACACCGACGTGCGGGCGCTGATCCACGGCTACAACCTGGTGTACTGGGATGTGGCCAACGGCGTGTTTGCCCATGACCCCACGGTGGTCAGCGGCATCATGGCCACGGCGGCGCCCGGCGGCGACCGGACCTACACCGTGGTGCTGCAGCCGGACCTGGTCTGGGCGGACGGCACCCCCATCACCGCTTGGGACTACGCCTTCTCCCTGCTGCTGAGCCTCTCGCCGGAGATGGACGCCCTGGGGGGCACCGGGGAGAAGCCCCTGTGGATTGTGGGCGCCGATGCCTGGGCTGCCGGGGAGGCCGGGGAGCTGACCGGCGTCCGGGTGATGGGGGAGGATCAGCTCTCCGTCACCATGAAGGGCGAGTATTTCCCCTTCTTCTATGAGCTGGCGCTGCTGTCCTGCGAGCCGGCCCCCATCTCTGTCATCGCCCCCGGCGTCCGGGTGGCGGACCAGGGCCGGGGCGTCTACCTCACCAACGCGGATGAGGCGGTGACGGAGCCTGTCTTCACCGCCGCCCTGCTGGAGCGGACCCTCCTGGACGGGGAAACCGGCTACCGCACCCATCCCACCCTCACCTGCGGCCCCTATGTGCTCACCGCCTATGCCGACGGCGTGGCGGAGTTTGACCTGAACCCCCGCTACAAGGGGAACGCCCTGGGCCAGAAGCCCACCATCCCGCACATCACCTTCCGCTCCATGGCCCAGGAGGAGATGATTCCGGCCCTGCAGCGGGGCGAGGTGCAGCTGGTGAACAAGGCGGCCGGGACGGACCTGGTGGGGGAGGGCCTGGCCCTGGCGGCCGGGGACGAGGCCTTCGGCTACAGCAGCTACCTGCGCAGCGGCCTGGGCTTCATCAGCTTCAACGCCCGGGACGGCATCCTGGGGGACAACGCGGTGCGCCAGGCCATCGCCTGCGCCACCGACCGGGATGCCCTGATGGCGGCCACGGTGGGGGACAACGGCCAGCGGGCGGACGGCTACTTCGGCCTGGGCCAGTGGATGTACCGCCTGCTGAACGGCACCATGCCCAACCCCGCCCGGGAACCTGAGGAAAGCGCCTCCGCCGCGGACAAGGCCGCCTATGCCGAGGCCATGGCCCGGTGGGAGGCCTTGCAGCTCTCCGACATCGAGGCCTACCCCCTGGATCCCGCCCAGGCCGCCATGCTGCTGGAGGAGGCCGGCTGGAACCTGAACAGCGCGGGGGAGGCCTTCCGGCCCGGACAGGACACCCTGCGCCACCGCCGGGACGAGGCGGGGAACCTGACGCCCCTGACCCTGCGCCTGGCCTATGCCCGGGGCAGCGCCGCCGGGGCCGCCCTGGAGGAGATCCTGGTGCCCGCCCTGGCGGAGGTGGGGATCTCCCTCACCGTCGAGGCCATTCCCCTGGCGGAGCTGCTGCCCCAGTACTATCACAATGTGTCGGCGGAGTACGACATGTACTTCCTGGCCACCAATTTCTCCCTGGTGAACGATCCCTCCGCCGCCTTCGGGGAGGAGGAGGGCGCCCATGTGTGGCTGACCTCCGGCGTGGCGGACGAGGAGCTGTATGAGGCGGCGGTGGCCATGCGCAAGACCCAGCCCGGGGACCTGCTGGGCTACTGCACCGCCTGGCTGGCCTTCCAGGTCCGCTTTGCGGAGGTGCTGCCGGCCATGCCCATCTACTCCAACATCTACTTCGACTTCTATCCCCGGGTGCTCCAGAGCTATCCCATCGAGACCAGCATCTCCTGGCCCCAGGCCCTGGACAGCGCCTTCCTGGCGGACTATGTGCCGGAGGAGACGCCCACCCTGGAGGAGGAGGAGATCTTCGAGTAACCTGACTGCGGGCGAGCCGCGGATCACCGGATCCGGAGGGGGAGGAATCCCCCTCCGGGTTTCGGGTTTTATCCGGCGGGCGCCCGGCGGCTGTTTCGGGAGGTGACGGATCCGTGAGACGATGGCTGGCCTGTCTGCTGGCGGTGCTTTTGGTGCTGCAGACAGCCGCTGCCCAGGCGGCCGGAAAACTGGTGGGCTACATCACCATCGACGGCGTCCGCCGCTCCATCCTGAAGCAGGACGACTGGTGGTACTACGAGACGGAGGCGGGCATCACCCTCTACCAGTACAGCGGCAAGGACACGGACCTGGTGCTGCCCGGGGAGTTTGACGGCGTGCCCGTGGTGAACGCCAGCACCTGGGCGGTGCCCACCGGCGTGGTGTCCGTCACCATCCCCGGCAGCTTTCAGCGGGTGCCGGACCGGCTGCTCTACAACCGGAAAAAGCTCACCCGGGTGGTGTTCCAGGAGGGCGTGGTCCACATCGGGGAGATGGCCTGCTGGAGCTGCTCCCTGCTGAGCCATGTGACCCTGCCGTCCAGCCTGCAGTCCGTGGGGGACAAGGCCTTCTACGGCACGGGCATCACCGCCCTGACCCTGGGCAGCGCCGGGAGCCTGAGCCTGGGGGCGGAGGCCTTCTCGGGCTGCAACTCCCTGAGCCGCCTGACCCTGGACGGCATGGAGACGGTGAGCAGGGGCGCCTTTGCCTACTGCCGGGCCCTGACCTCCGTCACCCTGGGCAGCAGTGTCCGCACGGTGGGGGACGAGGCCTTTATGGGCTGTCCGCTGCTGACCTCCGTCACCCTGGGCAGCGGCGTCACCGGGATCGGGGCGGACGCCTTCAACGGCACCGGGGTGACCCACATCGCCCTGCCTGCCGGCCTGAAGACCCTGGGGGCCCGGGCCCTGCTGGCCTCCTCCCTGGAGTCCGTGGACATTCCCGACAGTGTCACCGCCCTGTCCCTCCCCCTGGTGGACAAGAACACCGTGATGATCGTGGGGAAGAACAGCGCGGCCCTGGCGGCCATTCAGGCGGAGGGCCTGCTGAACTGGCGCCTGCGGGGGGAGGTCTTCGTCCCGGGCACCGGCGGCACCCCCGTCACCCTCCCGGAGAAGGTGGCGGACGTGGTGGCCACGGTGGTGAAGCCCGGCATGACCGACTACGAGAAGGCCCTGGCGCTCCACGACTTCCTGGTGGTGAACGCCCAGTATGACATCACCCACAACGAGCCCGACACCTACGAGGCCGACGGCGTGCTCATGCGGGGCGCCGGCGTCTGCCAGGCCTACACCGACGCCTACAGCCTGCTGCTGGATGCGGTGGGCATCCCCAACATGATGGAGCTGGGCACCGACCACATCTGGAACCTGGTGTACCTGGACGGGGAGTGGACCCACATCGACGTCACCTGGGACGACCCCCTGGGCTCCGGCCAGGGTTCCTCTCTGGAGAGCGGCACCCAGTCCGGCCGGGAGACCCACACCTACTTCGGCCTCACCAACGAGGCCCTGGAGGGGGTCTCCGCCCACGAGTGCGAGCTGGTGCAGCAGCTGGCCACAGGCTACCGGAACAGCTACGCCCACAAGGCCGGCGCCCTCACCAAACACGTCAACGCCATCACCCAGGTCATCAAAACCCGGCTGGCCAAGGGGGAGCGGGATTTCACCTTCGTCCCGTCCACCTTCGGCGCCAACGACCTGCGGAACAACTACGGCATCAACGAGCGGATGAGCCTGGCGGTGGTGCGGGACCAGATCTTCCCGGTGGGCGGCACCGACTACGGGGTGGACCTGGTCTATGACAACAGCACCCGGAAGCTGACGGTTCACGCCTACCCGGTGGTGGCGAAGCCGGAGACGGCCGCCGGGAGCCTGACCGCCGCCCCGGGGGACGTGTTCTGCCTCTCCCCGGACCGGCTGTGGAAGAGCGAGGATCCGGCGGTGGCCTCCGTCCTGGAGAACCGGGTGACGGTGAAGACCGCCGGCACGGTGCGGCTCCTGGGGGAGGGCAGCGCGGACATCGCGGTGGTGACCCTCCGGGGGGCGGACCTGGCCACCCTGTGGGTGGAAGCCCGGACGGTGGGGGAGGAGAGCTTCTCCGGCACCGCCGCCCAGCGGGTGGAGATCGGGGAGGAGACCCGGAGCCTGGGGGCTTCGGCCTTCGCGGCCATGCCCCGGCTGGCGCTGGTGGTGTTCCGGGGGCAGACCACGGTGGGGGAGGGCTGCTTCTCCGGCGCGCCGGAGGGGCTGGCCATCATCGCCCCGGCGGGCTCCCCGGCGGCCGCCTGGGCCGACGCGGCGGGGATTCCCTGGTATCCGGCCCCCTGACCCGGGGCGCAAATAAATGGAGAAACAAGGGATTTGAGATGAAAGCATTCGGGAAAAAGAGAGACGCCCAGCTGGTGTTCCAGGCGGTTTTCTGCGGCCTGGCCCTGGTGGCCTGCGTGGGCAGCACCGGCTTCTTCGACATGAAGTTCACCGGCGATTTCTATATCTACTTCACCAACCTCAGCCTCTACCTGTGCACCGGCGTCATGGTGGCGGAGCTGGTGCAGACCCTGCGGCGGCAGGGGGACGGCTGGGTGACCACGGCGCCCCGGCTGCGCTTCATCAGCATGCTGGGCCTGGTGCTGACCCTGCTGATCTTCAACGCCCTCCTGGCCAACGACCCGAACCGGGATCCGGCCCTGAACTACAAGGTGGAGTGCGTCCTGTGCCACATCGTGCTGCCCATCCTGTATGTGGCGGACTGGGTGCTGTTCTATGAGCACGGGAAGGTCACCTGGCATCTGCCGCTGCTGTCCACTCTCTTCCCCCTGGCGTACCTGGTGTACGTGTTCATCCACGCCGCCCTGTGGGGCTTCGACGCCGGCGTCATGAACTACGCCGGCACCGACCCCGTCATCTACCCCTACTTCTTCCTGAACCCGGACCGGGTGGGGGTGGGGGGCCTGGTCACCTGGGTGCTGGCCCTGCTGGCCATCTTTGTGGTGCTGGGCTTCCTGTTCATGCTGGTGGACCGGCTGCTTGGCCGGAAAGTCCGCCGGGAGGCGTAAGCCCCGGCGACCCCGAAAGGAGGCAGGGCGATGTTCAGACCCATGCGCAGATCCCGGCAGCAGATTTCCACGGTGGAGTGTCAGGAGATCCTCCGCCGGGCCACCTCCGGCGTCCTGGGGCTGCACGGGGACGACGGCTATCCCTACACCGTGCCCCTGAGCTTTGTGTATCAGGAGGGGGGTAGCGGCCTGGGCACCATCGGCTTCCACTGCGCCACAACCGGCCACAAGATCGACGCCATCCGCCGGGACCCGAAGGTTTCCTTCACCGTCATCGACCGGGACGAGGTGATGCCCCGGGAGCGCACCACCAAATTCTGCAGCGTGATCGCCTTCGGCCGGGCCCGGATCCTGGAGGGGGAGGAGGAGATGCGCCGGGCCGCCAACGCCGTGGGCGCCAAGTACTCCGCCGGCTTTGAGGACCTGTACCGGCAGGAGACGGAGGACACCCTCCGGGAGGGCCGCCTGTGCTGTGTGGAGATCACCATCGACCACATGACGGGCAAGATCGGCCGGGAGCTGCTGACAGAGCGCCTCCGGGCCGCAGCCGGCGCCCCCGGGGAGCTGTGAGCGCCATAAAAGCCGTCAGGGAAGAAATCCCGGCATTCCGGGGAACAAAACAGCAGGTTTCCCCGTTGTATGGATGAACCCAAGATAAAGGAGCGATGAACATGAGGAGATTCAGTTGGCTGGCGATGCTGGCGGCGCTGGTGCTGGCGCTGGGCTGCCTGGGATTCGGGCAGGCGGAGATCATTCCGCCGGAGGAGCCCGGTCAGCAGATCGGCTACCAGGCCGTGGTGCTCTGCGAGAGCCTGACCATGCGGGAGAAGCCCCGGGCCTCCGCCAAGGCGGTGCGCACCCTCTCCTATGGCGACCTGCCCATCGTGGTGGGGGCGGATCTCCCCGACGGCCCCAAGATGGAGAACGGCTTTGTCTACTGCACCCTGGGGGACGCCATCGATTCCCCCGTGGGCTGGCTGAACGCGGACTACCTGGCCATCAACCCGGCCTGGTATGTCACCGAGAGCGAGACGCCAGTGTACGCCTGGAGCGCCATCGACGCCCCCCGGGTGGGCCTGTTGAGCAAGGGTGAGCGCCTGCCCATCCTGAAGCAGGAGGCGGGCTGGTACCTGGTGAGCCTCCGGGGCGCCGTGGGCTGGATCTTCGGCGGCAATTGATGCGGGGGCGCGGCCCCGGCATGGATTTCCCTGTACACAAAAGACTCCCTGGTCCGCCGGGGAGTTTTCATATGCCGCTTTTTGCCTCGGTAGGGTGGGTCACGCCGGCGCTCCCCTGACGAATTTCGCCAGGATCCCGTGCCGGTCCAGGCCCAGGTAGACAGCCGCTCCAGCCGCTCCGCCAGGGACAGCCTCCGGGGATAGGGGATGCAGCTGTCGTCCAGCACCACCGCGTCGAGCTCATAGCCCGCCTCGAAGCTCCCCACCGGGCCGAAGAAGGACCCGCCCCCCTTGCCCGCTTTCCGGGATCGTCGGCCGGGCGCTCAGTACCCGGTGTAGTCAAAGTCCAGCCAGTCCAGCTCCCCGTCGTCCGTATAATGCCAGCAGCGCACCCGGTTCTCCCCGGGGAAGATCTCCTCCAGCCGCCGGTCCCACAGCGCCGCAAAGCGGTCGTCGTCCGCGGTGTAATCGGGATGGGGGTGGTCCTGGGCGTAATTGCTCACATAGGTGAAGCCGTCCTTGCCGTACCCGGTCTCCTCCCGCCGCTGCGCGGAAGCGTCCCCCCCACGGGGTGTCACGGCGCTTCGTGCAGCGGCGGCAGCTCGTGGATATCATAGGTTTCATAGTAGATCTCAAAGGCCGTCTCCACGTCCCCCGACAGCTCGATCAGCGCGCCTGCCTGGAACATGGCGGACAATGAGCCGCCCGGGGCGTGCCATGCGGCGTTGCTGACAATCTCCACATCGCTCTCCCGCAGGATCGCCTCCGCGCCGAACAGCAGAACCCCCGTGGCAATGTGGTAATCGCTGGAGATGATCGCGATCTGCTTGACCTGGGGATGCTGCGCTGCAAGGAGATCGAAGGTATAGATGGCATTCTGGGCCGTTGTCAGGGAACGGTTTTCGACGATCAGGCGCGCGGGGTCCACGCCCTGCAGCTCCAGCCATTCCGCCATGCGGCCCGCCTCTGTGGCGGTCGGGTCATTGGCCGCCGTCCCGCCGCCTGTGCAGACGATGACGGCCCGGGGATACTTCCGGGACGCCGCCAGCAGCACGCGGAGCCGCTCAACCAGCTCCTCCCGCATGGTACCATCCGGATTCAGCTGAAAGCCGAGGGCCACCAGGCACAGGGAGTCGTCCTCCGGCAGGTCATCCGGGAGCGCGTCACGGACCACCACCGGCGTCTCCCACAGATCCATGATGCGGGTCCATTTTTCACCCAGCGCCGGGTCGAGGGCGGCCAGCCCTGCCAGCGCCTGCCGGTCGCGCGTCCCTTCCGCCGCGTAGGTTACCACGGCCCGCTCGATCCGGGACTGGGCTTCCTCCGCTGCGGCGGGAACCGCCAGCGCAACGGCCAGGCATAACAAAAGGACGAGTGTTGTTCTTCCAAGCTTCATCATCCCATATCCTCCTCTTCAAAACCGGTGCTGACCAGTCACGCCATTCCGATCCTGCGCCGCGCCGGGTTCATTCCGAGGCCCTGAACATCAGCACGCACAGGATCTGCAATCCGGCACCATATCCCATGGGCGCCACGTACCACGGCGGCCCGTGGATGAATGCTCCTCCCACAAAACCGGCGATACACAGATCCCTTCTTCGTCATTGGATTTCCTCCGAAAACCAGCCGGATTTGCTTCAGCCGGACCCTGTTGGATCCCCATTTTCCATGCCCGATTTGTCCGCCCCTTCATACCGGCACCAGTATACCACCATACGCCCGGCATCACAAGCCCGGGATTGTCCGGCCTGCAGTCCAGGCGCACCCGGCCCGCCGCGATGATGGCCGCACCCTTTGTCCTGTGATCGCTTCCCCAATCCCAGCCTTCCCCTCCCAGGGGAAGGTGGCTCCGCAGAGCCGGATGAGGTTTTCTGCGCAGAGGAACCTCCATGCTGTGCAGCACACCACTTTGGCCAGTTTGGCCATTGCCTTCTGTCCGATCCTGTGTTACATTACCGGTGGAAGCTTGAGCCATTTCTCCGCCCTTGCCGGCGGTGTTGACGGGACTTATACCCATTTGGGCTCAAGCTCTTATTTTGTTCTCCTTCGATTCTTTTTGCGGATACCTGGTATACAAATGATCCATCGTTCCGTTCTTAAATGGTACATCGTTGAACTTGTCCTTGACAGAATTCAGTGCGTCCGCTACACTTATCGTAGCAGGGGCTGGTGAGTACCGTCCGTTACTGGACATGGGCTGGGCATTGACCAACAGCCCCTGCCCTTTTTTTGTCCTTGACAGCGTCCAACATGTCAACTATACTTATTACATCGGAGGGTGCATAGTCCCGTCCCGATTGGGAAATGGGCTTGGCAACTGCGGCACCCTCCTTTTTTTCTGTTTTGGCCCTTAGTGCATACAGCACCTGAAGCTCTTCAACAGTACGGCTTTCGTGATTCACCGTGAACAAAACGTATGCCATTTTGCCGGTTCCGATTCCGCGCTCCACCGCCGCCATGTACGCACGGTCCGCCTCATCAATACTGCGCCGCACACCACTTTGACCAGTTTGGTCATTTACATTAGGTTGGTTTTGCTGTACACTAACCGTAGAGGCATTGCTGGTGGTGATTCTGTTATTTGCAGAGCTGGCCCCAGTAATGTCTCTTATTGGCTTTATATCATAAAACACTTTGTCATGCTGACGGTTCATAACATTGATTGTTCCCTCATACATCCGTCCTTTGGCCATAAACAGCACTCTATAATATCCCCATCCTCCAACAGCTTCAGGATGTGTCCCATCATCCGGCACATTGTCCTTAATAAGCGTTGCCACTTGCATCATGTTGTCCAGTACTGTTCCGGCTCTTTCTTTTGCTTCGTACAAATCATCTGTCATGTAACCGCGGCGTCCAGTGTATTCGCCTACGCCTTTTCTTGTTACCCTTATTTGATTCCCTGCTATTGTTAATTGTGTTCCTCTGAAATGATCGCGCATGTATCTGCCGATCACTCTCCCATAATCCTCAAGCGGCACTCCGTCAAAGATATCCTGATCCGTATCCACCTCCACATACTGCGTTCCGTCAGACATCGACTGGATGCTATACCTCACCTGCCCCCGGCCCACGTCAAAGTAGTCCTCCAGCGCCACGGCTCCCCGGTAGTCCGGCTGCTGCCACTTCCCGCGCTCCTCCTGCGCCCTTGCCTCGATTTCGCCCACCGTCTGCCGGTACTCCCGGTCCATCGCCTGTATGCTGTACCGCAGAAATGGTGTATCCTTTGTTATCCTTCTTTTTTCCCCAAGTCGATTCAGCACATCAAGCGGAAGCACATCGTTAAAACCGTCCTTGACAGCTTTCAATGCATCTGCTACGCTAATGGTGTCAGAACCGTAATAGGGTAAGGCGTTCGGTGCTTGAGCACCTGCGTTGAGCCCCTTGGTACGGTTCTGTTTTGTTGCTCTGGCAGAATACAAAAG
>JAFWSH010000022.1 GCA_017519405.1 Clostridia bacterium
GCTCGACTTGCATGTGTTAGGCACGCCGCCAGCGTTCGTCCTGAGCCAGGATCAAACTCTTCCGTTCAATCCTTTAAACTCTCGGAATTACACTGTCTCTTTCCTTGCGTTTCTTCTTCCCTGTATCGTTTTCAAGGTCCTCCGCCGGTCCGCTCTCGCGGTCAGCTTGACCATAGTATCACAGAGGATTCCTTTTGTCAAGCGGTTTTTGGCGAAAATTCCATTGTTTTTTCTTCTCCGAATCATCACTTTCCCGGGTCAGCTTTCGTAAGGAATTATGACGAACTTTTCCGCCTTGTTTACATAAAACGTTCGTGTGTTTCCCCGGGTCAGGGTGGGTTGTAACAACCTGCCCGGCAGATTGACATTCGGGACAGCTCCTGCTATCATTTTCCCCGGAGGCCGGAAATCCGGTCCCGTAACCCGATTTTGCTGCAGCGAGGCGCGTGATATTGATGAAGCGACTGATCTGTCTGATGGCGGCGGTGATCCTGCTGGCGGGGACCTGTCCCGCCCTGGCGGCCACCCATCTCAACCCCACGGAGGACCGGGGCATCGTCCCGGCGGAGACGGAGCTGAACCCGGTGATCCCGGGGGAGAGCCCCACCACCGGGCGGAAGCTCTCCGCCATCCAGCCGGCCAACCGGGACTATACGGGGCTGGCGGTGACCGGGCGCTATCTGCCCATGCTGGTGCAGATCGACAACACGGACAACGGGGCCAAGGCCCGGGCGCCCTGGGGAGCCGCCAGCGCGGACATTGTCTACGAGTCCCCCCTTCGCCGGGAGGGCCAGACCCGGATCTCCCTGCTCTTCTCCGACCTGATCCCGGACGACGTGGGCCCCGTGCGCTCCGCCCGGCTGGGGCACGTGTGGCTGCGGGAGGAGTGGGGCGCGGGCTTCCTCTTCTACGGCCAGCAGGAGTATCCTCTCACCAATGTGCTGGATGAGTTCAGCGCCCTGGGAGCCAGCAAGTCCGGCCTGCTCTTCTCCGGCACCGAGGGGAAGAAGAAGTGGAGCAAGCTCTATTATAAGAGGAAGAAGCTGGTCTCCCCCCACGACAAGGGCGCCAACGCCGCGGCCATGAGTCAGCTGGTGGCGGAGGACTACACCGCCCCCAACCACACCTGGCTCTTCACCAACGAGCCCGCCCAGGGGGATCCCGCCGGGACCGTCATGGTGGACTGGGGCCGGTCGGACTACTATGCGGAGTACCGCTGGAGCCCCACGGTGCGCCGCTACCTCCGCTACGTCCACAGCGGGGAGGGCCTGGTCTACGCCGACTATGACACCAACGAGTCCATCACTTTCTCCAACGTCATTATCCAGTGGACGGACGTGGATTGGGTGACCAAGGACGCCCCCGTGACCCACAACACCGGGGACGCGGCCTTCTTCGCCGACTACGGCGGAGGGAACTTCACCGCCGGGGGCAACGCGGACTACTTCATGAACGGTGTGCACGTGGCGGGGGTGTGGCGGCGGGAGGGCATGTCCAGCCGCACGGTCTTCTACGGCCCCGACGGACAGGAGATCCGCCTCCAGCGCGGCCGCACCATGGTCATCATGTTCCCGGCGGTGGAGCGGCAGATCAAGGGCGCCGGCCAGGCCCCGGAGGTCATCAACGACGTCTACCGCTCCGTGTCCTACAAGTGAGGCCCGGCGGGGCGTCCCGGGAAGGAAGGGATTACCATCCGCAGCCTGTTTGAAGGCATCATCAAATGGCTGGAGAAGAAAAACCTGCTCCAGTTTGTGAAATTCGGCCTGGTGGGCGTCTCCAACACCCTGGTGGCCTACGCCGTGGAGATGCTGTGCTATTATGTGCTCTTCACCGACCCCGCCTGGGCCCGGCCCGCGTGCCTGCCCGCCGCCCTGGGGCTGACCATGTCCCGGCGGATCCTGTGGACCAATGTGCTGGCCTTCGGCATCAGCGTGACCCACAGCTACCTGTGGAACAGCCGCTTCGTCTTCAAGAAGACCGGCGGAAGGCGCACCCCCGGCGAGCACGCCCGGGCCTACGGCAAGACCGTGGCCTGCTACGCCCTGACGGGGCTGATCCTGGCCCCCTGGCTGAAAACCCTGCTCTCCGCCCGGCCCACCCCGGGCATCCCCTACTGGCTGGCCAGCCTGCTGACCCTGCTGGTGACCATCCCCCTGAACTTCGTGATGAACAAGTTCTGGGCCTTCGGGGAGGGGCGGCAGCGCGGGGGAAAGTGAGCATGCAAAAGGAGAGGCGGAGCCCCTCCTTTTTGGTTCGCCGCCGGGAAATCCGCTCCACCGCTGCGGCGGTCTCTCTCCCCTTTCAGGGGAGGCAAGGGGAAATGCCCGGGGTTGCCCCTCAGTCACCGCCCCGCGGAGGGCGGCGACAGCTCCCCAGCCATGAAGGGTATCCATAAACCAGTAATAGCACAAATTCCTAACAAAACAGCATCTGCGTTCAGGATTGGTCAATATGATGAATACGGAGGATGCCACAATGAAACAATCAGTCAATGGAAGCGAGCTCACTTACGAACCACAAAAGCAAACGCTGTCCCATTGCAGAACATCTCTCGAGGTTTCTGCCCAACACCATATTGGCAAATGGGGCAGAATGCACAAAGCTTACCTGGAAGAAGTCCATCCGGATCTCTACCGGCAGCTTCTTCAGGACGGCACCCTCGACAGACATCTGACCGAAGTGGACGAGAGGGCCGTCAGCATGCTGGAGCAACTGACATTACAGATGGCATGGCAAGAGGGTGTCACTGAGCAGATGAAAGCTGACGAGCCCATGGCCTGGGTTTCCCGGATGAACGGCATACGGGGCCGGGCTGA
>JAFWSH010000008.1 GCA_017519405.1 Clostridia bacterium
CGTCATCATCGAAACGCCGATCTCTTTCGCTTTTCGTTCGGCGCTGCCGGACGGCGGATTTTTGGCGCGCCCTTGCAAAGCCTTTTCGTCATAACACAGGCTTCTGCGCCCGGCGGGCGATTCCTTTGCGCAGTCACAGAAAATGAGTTTTCCTGTCTCTGCGTCATAGCCGATGGTGTCCGGCTCACCGCCGCTTTCTTCCATCCTTTGCAAAACCGCGATGGCAGCGGGAACCTCGCGTAGCCGACGCTCCACCTCGGACCATTCCAAATCCGGGTGCAGTTCCTTATGCTCTGAAAATCTCGCTTTAAGTATTGCCAGCATCATGTTCACCTCCGCAAATCCCGGTTTTCTCACTCCACGGGGAAAAACAGTTTATTCCGGCCGGTTGCCGGTTCGGTAAAATCACATACAGCGCCTGCAAGTTTCAACCCAAGCTCCGGGATCAGACTGTCGATCACATTTCGGAATGTCCCCCCATAGCTTTCCGGAGTTACCTCTGTCACAAGATATTTTCTGGCCGGCATCACCCACTTTACCCATCCGTCCGGAACTGGCGTATCCTCATATACTTCAATGCCAGCCAAATACAATCCCCTTGAGAAATCATCCGTCCACGGCATAAAAGACATCGTTTCATCGCTCATGGCTCCCCAGAATCCAACAAAAGAACCGTCAGCGTTTTTCATTCCAAGATCTGTAATATCGCTGAAATTGGAATTGGCTTGCTGCCACAGATCCTGAACCACATTCTTTTCTTTCGTGCATAAGCCTTCCTTGCCAATAATAGCGATTTTAGGCAGATCAACCATCTCGTATTTAAACATTTTCTCCTCCGCCAGCATGCTGCATGCTCTTTCTCCTTCACAAAATCCGGTTCATCGAACCCATAGCTCCCGTAAATCATACCATATTCCCGTGCCTTTTTCCATCAAAACATGTGAACTGCCTCAAAACAAAGGAGGCCCTTCATGCCAGACAATGAACCCATCACCCCCGCTGCGGCTGCCCCGGCAGAATCCGCAGCCACCCAGCCTGTTGAGGAGAGGAGACCGGGGGGTGAGGTTGCGGATATCCCCGACACCTACAAATTCACAAAACCAAATAAAAAATCAAAAAAACGCGTTTTCACTATTGACACGCCCCCGGGTTTGTACTATACTCTCCCCCACACAGAAGGCAAGCGGGACCGACAAGCCAAGGAGGCGATTCCATGATGCACATGGTGTATGTGTCCATCGACATGGCGGCCACCGGGCAGAAGATCGACCGGCTGCGCAAGGAGCGCAACATCAGCGTGGCCCAGATGGTGAACGGGCTGGGCCTCACCTCCCCCCGGGCCTACTACAAGTGGCGCTCCGGGAAGTGCCTGCCCTCCATCGACAACCTCTGCGTCCTGAGCGCCATGCTCCAGACCACCATCGACGAGCTCATCGTCCGGGCGGCCTGACGGGGAAAAACAGCAGCCGCGAGGCTGAGGGGCTCCGGCCCCTTTTTCCTTTTTCTTTTCTTTTTCCCCACCCCATCCCCTTTTCCCTGTCCTGTTCTTGCAAGGAAGGGAAAAATGTCGTATGATAAGGGGAGAGAGGGGGAATGCCCATGGTGACCCGCAGCCCGGAGGAGACCCGGCGCCTGGGGGCTGCCCTGGCCGCGTCGCTGCAGGCCGGGGACGTGCTGCTGCTCCTGGGGGATCTGGGGGCCGGGAAGAGCGAGTTCACCCGGGGGATCGCCCGGGGCCTGGGCATCGGGGGCCCCATCGCCAGCCCCTCCTTCACCATCCTCAACCTGTATGAGGAGGGCCGCCTGCCCCTGTGCCACTTCGACTGGTACCGCCTGAGCGGCGCCGAAGAGCTGTGGGACATGGGCCTGGAGGAGTACTTGGGCGGGGACAGCGTGGCGGTGGTGGAGTGGCCGGAGCGCTGCCCCGAGGCCCTGCCGGAGGACCACCTGGCCGTCCGCATCACCCCCCTCCCCGACGGCAGCCGGGACTTCCGCTTCACCCCCATGGGCAGATTCCGGGCCATTCCGGGCTTCACGGACGAAGCCCCGCCCCCTGGGGATAAACCGGCGCCTCCTGTGGATACCCTGTGCAAGGATTGACCCGGACCCGCGTCCCGTATGGCCCTCTCTCTCCACAGCCCCTTCATCCACAGCTGTGGAAGATGTGGATAACCCGCCCTTTCCCCCGCCGGTTTATCGGAAAAAAGCCCTGATCCTCCGGGATGGGCGTTGAGAGAGAGGAAATTTCCGCCAGCCGGCAGGATTCTTTCCCCGGAAAAAGAATCTCTTTGGGAGGAATATCCACATTTCATCCACCGCTCATCCACAGGCCATCCACAGGCCCGGTCGCCCGCAAACCCGCCGGGGGCGCGGCTTTCCCGGGTTATCCACAGCATCCACAGCCCCTACTACAACGACTATATTGATTATAGGGTATACAACAGCAAACAGAAGGGATGATCCGCATGCAATTCACCGTCCAGGTTCAGGCCATGATCGATGGGCTGAACATCGTCACCCGTGCCCTCGCCGCCCGCTCCGCCCGGGAGATCCTCAACGGCGTCCTGGTGGAGGCGGACAGCGACGGGATTCTCCTCACCTGCTCCGATGGCTCCCTCACCATCCAGACGGCGGTGGAGGGGGAGGTGAAGGAGGCTGGCCGCACGGTGCTGCCGGCCCGGATTTTCTTTGAGCTGGTGCGGAAGCTCCCCGGCGGCGACATGCAAGTGAAGATTGCGGACAACAGCCGGGCCACCATCCAGTGCCTGTCCTCCCGCTCTACCCTCACGGCCATGGATCCCATGGAGTATCCGGAGATGAGCGACGAGGCCCAGGGCACCGAGGTGAAGATCGGCCAGGCCCAGCTGAAGAAGATGATCAACGGCGTGGTGTTCGCCATCGCCACGGACGAGAACCGCCAGCTCCTCACCGGCATCCTGATGGAGGTCAACAGCGGCGAGGCCCGGCTGGTGGCCCTGGACGGCTTCCGCCTGGCCCTGCAGGTGGATCAGCGGGCCTTCGACGCCGACGGCCTGCGGGTGGTGATCCCTGGCAGGGTGATGCAGGAGCTGGGCCGGGTGCTGCCCGAGGAGGAGGAGGACTGCAGCCTGGTCTTCGGCGGCGGCCACATGACCGCCACCTTCGGGAAGACGAGGCTGGAGACGGTGCTCCTGGCGGGGGAGTACATCGACTACAAGCGGATCCTGCCGGCTTCCTTCGCCACGGAGACCCTGGTGAACCGCTCCGACATTCAGAACGCCATCGACCGCGCCAGCCTCATGGCCCGGGAGGGCAAGAACAACCTCATCCGCATGAGCGTGAACGAGGGCACCATGACCATCTCCTCCAACGCGGAGCTGGGCGATGTGCGGGAGGAGCTCACCGTGGCCACCAACGGCAACCCCATCGAGATCGCCTTCAACGCGAAGTACCTCACCGACGTGATCCGCAATGTGGGGGACGATGAGCTGTGCATGAAGTTCAACAGCAATGTGAGCCCCTGCGTCATCGTGCCCAAGGAGGGCAATGCCTACCTCTTCCTGGTGCTGCCGGTGCGGATTTTCTGAGAAATTGCCGGGGTTCCGTATGGTCAGTTTGCCAGACTGACAGACAGCAGAATAAAGCCCCCTCTTTCACCCGCGGTGGGGTGGCGAGGGGGTTTTGTTGTGGGAAGAGGAAAACCTCATCCACCGCAAGCGGTCCCCCTTCCCCTCCCAGGGGAAGGTGTCCGTGCTGGCACGGACGGATGAGGTCGTGCCCCCCCGCGGGGGTTACCCCTCAGTCACCGCCCCGCGGGGGCGGCGACAGCTCCCCAGCGAGCTGGGGAGCCTTTTAGTAAGTGAACCGAGGCTGCGGGGGCTTCCTCCCTGTTCCCCCAGCTCGCTGGGGGGATGTCCCCGCAGGGACAGGGGGGCTTCCCCGCCGGTGCGACCGGAGGCCTTTCCCTTTACACCCCCCGCCCCCTGTGCTACAATAAATCCAACCACAGCACAAAGGGGGACATATTTATGCCGAAACGCCTTTTCACGCTGCTCCTGGCGCTGGTGACGCTCCTCGCCTTGACCGCCTTCCCCGCCGCCGCGGAAGACGCCACGCCCCAGCCCCTCACCAGCGGCAACTATCAGTACATCGTATTGGAAGACGGCACGGTGGCGCTCACCAAGTACACCGGGAAGGACGGAACCCTGGCCATCCCGGGCATCCTGGACGGGAAAACCGTGTCCCGGGTCGGGGACGAGGCGTTCTTCAACTGCCGCGGCCTGACCTCCATCACCATCCCCGACAGTGTCACATCCATCGGGGACCGCGCGTTCTTCAGTTGCTCCAGCCTGGCCTCCATTACCATTCCCGACAGCGTCACCGCCATCGGAGCAAACCCTTTCGACTGCTGCGGAAAACTGACGGATATCCAGGTCTCTCCCGATCACCCCGCCTTGGCCGTCATCGACGGCGTACTGTTCTCCAAGGCGGACAAGCAGCTGGTGTGCTATCCATATGCCTTCACGGCGGAAAGCTATATCATTCCACAGGGCATCAAAGCCATCGGGGACTACGCGTTCGGCGGCTGCACCAGCCTGACCTCCATCACCATCCCCAACAGTGTCACATCCATCGGGGACTTTGCGTTCTTCAGCTGCCACAGCCTGACCTCCGTCACCATCCCCGACAGCGTCACATTCATCGGGGACGACGCGTTCTCATTCTGCAGCAGCCTGGCCGCCGTCACCATCCCCGACAGCGTCACATCCATCGGGGACCACACGTTCTCCTTCTGCTCCATCCTGACCTCCATCACCATCCCCGACAGCGTCACCACCATCGGAGCAAACCCTTTCGACAGCTGCGGAAAACTGACGGATATCCAGGTCTCTCCCGATCACCCCGCCCTGGCCGTTGCGGACGGCGTGCTGTTCACCAAGGCTGACCAGCGGCTGGTGTGCTATCCCTGTGCCTTCACGGCGGAAAGCTATATCAGGCACGGGTTTCTTTAAGCCCAGCTCGATCAC
>JAFWSH010000004.1 GCA_017519405.1 Clostridia bacterium
AACCTCGGGGTTTGGGGCAGAGCCCCAATTCATTGCAATAGGTCACCATCAAGATCGTCGGAAAGGGGGCGTCGTTGTGTACATTGCGGAATTGATTCCTCTAATTGCGATAGCACTTTCCGTCAGATGCCTCCAGATAATAGTCAACCCACCGTTTGTGGGGGCACGGCTGATGTCTGCCGAGCAGAAGGAGGATGTGCTCACCGTCTTCGGGGCGAAGTGGAAGAACGTGGGCAACCTGGACTATGTGTGCTGCTGGTACAGAAAGGCCGCACAGATGATGCAGGACACCACAATCCGTACGGCGCTGGTGTCGACAAACTCCGTCTGCCAGGGAGAGACCGTGACCAATCTCTGGAAGCCCCTGTTCGAAAGCGGCGTACACATTGACTTTGCCCACCGCACATTCCGCTGGGACAGCGAAGCCGCCATTAAGGCACATGTGCATTGCGTGATTGTGGGGTTCAGCGTGGCTCCATATGATGGCGTGAAAGTGATCTTTGACCAGGAAGAGGCAATGCAGGTAAGCCACATTAACGGATATCTGATCGAAGCGGATGACGTCTTCATCGGAAGTCGCGCCAACCCATTGTGCAACGTGCCAATAATGAGCCTTGGCAATCAGCCAATAGATGGAGGATACTATCTTTTCACTAAGGAAGAAATGGAGGACTTTGTTTCTAAAGAACCTGGTTCTGCTCCTTATTTCCATGAATGGTTTGGTTCAGTCGAGTTCATCAATAAAAGTCCGCGTTACTTCCTGTATTTACAAGATTGTCCGATAGATAAGATCAGGAGAATGCCGCTTTGCTATGAACGAATACAAAAAGTAAAAGAATACCGTTCTGCAAGCAATCGAGCCGTCACAAGAGCTCTATCAGATACCCCATTGAAATTCGCATTTACGAACATCTCACAAGGCTCATTCATTGTTGTTCCGGAAGTGTCCTCGGAGAAAAGGAAATACATTCCCATGGGCTTTATGCAACCTCCCGCAATGTGTAGTAATCTTGTAAAGGTTGTTCCCAACGCAAGCATCTACCATTTCGGCGTCCTGACCTCCAACGTCCACATGGCCTGGATGCGCACGGTCTGCGGACGACTGGAAATGCGTTACCGTTACTCCAACACCATCGTCTACAACAACTTCCCCTGGCCCACCCCCACCGAAGCCCAGAAATCCCGCATCGAGCAGACCGCCCAGGCCATCCTGGATGCCCGGGCGCTGTACCCGGAGGCTTCCCTGGCCGACCTTTACGACGAGCTGACCATGCCGCCGGAGCTGCGGGCGGCGCACCAGCGCAACGACCGGGCGGTGATGGAGGCCTACGGCATGGACGTGCGCACCACCACAGAATCCTCCTGCGTGGCCGAGCTCATGCGGCGCTACCGGGAGCTGACATCTTCCACCTGATAACCCACCTGTACAATACAAAAGGAGGACACCCCACCATGACCACGCCCATCCCCGCCTACAACCCCGCCGAGATCGAGCCCAAGTGGCAGCGGATCTGGGCCGAGACCCACGCCTTCGAGGCGGAGGCCTCCCACGCCAAGCCCAAGTTTTACGGGCTGATCGAGTTCCCCTACCCCTCCGGCGCGGGCCTGCACGTGGGCCATCCCCGGTCCAATACCGCCATGGACATCATCTGCCGCAAGCGGCGGATGCAGGGCTACAACGTGCTGTTCCCCATCGGCTGGGACGCCTTCGGCCTGCCCACGGAGAACTACGCCATCAAGCACCATGTCCACCCCGCCAAGGTCACCCGGGAGAACATCGACCACTTCCGCAGACAGCTGCAGATGCTGGGCTTCTCCTTTGACTACAGCCGGGAGGTGGACACCACCGATCCGAACTACTTCAAGTGGACCCAGTGGATCTTCCTGAAGCTCTTTGAGCACGGCCTGGTCTTCCGGGACAAGACCCTGGTGAACTACTGCCCCTCCTGCAAGGTGGTGCTCTCCAACGAGGACAGCCAGGGCGGCAAGTGCGACGTGTGCCACGGGGACGTGGTGCAGCTGCCCAAGGACGTGTGGTACCTGCGGATCACGGCCTATGCGGACCGGCTCCTGGAGGGCCTCAAAACAGTGGACTATCCGGAGAACATCGCCATGCAGCAGGTGAACTGGATCGGCAAGTCCCAGGGCGCCTTCGTCCAGTTCCCCCTGGCCGGCACGGAGGAGAAGATCGAGATCTACACCACCCGTCCGGACACCCTCTTCGGCGTGACCTTCATGGTCATGGCCCCGGAGCACCCCCTCATCGACAAGTACGCCGGGCGCATCGCCAACATGGCAGAAGTGAAAGCCTACCGGGAGGAGTGCGCCAAGAAGACCGAGTTTGAGCGCACCCAGCTGGTGAAGGACAAGACCGGCGTGCGCCTGGAGGGCCTCACCGCGGTGAACCCCCTCACCGGCAAGGAGGTGCCCATCTACCTCTCCGACTACGTGATGATGGGCTACGGCACCGGCGCCATCATGGCCGTGCCCGCCCACGACCAGCGGGACTGGGAGTTCGCAAAGAAGTTCGGCATCGAGATCATCGAGGTCATCCAGGGCGGCGACATCACCAAGGAGGCCTACACCGGGGACGGCCCCATGGTGAACTCCGGCTTCCTCAACGGCTACACCAACAAGAAGGACTCCATCGCCCGGGCGGTGGAGGAGGTGGAGAAGCTGGGCCTGGGCCGCGCCGGCGTGCAGTATAAGATGAAGGACTGGGCCTTCAACCGCCAGCGCTACTGGGGCGAGCCCATCCCGCTGATCCACTGCCCGAAGTGCGGCGTGGTGGCCGTGCCCTATGAGGAGCTCCCCCTGCGCCTGCCGGAGGTGGAGGACTTCGAGCCCGGTCAGGACGGCAAGAGCCCCCTGGCCAGGATTCCCTCCTTTGTGCACTGCAAGTGCCCCAAGTGCGGCGGCGATGCGGAGCGGGAGACGGACACCATGCCCCAGTGGGCGGGTTCCTCCTGGTATTTCCTGCGCTATGTGGATCCCCACAACGACAAGGTCTTCGCCGACCGGGGCGAGCTGGACTACTGGATGCCCGTGGACTGGTACAACGGCGGCATGGAGCATGTCACCCGCCACCTGCTCTACAGCCGCTTCTGGCACCAGTTCCTCTACGACATCGGCGAGGTCTCCTGCCCGGAGCCCTACGCCAAGCGCACCGCCCAGGGCATGATCCTGGCGGAGGACGGGGAGAAGATGTCCAAGAGCCGGGGCAACGTCATCAACCCGGACGACGTGGTGGCGGAGATCGGCGCGGACGCCTTCCGGTGCTATGAGATGTTCATGGGCGCCTTCGACCAGGCCATCCCGTGGTCCGTCACCGGCTCCAAGGGCTGCCGGAAGTTCCTGGACCGGGTCTGGCGCCTGCAGGAGAAGGTGGTGGCCGGGGACAGCTTCTCCCCCGCCCTCAACGCCGTGCTGAACGAGACCGTGAAGAAGGTCTCCGAGGACATCGAGAAGATGAAGTTCAACACCGCCATCGCCCAGATGATGACGCTGGTGAACGAGATGAGCGCCCAGCCCACCGTCACGGTGAAGGAAATGGAGACGCTCCTGCTGATCCTCTCCCCCGTGGCGCCCCACCTGTGCGAGGAGATCTGGCAGCGCCTGGGCCACGCGGAGCCCATCCACCACCAGCCCTGGCCCGCCTGGGACGAGGCGGCCCTCCAGAAGGCCGAGGTGGAGATCGCCGTGCAGGTGAACGGCAAGGTCCGGGGCCGCATCATGATCCCCGCCGACCTGACGAAGGAGACCGCGGAGCAGGAGCTCCCGGCCAACCCCGACGTGCAGCGCATCACCGCGGGCAAGACCATCGTGAAGGTGATCTTCGTCCCCGGCCGCCTGCTGAACATTGTGGTGAAATAACATGACGCCCATGATATCGGTGCAGCATGTGTCCATGAGCTTCCGGCTGAACGTGAGCCGCACCAGCTCCCTGAAGGAGTGGGTGGTGGCGAAGCTGAAGGGCAAGCTGCGCTACGAGAACTTCTCCGCCCTCACCGACGTCTCCCTGGACGTGGGTGAGGGCGAGGTGGTGGGCATTCTGGGCCGCAACGGCGCCGGAAAGTCCACCCTGCTGAAGGTGATCTCCGGCATCTACACCCCCACCGCGGGCACCGTGGTCACCCGGGGCCGCATCGCCCCCATGCTGGAGCTGGGCAGCGGCTTCGACTACGAGCTCTCCGGCCGGGAGAACATCTTCCTCAGCGGCGCCATCCTGGGCTTCGGGGAGGACTTTCTCAAGGCCCGCTACGAGGAGATCGTGGACTTTGCGGAGCTGCGGGATTTCATCGACCAGCCCATCAAGACCTACTCCTCCGGCATGGTGATGCGCCTGGCCTTCGCCGTGGCCACCCTGGTCTCCCCGGAGATCCTCATCGTGGACGAGATCCTGGCCGTGGGGGACGCCGCCTTTCAGCGCAAGAGCCACGCCCGGATGATGGAGATGATGCAGGGCGGCACCACCGTGCTGATGGTGAGCCACAACATCGACCAGATCCGGGAGCTGTGCCCCCGCTGCATCTGGCTGGACCAGGGCCGGGTGCGCCTGGACGGCCCCACCGCCGAGGTCAGCGAAGCCTACCTGGCCTCGCTGTAGCTTTTCCTGATTTATCCAATTTCCAGACCTCCCCAAAATCGTGGACCCCGAAGGATTCCGGAGGGCGATGGGAAAGCCCTCTGGTCGCGTCCGCAGACGCGAAATCCCCTGTAAAACCAGCGTGGACCCCGAAGGAGTCCAGAGGGCGATCGGAAAGCCCTCTGGTCGCGTCCGCAGACGCGAAATCCCCCCCCGTAAAAGGAGGCACCCCATGCGCTACGACACCATCCCCTTCGTGGACAAGCCCGTCTCCCGCCTGGTGCTGGGCACCGCCGGCCGGGCCTTTTCCTCCGGCGGAGAAGTAGATGAGCTGGTGGAGACCGCCCTCTCCTGCGGCATCAACTGCCTGGACACCGCCCGGGTCTACGGCCGCAGCGAGGAGGCCATCGGCGCCTGGCTGCGCCGCAGCGACCGGCGGAAGGACGTGGTGCTCCTCACCAAGGGCTGCCACCCGGTGGCGGGCTTTGTCCCCCGGGTGGGGGCCCGCCAGGCGGAGGAGGACCTGCGCCGCTCCCTGGATCTGCTGGGCACCGACCATGTGGACATCTACCTCCTCCACCGGGACAACCCCCTCCTCCCCGTGGGCCCCATCGTGGAGTTCCTCAACAAGCTCCACGAGGAGGGGCGCATCGGGGCCTTCGGCGGCTCCAACTGGACCGCCCGCCGGGTGGCGGAGGCCAACGCCTACGCCGCAGCCCACGGCCTTAAGGGCTTCACCGTCACCAGCCCCCACTACAGCCTGGGCATCCAGACCCGGGACCCCTGGGGCAACGGCTGCAAGACCATCACCGGGGAGAAGAACCGGGACCAGCGCCAGTGGTACGCCCAGTGCGGCATGCCCGTCTTCGCCTGGTCCTGCCTGTGCGACGGCGTCCTCTCCGGCAAGGTGAAGAGCGACGAATGGGGCGGCTTCCAGGGCTCCCAAAAGGCCTACGACTGCCCGGAGAACCGGGAGCGTCTCCGCCGCTGCGAGGAGCTGGCCGCAGAGAAAAACGCCACCGTGGCCCAGATCGCCCTGAGCTGGCTGCTGTGCGGCCCCCTGAAGGTCTTCCCCATCGTCAGCGTCTCCAACCCGGAGCGGATCCGGGAGAACGCCGCCGCCGCGGACATCGTCCTCACCCCGGAGGAGGCCGCCCGGCTGGCCGGAAACCCCTGATTTCATTCCCTTCCCGGCCTCCCCGACGCTGCCCCCGTGGCGGCGTTTTTTGTTTTACACTGTGCAAATGTTGCGTTTTCGGCCGCTCATTCTTTGCTTTCCAACTGCGCAAATTTGAAATTACCAGTAGACATTTCTTGACGAGTGTGCTATAGTGTCCTTGCTATGAAAAAGGTGAGCGGTCATGGGAAATAACGCCATACTTTTTCCCATCGATCACAAGTTGGCCCCAAGCGGGCTTCTGAAACAGTCTCATACACGGCGCAAGCCGTTACGAGAAAATATGCGGCAATGCCGCAAAAAAACAAGGAGGAACCAATCATGAAGAAGGTTCTCGCTCTGATCCTGGCTTGCATGCTGCTGGTCGGCTGCATGTCCTTTGCCAGCGCGGAAGGTGAGAAGGTCAAGCTGGTCGTTTGGTCCTTCACCAACGAGCTGCAGACCATGATCGAGAAGTACTATCTGCCCAACCATCCCGAGCTCGAGATCCAGTTCCAGATCTATCCTACTGACGGCCATGCCTATCAGGACAAGGTCGACGGCCTGCTGGGCTCCAACGCCACCAGCGAAGAGGCTCCCGACATCTTCACCCTTGAGGCTGCCTTCGTGAAGCACTATGTGGAGATGGACTGGACCGGCGATCTGAAGGACATCGGCTTCACCGACGAAGAGCTGTCCGTTGCTTTCCCCGTGATGGCGCAGATCGGCCAGAACTCTGCCGGCGTGCAGAAGGGCCTGTCCTGGCAGTCCACCCCCGGCGCTCTGATGTATCGTGCCTCCCTGGCCGAGAAGTATCTGGGCGTGAAGACCCCCGAAGAGATGCAGGAGAAGGTCAAGGACTGGGATACCTTCCTGGAGACCGCTGAGGCCCTGAAGACCGCTTCCGAGGGCGCCTGCAAGATGGTTGTCGGTTCCGGCGACATCTGGAATGCCTATCAGTATCAGCGCAGCGCCGGCTGGGTTGTCGACGGCAAGCTGAACATCGATGACGAGCTGCTGGACTTCGAAGAGCTGTGCAAGACCCTGGAGCAGGACGACCTGACCCACAAGGGCGGCGCCTGGTCCGAGGTGTGGTTCGCCGGCATGCGCGGTGAGATCGAGACCCTGTGCTACTTCCTCCCCACCTGGGGCCTGCATTACACCCTGAAGCCCCACTGCGCTGAGGGCTGGAACGACAAGCTCTCCGACGAGGATAACCTGGCTGCTCTGGGCGAGAACATCGGCACCTATGGTGACTGGCGCATGGTCGACGGCCCTGTGGCTTACAGCTGGGGCGGCACCTGGATGGGCATCAACGCTGCCAAGGCCGCGACTGCTGACGACGCCAAGAAGGCCGCCATGCATGACCTGATCTACTTCTTCACCCTGAACGACGAGTTCCTGACCCAGTATGCTGCCGACTCCGGCGACTTCGTGGGCAGCGCCAAGGCCGTGGAGACCATCCTGGCCAACGGCGGCACCCCCAACCCCTTCCTGGGCGGTCAGGACCACTACGCCATCTTCGCCAGCGCTGCTGCTCTGGCCAACGGCTCTCTGATGAGCGAGTATGATGCTGACATCAACGACCTGTGGGACAAGTTCGTGACCACCCCCTACACCAAGGGCGAGAAGGATCTCGACGCTTGCCTGGCTGACTTCAAGGAGCAGGTTGCTGCCACCATCACCACCATCACCGTGGAGTGATCCGGCGTAAACCGAAATAAAAGGTAGACATACCTTCGGGGCTGTCTCTTGCCCATGAGGCAGGGGGCAGCCCCGTTTCCTGTCGTTTATCGCTCATCTTACCCAGGTACAAGGAATGAGGAGTGGGAAGGCCTTCCCCTCCCGTTCTTCTCACTCCTCATTCCCTGCACACGGGCAGGAATGGAAAAAACAGCAGAGAGGTGGTTCCATGCAAGCGGCAGCCGGGAAGAAGCACAAGTCGGTGAGCTATAGCCACTGGGGCTATATCTTCATCGCACCGTTCTTCATCACATTCCTGATTTTCCAGCTCTACCCCATTTTCTTCACCTTCCGGACCTCCGTGACGGACGCGGTGGGCTGGCAGAAGATTCTGAACAACAACATCATCGGTTTTGAGAACTTCCGTCAGCTCTTTGACTCCAACAGTCTGGTGTCCGGCATGTTCTGGGGCGCGCTGTGGAACACGATCATCATCTGGTTCTTCAACTTCGTGCCCCAGCTGGGCCTGGCCCTGATTCTGGCCTCCTGGTTCACCGACACGCGGCTGCGGCTGCGGGGCCAAGGCTTCTTCAAGGTCACGATCTTCATGCCCAACATCATCACCGCCGCCACCATCGGTATGCTCTTCATGAGCTTCTTCGCCTACCCCATCGGCCCGGTGAACACCCTCATCCAGACCCTGGGCCTGTCCAACATGCCCATCGAGTATTTCCGCTCCACGGCCTGGTCCCGCGGCCTGATCTCCTTCATCCAGTGGTGGATGTGGTGCGGCAACACCATGATCATCATGATCGCCGGCATCAGCGGCATCAACCCCTCCCTGTTTGAGGCGGCCCTGGTGGACGGCTGCTCCAGCCGCCAGACCTTCTGGAAGATCACCCTGCCGCTGATCAAGCCCATCCTGGTCTACAACCTGACCACCTCCCTGGTGGGCGGCCTGACCATGTTCGATATCCCCCACATGATGACCCAGGGCCAGCCCAACAACACCACCAACACCGTGGCCCGCTTCATCTACATGCAGGGCTTCACGGGCTCCAACAACTTCAATATGGCCAGCGCGGCCTCTGTGGTGCTCTTCGGCATCATCATCGTGGGCTCCCTGCTGATCCGCTACATCCTCAATGACCACGATCCCAAGCCGGCCGTGCGTCACCGGGATGCCAACAAGAAGGAGGTGGCAGTGAAATGAAGCCCATTCGCAAGATCATCGTGCTGGCCTTCATCGCCATCGCCATCCTGGCCATGTTCCTGCCGGTGGCCACCTTCCACGACAACTCCGCCAACGCCCTCACCGCCGACATCGAGAAGCAGGAGGGCAAGGTCAAGAGCGCTCAGGACCAGCTGGACCGCTGGATCAACGGCGGCAAGAAGTCCGAGGCCGATATCCAGAAGCAGCGCGACAAGGTGGCCAAGGAGCAGACCAAGCTGGACGAGCTGGTCGCCCAGCAGCAGGCCGCCAGCGCCGACTCCGCGAACAGCGGCCTCCACTACGCCTTCCTCCCCAGTGCCACCCTGCCCGCCGAGCTGGAGATCGACATGCAGGTGGTGAACCAGTACAAACTCTATGACTCCTGGAACATGGTGGAGCGGGAGCGCGTCTCCGAGACCTGGTCCTTCACCTCCTACACCGTCTGCATCTGGGCCACGCTGGGCTGTCTGGCGGTGGCTGCCCTGCTGATTATCCTGGCGGGGAACAAGGACGCCAGCAAGCTCTACACCTTCGCCTCCTTCCTGCAGCTGGCTGCCGTGCTCCTGGCCGTCTATATCGTGCTGCGGCTGATGTCCTTCCCCATCAAGCTGCCATACGGCAATGCCACCCTCAGCATCCCGGTGGTGGTGATGCTCCTGGCCGGCACCATCGTCAGCTTCACGGCCCACGTCCAGGGCGTGCACAACTCCAAGCGGAGCATGATCTATGTGTTCTGCTCCTTCCTGAGCGTGCTGGCCATCGTGCCCTTCTGGGTGATGATCGTCAACGCCACCCGTTCCAGCTCTCAGATCCAGAACGGCGTGAGCCTGATCCCCAGCAGCTTCCTGGTGAACAACTGGAACGTGCTGTCCTCCAAGGGCTTCAACGTGGCCATCGGCTTCAAAAACAGCGCCATCATCGCCTTTGGCTCCTCCATCCTGTCCGTGTACTTCTCCGCTATGACGGCCTACGGCTTCAAGGTGTACCAGTTCAAGGGCAACAAGTTCCTCTACGCGGTGGTCATGGCCATCATCATGATCCCCGGCCAGGTCACCGGCACCGGCTTCTTCATGTTCATGTACCAGTTGGGCTGGGTTGACAACCAGCTGGCCCTGATCATCCCGGCCATTGCCGCCGCCTCCACGGTGTTCTTCTTCCGGCAGTACCTGGAGGCCAACCTCCAGCTCTCCCTGGTGGAAGCGGCCCGGATCGACGGCTGCGGCGAGTTCCGGACCTTCAACCGCATCATCCTGCCCATCATGGTGCCCGCCATGGCCACCATGGGCATCATGGCCGTCATCGGGTCCTGGAACAACTACCTGACCCCCCTGATGCTCTTCACCAAGCCCGGTCTGAAGACCCTGCCCATGATGGTGCAGGAGCTGCGGGGCGACATCTACCGCACAGAGTACGGCTCCATCTACCTGGGCCTGACCCTGACGGCCCTGCCGCTGATCATCGTCTACTTCGCCTTCTCCAAGTTCATCATCGCGGGCGTTGCCCTGGGCGGTGTCAAGGAGTAAGGCATCCCATCCCCACAGGTACCATCGGGAGGGCGTCCGCAAGGGCGCTCTCCTTTCTGTTTGCCGCCGAATAGCCGCCCATCGTCCCCGGTTTTTGCTCCCGCGGCAAATCTTCCCCCGAAACCAGTTGCAAAAAAACCATAAATCGTTTACAATATGCATTGCGGAGAACCGCGAAAAGAGAAGGAGGAGATTCCCATGGCTGTGAAAGTTGCTATCAATGGATTTGGCCGCATCGGCCGTCTGGCCTTCCGTCAGATGTTCGGCGCCCCCGGCTACGAAGTGGTGGCCATCAACGATCTGACCAGCCCCGCCATGCTGGCCCACCTGCTGAAGTATGACACCGCCCAGAAGGGCTACTGCGGCGTCATCGGCGAGAACAAGCACACCGTCGAGGCCAAAGAGGCTTCCATCGTGGTGGACGGCGTTGAGATCCCGATCTACGCCATCAAGGACGCCCGTGAGTGCCCCTGGGGCCAGCTGGGTGTGGACGTGGTGCTGGAGTGCACCGGCTTCTACACCTCCAAGGAGAAGAGCCAGGCTCACATCGACGCCGGTGCCCGCAAGGTCGTCATCTCCGCTCCCGCGGGCAACGACCTGCCCACCATCGTCTTCAACGTGAACCACAACATCCTGACCCCCGCTGACACCATCATCTCCGCCGCCAGCTGCACCACCAACTGCCTGGCGCCCATGACCAAGGCTCTGAACGACGCCTTCCCCATCGTCAGCGGCATCATGACCACCGTGCACGCCTACACTGGCGACCAGATGATCCTGGACGGCCCCCATCGCAAGGGTGACCTCCAGCGTGCCCGCGCCGGCGCCGCCAACATCGTGCCCAACTCCACCGGCGCTGCCAAGGCCATCGGCCTGGTGATCCCCAGCCTGCAGGGCAAGCTGATCGGCTCCGCCCAGCGCGTGCCTGTGCCCACCGGCTCCACCACCATCCTGGTGGCCGTCGTGAAGGGCCATGACGTGACCAAGGAAGCCATCAACGCCGCCATGCTGGCCCAGGCTTCCGAGTCCTTCGGCTACACCACCGAGAAGCTGGTCTCCTCCGACATCATCGGCATGACCTACGGCTCCCTGTTCGACGCCAACCAGACCATGGTCACCAAGATCGACGACGACACCTATCAGGTGCAGGTCGTGGCCTGGTACGACAACGAGAACAGCTACACCAGCCAGATGGTCCGCACCATCAAGTACTTCGCCGAGCTGGGCTGAGGCTGCAAATCGAGTCACAGCAAGGGTTTCCGGTGTGATGTCGAATCTGGTTGGTACGAAAAATGTTGACCGGGTACGACAACGAATGAAAATGTCACACTGGAACGAAGGCTAAAAAGCTGCCCCTTTTCATCCTGTGTCAGCACAGAGTGGAAAGGGGTTTTTCTTGTGATCCGGTGCCCGGGCGAAGGACACGGAAGGCCGCTCTTCCTCCAACCGTGAAATGGCGCAACGAAAAAGCCGGCCCTGCTGTGGCAATGCCGCAGGAGCCGGTTCTTTTGCAGGGGCGGGGGCCGGTTTTATGGTCTGCACCTGCCGCAGGGCTTGAAGCCCAGGTCGATGGCTTCCTCCCTGGAATACAGTTCAACTTTGTTCTTTGTTTTCATGTCCTGGATGGATGGGCAGCTCATGTCGTGGAACACATGGGAATTCCTGTTGCCGATGTACATCACCTCTTTTTCCGCACCGGGTGCGGGATTTCCGGCTGCAGCCGGGGTGTCGGCAGGAGCTGGCGTGTCCGTGCCGTCGGGGGTCGGCAATGGCGTCGCCGGTGCCGCAGTCGGCTTGAACTGTGTCATCACGAAGCCCAGATTCTTGCCGTCGCTGAAGCACAGAATGGTGCCGTGGATGTCCGTCCGGAATACATTGACCATGGATCGCTGAAGCTGCCTGAGCGTATCTTCCGCCGGATGCCCGAATTTGTTGTTCTCGCCCACGCTGATGATGGCATACTGCGGGTTGACTGCCTCCACAAACGCTTTCGAGGTGGCATCCAATCCCCCGTGGTGGCCCACTTTCAGCACATTGGCCCGCAGATCCATGCCACTGCTGAGCAGATCCTGCTCTGCATTCAATCCGGCATCGCCGGTGAAGAGAAACGCACACTCGCCGAACTCCACCTTGACGACGATGGACATGTCGTTCAGGCTCCACCAGTTCTGGGGCTCTGACAAAAAGGTCACCACAGCCCCGCCCAGGGAGAGGGTGTCACCCCGGTGCGGAACCGTGATTTCTGCGCCTTTTTCCTGCAGTTTGTTCTGGAAGCTCTCAAACCCCTTTCCGTCAAAGCCGGTGACCGGCGAATAGACGGTCCCCACATCGCAGGCCTGCAGCGCGGTCGCCAGGCCATACACGTGATCATCATGGGGATGGGTGGAAATCATGTAGTCAATGCGGGTGATCCCCAGATCCTTCAGGTATTCGTAGACGAATTTGCTGTGATCCTTGTCTCCCCCGTCGATCATCAGGGTCTGCCCGCCGCACTGGATGATGGCCGCATCCCCCTGGCCAACGTCCAGGAAGTGCGCCTCCAGGATCTGCTTCTCGGCCAGACAGCGGCAGGCAAAAAGCGCGACCAGGAGCAGCGCAGCCGCCAGGATTCTTTTCAGCATGCCCGTCACCTCTCTCGTCCCGTACCGGATACGGGTATTTCTCCCGCCGGGGAGGTCCATGAACGCGCGCCCCTCAGCCCTTCCGCACGCTGCGCACCAGCAGGGAGACGCCGTAGCACACCGCGGAGCACAGCACAATGGCGGCGCCGGCGGAGGTGTTCAGGCTGTAGGCCGCCAGGAGGCCCGCCACGCCGCAGACCAGGGCAATGCCCACGCTCCACAGGGCGTGCTGCCGGGCAGAGCGCGCCAGGTTGCGCCCCGCCGCCGCCGGCAGGATCAGCAGGGCGTTGATGAGCATGACCCCCACCCAGCGGATGGAGAGCATCACCGCCACCGCCACCAGCACCACAAAGCCCGCCTCCCACAGCCGGGTCTTCACCCCCCGGCTCCGGGCCAGGGAGGGGTTGATGCTGGTGAGGAGCAGGCCGTTGTACATGGCCATCCACAGCCCCACGCCCCCCAGCAGCGCCAGCAGCAGCCACATAAGATCCTGTTCCTTCACCGTCAGCACATCGCCGATGAGGAGGGAGGAGTACTTGGCGAAGCCGCCCCCCGCCGACAGGATCAGCAGGCCCAGGGCCACCGAGGTGGAGGAGAAGACGCTGATCACCGTGTCCGCCGAGGCCGCGCCAGTGCGCTTGATGACGCTGATCAGCAGCGCCCAGAGGATGCCGAAGACCAGCATGCTCACCAGATCATTGCCCACCCCCAGGATGATGCCCAGGCCGATGCCCGTCAGGGCGCTGTGGCCCAGGGCGTCGGAGAAGAAGGCCATCTGCTGGTTCACCGCCATGGTGCCCAGCAGGCCCAGCAGCGGGGTCAGCAGCAGCACCGCCAGCAGCGCCCGCTTCATGAAGTCAAACTGCATGGCCTCCAGGGGCAGTGCTCCCAGCAACGCATAAATACTCTGCATCATACCGCCTCCCCGCCGCCGAACACCCGGTGGAATTCCGGGGACTCAAACACATAGTCCGGCTGCCCCTGGCAGAGCACCGTCTTGTCCAGGAGCACCACGTGGTCGGCGTACTCCCGCACCAGCTGCAGGTCGTGGCTCACCAGCAGGATGGCCATGTGGTGGGTTTTCCGCAGGGACATCACCGTGTCCAGGAAGAGCTGCAGGCCGTTCACGTCCATGCCGGAGACGGGCTCGTCCATCACCAGCAGGTCCGGGGCGGGATGCATGCTCAGGGCCAGCAGCACCCGCTGGATCTCGCCGCCGGAGCAGCGGCCCAGGGGGCGGTCCACCAGGTCCGCCGCCTCCACCTCCGACAGGGCCTGCCGGATCTCCTCCCGGGTTTTCCGGCCCACCCCCGTCCACACGGGGCGCCGGGAGAAGGCCGCCGCCATGAAGTCCGCCACCGTCACCGGCATCTCCCGGTCAAACTCAAGGTGCTGGGGCACATAGCCCGTCACCAGGTGGGGCACCTCCCGGCCGTGCTCGTTGACGTGGCGGATGCTGCCGCTGCTCTTCAGCTCCCCCAGCAGGGCCCGGACCAGGGTGGTCTTGCCGGCCCCGTTCTGGCCGATGAGCACCGTCAGCTGGCCGCAGTGGATATGCATGGAAACATCGTGGAGCAGCTCCTGTCCGCCCCGGCTGACGGACACGTGCTCCAGCTCAATATGACACAGATGACAGGCGTGCGGCATGTCTTTCCTCCATTGGGTCGGTGGGTTCGGGGGCGGGCTCAGGCCTCCGCCGCCGTCAGGTCCTCCGCCAGGGCCAGGGCGGCCAGCAGCCCCTTCACATGGGTCCGCTCATAGCCGTGGGAGGCGTACACTCCCTGGCCGAAGCAGGCGAAGCGGGCGTCCAGGCCGGCCCGGAGCGCCGTGGAGGCGTCGGAGGAGTAGCGGGGGTAGATGTCCACCGCATAGGGGATCCCCAGCCGCCGGGCCCGGGCGATGAGCTCGTTGGTCAGGTCCCAGTCATAGGGGCCGGAGGCGTCCTTGGCGCAGATGGAGACCTGGTTTTCCCGGCAGGTGAGGTCGTCCCCCACGCAGCCCATGTCCAGGGCCACGATGTCCTCCACCGGCTCCTGATACAGGGCGGAGGCGCCGTGGCCGATCTCCTCATACACGGTGAAGGCCAGCACCGTCCGGCGCAGGGGGGTCACCACCCCCGCGGCGATGCGGCGGGCCAGGGTCAGCAGCACCGCCGCCGAGGCCTTGTCGTCCAGGAAGCGGCACTTCACAAAGCCGGAGGGGGTCACCGTGAGCCGGGGTTCGAAGGACACCATGTCCCCCGGGCGGATCCCCAGGGCCTCCGTGGCCTCCCGGGACCAGGTCTCCTCGTCCACCACGATCTCCAGGCTCTCGTCGCTGCGCTTGTCCTCCGTGGTATCCCCCCACACATGGCGGCTGGCGTGGACCGACTGCACCGTGCCGGTGTAGGTTTTGCCGGAGCGGGTGTGGATGCGCACGTTCTCGTTCTCCACGGCATTGTCGTTCCAGCCACCCAGCTTGGTGTAGCGCAGGCAGCCGTTGGGCTTCACGGCCCGCACCACCATGCCCAGGGTGTCCAGGTGGGCGCACAGCAGCAGCCCCCTGTCCTCCCGCTCCCCGGAGACGGTGCACAGCACAGTCCCCTTCCGGGTGATCCGCGGGCTGAAGCCCATGCCCCGCAGTGCCTCCGCCACATAGGCCGAGCACGCCCCCGTCATGCCCGTGGGGGAGGGAATCCCCGTCAGGGCCTCCAGGTCCCTCAGGATGCTCTCCTGTCTGTCCATGATCTCCATCGTCTCCGTCCTCCTCGTCGTTGTTCGCCTGCCATTATACCCTCTTTTGCCCGCTTATGCCATAGCCGGGGGAAAAATATCCTTTCCCCGGCCTTCCGGCGGCAGGAAATCGCCCGCCCGGGCAGAAATCCAGATTGGTTTGATTTCCCGTACTCTTTCATATCCACCGTCTTCAGGAGGAAAAACATGCGCACAAGCTTCAACCACGGCTGGGAGTTCTGCCGGGTCCCCAACGACACCCCCCTGGCGGAGGTCCCGGCGGAAGCCTGGCAGGCGGTCTCCCTGCCCCACGACTGGCTCATCGCCCGGGCCGACCGTCTCTATGAGGATGGGGACGGCCTCTACCGCCGGGTATTTTCCGCCTCCCCGGAGGAGGCGGACAGCGCCTGGGTGCTGCACTTCGACGGCGTCTACATGGACTGCGAGGCCTTCCTGAACGGCGTGTCCGTGGGCGTTCACCGCTGCGGCTACACCGCCTTCGACCTGCCCCTCACCGGCCGTGTGCAGCCCGGGGAGAACCTCTTCCTCCTCCGGGTGCGCCACCGCAGCCCCAACAGCCGCTGGTACTCCGGCGCAGGCATCTTCCGGGACGTCACCCTGGGCGTCCACGGGGGCGGCTATCTGGTGAACGACCGCGTCTACTGGACCGCCGCCCGGGAGGGGGCCGCCTGGAACTGCGAGGCCTCCGCCGAGGCGGAGCAGGCGGAGGGGCAGGCCGTGGCCTTCACCCTCCTGGACAGCCGGGGACAGGCCGTGGCCCGGGCAGAAGCCCCGGTGGGGAACGGCACGGCCCGGGCTGCCTGGCAGGTGCGCTCCCCCCGGAAGTGGTCCCCGGAGGAGCCCTGCTGCTACACCCTGTCGGTGCAGCTGGGGGACGATGTCCTCACCCGGCGGGTGGGCTTCCGGGAGGTGGTCATGGATCCGGCGGAGGGCCTGTTCCTCAACGGCGAAAAGGTGAAGCTCCGGGGCGTGTGCCTCCACCACGACCTGGGTCTCTTCGGCGCCGCCTTCCACCCCAAAGCCGCCCGGCGGCAGCTGGAGGTGATGAAGGCCATGGGCGTCAACGCCCTGCGCACCTCCCACAATCCCCCCGCCGCCGCCCTGCTGGACCTGTGCGATGAGCTGGGCATCCTGGTGGACGACGAGTTCACGGACATGTGGCGCCGGCCCAAGACCCCCTTCGACTACGCCCGCTTCTTTGACGACTGCATGGAGGCGGACGCCGCCGCCTGGGTGCGCCGGGACCGCTGCCACCCCTGCGTCATCCTCTGGTCCGTGGGCAACGAGATCTACGACACCTTCGCGGATCCGGAGGCGGTGGACATCACCCGGCACCTCCGGGACCTCACCCGGCGCCACGATCCCCGGGGCAACGCCCTGGCCACCATCGGCAGCAACTACATGCCCTGGGAGGGCGCCCAGAAGTGCGCCGACGTGCTGAAGATCGCCGGCTACAACTACGGCGAGAAGTGCTACCCCGCCCACCACGCCGCTCACCCGGACTGGGTGATCTACGGCAGCGAGACCGCCTCCTTCCTGGCCTCCCGGGGGGTGTATCACTTCCCCCTGGCCACCAACATCCTGTCGGAGGAGGACCTGCAGTGCTCCGCCCTGGGGAACAGCTCCACCTCCTGGGGCGGCAAGAGCATCAGCCACCTCCTGGCGGACGACCTGAACAACCCCTACTCCATGGGGCAGTTCCTCTGGTCCGGCATCGACTACATCGGGGAGCCCACCCCCTACCACACCCGGAACTGCTACTTCGGCCAGGCGGACACCGCCTGCTTCCCCAAGGACAGCTATTACCGCTTCCAGGCCGCCTGGACGACGGCGCCCATGGTGCACATCGGCGTGAGCTGGGACTGGAACCCCGGGCAGCTCATCGACGTCCCGGTGATGACCAACTGCCCCCGGGTGGAGCTGTTTTTGAACGGCGTCTCCCAGGGAGAGCAGGCCGTGGACCAGCGGGACCCGGAGAAGGCCCTGGCCCTGTGGCGCCTGCCCTTCCGGCCGGGGGTGCTCCAGGCCCGGGCCCTGGACAGCGACGGCAAAGTAAAAGCCCAGGATCTGCGCTGCACCAGCGGCGAGCCCGCCCGCCTCACCCTCGCTTGTGAGGAGAAAACCCTGCAGGCCGATGGCCGGGACGTGGTCTTCCTCACCGTGGGCGCCGTGGACGGCCAGGGGCTGCCGGTGGAGAACGCCAACAGCCGGGTGTGGATCCGGGTCACCGGGCCGGCCCACCTCATCGGCCTGGACAACGGCGACTCCGCTGACCCCGACGGCTACCGCCAGGACAGCCGCTGCCTCTTCTCCGGAAAGTTGCTGGCGGTGGTGGGCCTGGCCCGGGAGCCCGGGGAGGTCACCGTCACCGCGGAGGCCACCGGCCTGGCGCCGGCCCGCCTCACCCTGGACGCCCTCCCGGCGGAGGAGGTCTTCCCCTCGGTGCCGCCGGTCATTCAGGCCATCCCCCTCAAGGCGGAGCCCCTGGTCCGCCGCATTGACCTGGCCCCCCTGGGGGACCCCCATCTGTGCCCTGACCGCCCCTCCGTGGACTACGCGGTCTCCGTGCTGCCGGCGAACGCTGCCGGGGAGAAGATCGCCTTCCGGGTGGTGAACGAGCTGGGCATCCCCTCCCCCTGTGCGACGCTGGAGGAGATCCCCGGCGGCGTGCGGGTCACGGGCTGCGGTGACGGGGCTGCGTACCTGCGGGCCACCGTCACCAACGGCGCTGCCCACCCGCGAATTATCTCCCAGACGGAGCTGAGCGTCTCCGGCTTCGGCGCCCCGAACCTGGACCCCTACGACTTTGTGACGGCGGGGCTCTACGACCTCTCCTGGGGGGACATCGGCTCCGGCAACGACCGGGGGATCTCCTTTGCCCGGGAGGAGGAGAGCATGGTGGGCTTCACCCACGTGGACTTCGGCCCCGTGGGCTCCGACGAGATCACCCTGCCCATTTTCGCCCTCAGCGGCGATCCGGTGGAGCTGAAGCTCTGGCTGGGAGACCCGCGGCAGGGGGGCGAGTTCGTGGCCGCCCTGCGCTATGAGAAACCCTCCATCTGGAACACCTACCAGCCGGAGACCTGGAAGCTCCCCCGGCGCATTACGGGCCTGCAGACCCTCTGCTTCTCCCTGGACCGGAAAGTCCACCTCCAGGGCTTCTCCTTCACCCGCCAGAGCCGCGCCTTCCTCCCCCTGTCCGCCCTGGACGCGGATGAGATCTACGGCGACGACTTCCGCCGGACGGAGCGGGGCGTGGAGGGCATCGGCAACAACGTGACCCTCCTGTTCCGGGCCATGGACTTCGGCCCGGGCGGCCCGGCGCGGCTGGTGCTCCGCGGCGCCACCCCCCTGGAGAAGTGCGCGGTGAACCTGCGTATCACCGACGCCCAGGGCGAGGACAGCACCCAGATGCTGCCCTTCGCCGGCCCGGGCAGCGGGGAGCAGGCCTTCCCCGTCACCGTCCCCGCCGGGATGTGCACCGTGGCCTTCGTCTTCCTCCCCGGCGCGCAGTTTGACTTCTTCGGGTTCCGGTTTGAACGGGAGGTGGAATGATGCCCTACATCGATCACCCCATCGCCCCCGGCGTCACCCACATCGAGGAGGCGCCCATGGGGGTCTGCTTCACCCTGCTGGAGGGCCGGGACCGGGCCCTGCTGGTGGACACGGGCTACGGGCTGGAGGACACGGCGGCCCATGTGCGTGCCCTGCTCCCCCAGGGGAAACCCCTGCAGGTGGTGCTCACCCACGCCCACCACGACCACGCCTTGGGGGCCCTGCACTTCCCTTCGGTCTGGCTGCTGCCGGCGGAGGAGGAGAACCTCCGGGTCTACAGCAATGAAAAATGGCGCCGCCACGTGCTGGCGGGCGCCCGCAGCCACGGTCTGGCCCCGGAGGAGGCCGCCTTCCTGGCCGCCCCCCTGCCCGCCCGGTCCGCCCCGCCGGCCTCGGTGGACCTGGGGGGCCTCACGGCGGAGCTGATTCCCCTCCCCGGCCACACCCCGGGCTCCCTGGTGGTGTGGGTGCCGGAGCTGGCCCTGCTCCTCACCGGGGACGACTGGAACCCCTGCACCTGGCTCTTCTTCCCGGAGGCGCTGCCGGTGGGGCAGTACCGGGAGAACATCCGGCAGCTGCCGGCGCTGCCCTTCCGGCAGGTGCTGTGCTCCCACCGGACCGGAGCCTATCCCCGGGAGGCGCTGGTGTCCTTCATCGAGGGGCTCACCGACCCGGTGCTGCAGGCGGCGGAGCCCTCCCCGGAGGGAGCGCCCCACGGCGTGACCACCTGCACCGCCCACCCCTGCCCCGGCCAGGTCCTGGTCTTTGACCGCCACAAATACATTCAGGAGGCATGAGCATGGAACAGCGCATCACCATCCGCCCGGATCAGCGGGCCGACTTCACCAACAACGCCGATTTCTGCGTGGGCACCGGCCGCCTGGGCCTGGGGCTGCAGGCGGAGTACCAGGAGCAGCTGCGGGCCGTGCAGGCCCAGTGCCACTTCCGCTACATCCGGGGCCACGGCCTCTTCCACGACGATATGTCCATCTTTGAGCGCTTCCCCCTCCCTGACGGCACCTGGCAGGAGGGCTATAATTTCACCTACCTGGACCGGCTGTTTGACAGCTGGCGGGCCGCGGGGATCCGCCCCTTCCTGGAGCTGGGCTTCATGCCCGGCCCCCTGGCCGCCTCGGAGCAGACCCTCTTCTACTGGAAGGCCCACACCGTCCCCCCGAAGGATGAGGCCGCCTGGGTGAACCTGGTGAAGGCCACCCTGGCCCACCTGAAGGCCCGCTATGGCGAGGCGGAGGTCTCCACCTGGCCCTGCGAGGTCTGGAACGAGCCCAACCTGCCGGGCTTCTGGGAGAACGCGGACCTGGAGAAATACCTGCGCCTGTACGAGATCACGGCCCGCGCCGTGAAGGAGGTGCTCCCGGCCATGCCCGTGGGCGGGCCGGCGGTGTGCGGCGGCTCCGTCACCGAGGACTGGATCGAGGCCTTCCTGGTCTTCTGCCGGGACAAGGCCCTGCCCCTGGACTTCGTCTCCCGCCACGCCTACATGGCCCAGACCCCGGAGCGCCGGGGCCGCTATGTCTACCACACCATGTGCAGCCCGGCGGACACCCTGGCGGAGATGCGCCGCACCCGGGAGCACATCGACCGCTTCCCGGAGTTCCGGGGCCTGCCCATGCACATCACGGAGTTCAACACCAGCTACAACCCCCGCTGCCCCATCCACGACACGGCGGAGAACGCCTGCCACATCGCGGGGCTCCTGGCCTGCCTGGGGGAGGTGGCCGCCAGCTACAGCTACTGGACCTTCGGGGACGTCTTCGAGGAGACCGGCGTGGCCCCCACCCCCTTCCACGGCGGCTTCGGCATGATGGCGGACCAGGGCATCATGAAGCCCACCCTCCACGCCTTCCGCTTCTTCACCAATCTGCAGGGCGAGTGTGTCCACCGGGATGAGCACCTGGTGGTGACCCGCCGCGGGGACGGCAGCTGGGAGGGCATCGCCTGGAACCTCCAGGGCAAGGGCCGGGAGCGCCTGGACCTGACCCTGGATCTGCCCCTCTCCGGCCGCTGGGCGCTGACGGAGGAGGTGGTGGACGAGGTCCACGGCAACCCCCTGGCCGCCTGGCACGCCATGGGCGAGCCCGCCTCCCTCACGGAGGAACAGCTGGCCTTCCTGCGCACCGCCGCCCAGGCCCACTGCCGGGCCACCGCTCTCACCGACCCCAAGCAGGTCACCCTGACCCTCTGGCCCAACGGCGTCACCCGCTTCCGCCTGACCCCGGCGCCCCTCACCCCCGACGTGGGCTATGACTACGGCTGGTACTGCGCGGAGTAAGCGCCCACCGGCCTGACGGCAAAAAGCCCCCGGCCATCTCCCCATCCAGCGGGGAAGGCCGGGGTCTTTCTCTTTTCTGCCCGGCGAAGGGGCAGCTCACGCCATGGCCAGCAGCCGGTCACGCTTCTCCAGGGCCTCCCTCAGCGCCGTGTCCTCCGTCATGCCCCACTCCTCCCGGAGCAGGCGGACAATGCGGTCCCAGGTCTCCGCGGCCGCCCGGTGCTCCCCCAGGATCTCGTGGATGTCCGCGATGCCCATGAGGGCGTCCTGGAACCGTGGCCGGGCGGGGTCCCGCTCGAAGGCCAGCTCATACAGGCCGATGGCCCGCCGGTAGTCCGCCTTCTTCGCATAATACTGCGCCGTCTCGAAGAGGCAGGCCGGGTCCTCCCCGTGCTCCGCCATGAGCTGCTCCATGATGCCGTCCGCCTTGGGCTCGTTGAAGCGGGCCAGGGCGATGTGGGCCCGGTAGGCCTCCCGCAGGATGGGGTTCACCCCCGGCAGGGTCTGCAGGTGGGCCAGGACTTCCTCCGCCTCCGCCGCCCGGTGGTCCGCCAGGAGGTTGTCCATCAGCAGCTCCCAGGGCAGGGCACAGTCGGGGTTGGCCCGGGCCACCTCCCGGTAGAAGTCCACGGCCGCCCGGTGGTTGGCCAGGTTCCAGTCCCACACGGCGTGGCCCTCCGCCATGTTCAGCATCCAGGTGCAGTCCTTCTTCCCCGGGGCCATCCGCACCGCCTCCCGGGCGCAGCGGCCGGTCTTCCGGGCGTAGGTGCGCATGCGGTGCCAATACAGATAGGCCAGAAGGACGGTGGCCCGCTCCCGGTGCGCCCCCGCCTCCAGCTGCCCCTTCAGGAAGTCCTCATACTCCCAGAACAGCTCCCGGGGGAGCTCCTCCTCCGTGTCCAGGCGGTTCTCCACCCGGTTGAGGCGCTGCTCCGCCGTCAGGTCAAACAAGTCGTCGATGCTCACCCCGAAGATCTCCGCCAGCCGGGGCAGCAGGGTGATGTCGGGCATGGCCGCCCCGTTCTCCCACTTGGAGACCGACTGGGCCCCCAGCCCCAGCTGCTGGGCCAGCTGCTCCTGGGTGAGCTTTGCCTTCAGCCGCAGCTGTCTGATTTTCTTCCCCAGTTCCATGGGTTCTCCCTCCTCTTGCTTCATCACGGTTCTGCCGGCACCGTCATGGTAGCACAGGACCCCCGTCGGCGCAATGGCGCATCAGGCGGATGGGGTTGCCCATCGGTGGAGCCCGCCCCGCCCACGGAAAAAGGGAGGCGCCTCCCTCCGGAAGCCCCTCCCTGTCTTTTTCGTCTGTGTGGGTTCCTCTCTCACGGCGCCCCGTCCCCCTCCGCCAGGCGGATCAGCTCCTCCAGCATCTCCGGGGTCATGGGCCGCTGCTCGTTGAAGACCACCTCGCCCCGGCGGTTCAGCACCAGGGTCCGGGGCATCACGTTGTCCCCGCCCATCAGCTCCACCACGGAGCCCTCCTGCCGGTCCAGGGCAAAGCGCACCTGCCACCCCTCCCAGCCCTGCTGCCGGATGTAGTCCGCCATCTTCGGCGTGGCCTCCAGCCAGTGGTGGACCGCCAGCACCGTCAACCCGGGGTGGGCCTGCACCATGGCCTCGAAATACGGCAGCTCCGCCACGCAGGGCCCGCAGTAGGTGGCCCACTGGTTGATCATCACGATGCTGCCCCGGGTCTGCGCCAGGTGGAAGTCGGACCCGTCCGCCAGCGTAAGGCTGAAATCCGGCAGCTGCTGACCCACTTCGTGGCCCAGGGGGGCGCTGCTCTCCCAGGTTTCCGTCTCCACCGCCGCCCCGGGCCCGGCGGGCTGCGAACCCGCCGGCGCCGGCCAGTTCACCCACACCAGCACCGCCGCCAGCAGCACCCAGGGGGCAAGGCGAAGCCAGAAGGCGCGCTTCCCGGCGGCAGGCTTTTTCACCTCCGGCGCCGCGTCCACCCCGGGCAGGGCGGGTCCCTGCAGGGTCAGCCGGCCGCAGCCCAGGGTGATGGCCCCCTCCGGGCAGACCGCCACGCACCGGCCGCAGGCGATGCACTCCCGGTCCCCCACCGTCCGCACGTCCATGGGGCAGCGCCGGACGCAGGCCCCGCAGCCGGTGCAGCGGCCGGGGTTCACCCGCATCCCCGTGAGGGCAAAGCGGTTGAAGAGCCCGTACAGCGCCCCCAGGGGGCACAGGAAGCGGCAGAAGGCCCGGTGGAGGAAGACGCAGGCCAGGACGATCAGCACCAGGATCACAAACTTGTTGGTGAACAGGGCCCCCAGCTGGGCGAAGAGGCCTCCGTTGGCCGGGTTGCTCAGCAGACCCACCGCCCCCTCCAGGGTTCCGGCGGGGCAGATGTATTTGCAGAAGGCGGGCAGGGGCTTCCCGTGCATCAGGCCATAAACCAGCGGAACGGCCACCGCCATCACCGCCAGGACGGCGTACTTCAGCCAGGACAGCGCCCGGGTCACCCGGCTTTTCCGGATCTTGGGTGTGGGCAGTTTGTTCAGCAGCTCCTGCAGGAGGCCCATGGGACAGAGCCAGCCGCAGACAGTACGGCCCAGGGTGATGCCGAAGAGCAGCAGCATGCCCAGCACATACCAGCCCGTGCCGTGGCCCGCGCCGGCCAGGGCGTTCTGCAGCGCCCCCAGGGGACAGGCCCCCACCGCCCCCGGGCAGGAGTAGCAGTTCAGGCCCGGCACACACAGGGCTTTTGCCGGTCCGGTGTAGATCTTTCCCTCAATGAAGCCCCGCACATGGGCATTGTAAAGCAGGGCGGCATAGAGCTGGACCAGCCTGCGGGGGGCCGGTCTGCCGGATTTCCTCACCCCGGACTCAGCCAAGGCCGATGCACTCCGCGCAGAGATTGACAGCCTTCACCAGCACGTCCCGGATGCTGCCGTCCAGGAAGCCCACGGCCACCAGCAGCACCGCCAGCGCCAGCACCACCGCCCGCACGATGGTGACCCGCCGCTTTTCGGGACCGTCCTGCTCCCGCTTCTCCCAGAGCGCCCGCGCCTGCTTCATCTGCGCTGCCGCCTCCGGCACCGTTGCCGCCCTTTCCGCGTTCCGGTCCCGGACCCCCAGCGCCGCCGCGACGGCCGTCGCTGCCGCCCACAGCAGGAACAGCGGCAGCAGGCGCATCAGGGCCTCCCCCACCTTCTCCCGGGTGTAGATCCAGGCCAGGGGATCCGTCTCCCGCGCCGCCAACCCGGCCCGATAGATGCCCAGGGCGGACAGGCAAAGAAACCCCGCCAGCGCAACGCTCAGCAGGGTTGTCAGAATCAGGATCACCCGATCCCGCATGCGGTTCTTCTCCATTCTATCGCCCCTCACTCCGCCAGGCGCACCGGGGAGTCGCCCAGCTTCTTGGCCACCCGCTCCGCCGCTTTGGTCCGCGCCCGGGTCTGGTCCTTGTCCAGGCCGTCCGGGGCTTCCCCCGCCGCGGCAATCACCCGGTAGCTGGTGACCCCGTCCAGGGAGAAGCGCCAGATGAAGGTGGGGGTATAGGTCACCTCGTCCACCGCCACCGCCCCGGCGGCGTCCACCGTGACGGTGAGGTTCAGCAGCATCCCCGCCACGGCGTTGTTGCTCCGGGACTCGCTGAGGAGGTTCCCCAGGCACCAGGCGCACAGGGCCTTCCGCTCCGTGCCGTCCGCCCCGGCGGCGGTGATCCACTCCACCGGCTGCACATTCCGCGCCCCGCTGCCCAGGATGATGTCCGCCCCGGCGGCGGTCATCTCCGTGGCCAGGGTCCGCTGGGCCGCCGTGGGGTTGGCCGCATCCCGCTTGCCCCAGTGGACGCTGACCACCACCACCTGGGCCCCCGCCGCCCGGGCCGCCGCGATGTCCGCCGCCGCCCGGTCCGTCAGGGGGTAGAGGCTGGCGTGCCCGTCCTTTTTGATGGCGTTTTTGCTCTTGCTGCTGGGGTTCATGGTGAAGTGCAGCAGGGCCACCCGGACGCCGCCCACCTCCCGGATGGAGGCCGCCGGATCCGCGCTCTCCTCGTCCGTGAAGGCCCCCAGTCCCCGCAGGCCCTGGGCCTCCGCCGCGTCCAGGGTGCCGGCCATCCCCGCCGTGCCCTGTTCCCAGGCCGCCGGGAACCCCAGGGCCACGGTGTTCACGCCCCCCGCTGAGAGCATGCGCATCACCTCCGGCGGCACCACCAGCGTGGACATGCTCTTCCCCGGCACCACCAGGTTCTCCAGGGTCACCAGGGTGATGTCCCCCGCCATGTGCTCCCGCAGCATGGCCAGGAGGTCGTCGAAGTCATACTTCTTGGCGGCGGAGTAGTAGCCGGACTGGCGGACGGACTTCTCCACCGCCACGGTGCCGCCGGCGGTGAGGGTGAAGCGCCCGCCAAGCGCCGGGGTGTACGCCGGCGCCGCGGTCTCCCGGGGCGCCGCGGTCTGGGGGTTGGTCAGGCGGATCTCGCCGGTCCCCGTCTCCCCTGAGGCGGTGCGGACCGTGGCCTGCTGCTGCGTCACCGCGGGATCCCCCTCCCGCCACAGCACAGGCAAAAGGGCGGCGTAGCACGCTGTCACCGCCGCCGCCAGAATCAGCATCAGCACCGTGCCGGCGCCGATCCCCCGCCTGCCCCGCTTCACCGTCTGCTCACCAGAACCGGGAGAACAGGGCCGAGACCACCACCGTGATCACCATCACCGCGGCGATCACCAGACAGAGGATCCGGGTCAGCTTCTTGCCCATGTCCTCATGCTTTTTCTCCTGCTTTGACATCTGCTTCCTCCTGTTGTATCTGTGCAATGCTCACCTGGGTCACCCGCCGCCGGTCCATGGCCGTGACGCGGCAGCGCAGCCCGGCCTCCTCAAAGGCCGCCCCCACCGCAGGGATGTGGCCCAGCACCTCGGCGGCCCAGCCGCCCACGGTGTCCGCCTCGTAGGTGTCCTCCACCCCCAGGCGTTCCAGGCATGCCGAGAGCTGCATACCGCCGCTCACCAGCCACACGCCGTCCTCGCCCTGCACCATCTCTTCGCTGACGTCGTCGTGCTCGTCATAGATCTCCCCCACCAGCTCCTCCAGGGCGTCCTCCAGGGTCACAATGCCCTCCATGCCGCCGAACTCGTCCAGCACCACCACCAGGTGGGTGCGGGTGGACTGGCACAGCTTCAGCAGGTTGGAGACCGTCAGGGTGGCCGGGGCGTACACCGGCGGCACCATCACGTTCCTCAGGTCCGTCTCCCCCCGGTGCAGGGCGGTGTAGAAGTCCTTCTCGTTCAGCACGCCCACCACGTGGTCCATGTCCTCGTGGTAGACCGGCAGCCGGGAGTAGCCGCTCTCCCGGAAGAGGGTCTGGGCCTCCTCCATGGGGGTGTCGTCCGCCAGGGCGGTGACGTCCACCCGGGGGGTCATGATGTCCTTCACGTCCTGGTCCACAAACTCGATGGCGCTGCGGATGAGGCTGCTCTCGTGGGCGTCCATGCCGCCCTCCTGCTGGGCCTCATCCACCATGGTGATCAGCTCCTCCTCGATGTCCGGCTCCTCCGCCTCCTCCCGGGGATGGCGGCGGGAGAGATACCGCTGCCAGCAGCTGAAGAGGCGGCACACCGGGGAGAGCACCGTCAAAACCACGCGCATGGGCCGGGCCGCGCGGCAGGCAATGCGCTCCGGGGCGCGGCGGGCCAGGGTTTTGGGGGTCACCTCCCCCAGGAAGAGCACCAGCAGGGTCATCACCACCGTGGAGGCCGTGGCCCCCAGGTCCCCCAGCCACATGGCGAAAAGCAGGGTGGCGATGGCGGTGCCGCCGATGTTCACCAGGTTGTTGCCCACCAGGATGGCGGAGAGGAGCCTGTCCCCGTCCTCGGTCAGGGACAGGGCCAGGGCCGCCCCGGCGCTGCCATGCTGCTGCATGGTCTTCAGCCGGACGCGGCTGGCGGACATAAAGGCCGTCTCGGCGGCGGAAAAAAAGGCGGAGAGGGCCACACACGCGGCCAGCACGGCCAGCAGGACCCAGACTGCGGGACTCACGGACAATCGATTCCTTTCTCGGTATGGGTTCCGAACCACGGGCTGTCACCGGGCAGCCCGGGGAAAGTATAGCACGAACGGGCACGGATTGCAACGAACCGGCCGGGGTGCCCGCCCGGCGGATATACGGAAACCGCCCGCCGTCCCCCGGTGACCGGGGTCGGGCAGGCGGTATGAATCAGGCATCCTCGCCGGGGGCGGGGGCTTCCCAACCTTCGTCGGAATCCTCCTCCGCGTCCTCGCCCAGGTCGTCCATGATGGACTCGATGGGGCGCTGGATCTCCACAAACACATGCGTGCCGTCCTTGGGGGTGGCGGCCTTCACCAGGGTGCGGATCGCCTTGGCGATGCGGCCCTGCTTGCCGATGACCTTGCCCATGTCCTCCTCGGCCACATTCAGCTCCAGGATGACACCTTCCGGCCCTTCGGTCTTCTGCACGCGAACCTGTTCAGGATGATCCACCAAGGATTTTGCCACAAACGTGAGCAGTTCCTCCATGGATACTCCTTTCTGCGGTTCAGTCGATGACGCCGGTCTTCTTCAGCAGCACGCGGACCGTGTCGGTGGGCTGGGCGCCGTTGCCGAGCCAATACTTGGCGCGCTCGCCGTCCACCTTGATCTCAGCGGGCTTCTCCATGGGATTGTAGTAGCCGATCTGCTCGATGAAGCGGCCGTCCCGGGGGCTGCGCTCGTCGGCGATGACGATGCGGTAGAAGGGCTTCTTCTTCATGCCCATTCTCTTCAGGCGAATCTTGACCATGGTGATTTCCTCCTCAGTGTGTGTTGGTTGTATGGTGCACCGCCCTGCGGCGGCGTCCGTCGGGTGGAGTGGGGCTCACTTGCCCCCGAAGTTGCGCATCATGGCCCGCATCTTCCGGGCGCCCTTGCCCCCCTGCATCTGCCGCATCATCTGGCGGGCCTGGTCGAAGTTGCGGATCAGGGTGTTCACGTCCTGCACCGAGGTGCCGGAGCCCGCCGCGATGCGCTTGCGGCGGGAGGCGTTGAGGATGCCGGGGTTGCGGCGCTCCTTGGCGGTCATGGAGCGGATGATGGCCTCGGGCTTTTTCAGGGCGTTGTCGTCGATGTCCACGCCCTTGCCGGAGAAGCCGGGGATCATCTCCAGCATGGAGCGGAGGCCGCCCATCTTCTTCATGCTCTGCATCTGCTCCAGGAAGTCCTCCAGGGTGAGGTCCTGGGTTTTGCTCTTCTGGGCCAGGGCGTCCATGTCCGCGTCGGCGAAGGCCTCCTGGGCCTTGTCGATGAGGGTCAGCACGTCGCCCATGCCCAGGATGCGGCTGGCCATGCGGTCCGGATAGAAGGGTTCGATGTCCGCCAGGCGCTCGCCGATGCCGCTGAACTTGATGGGCTTGCCCGTCACGGCCCGCACGGAGAGCGCCGCGCCGCCCCGGGTGTCGCCGTCCAGCTTGGTGAGGATCACGCCGTCGATGGCCAGCTTCTCGTTGAAGGTGTTGGCCACGTTCACGGCGTCCTGGCCGGTCATGGCGTCCACCACCAGGAGGATCTCCTGGGGGTGCACCGCCGCCTTGATGCGGTCCAGCTCGTCCATGAGCTCGGTGTCGATGTGCAGGCGGCCGGCGGTGTCGATGATCAGCACGTCACAGCCGTAGTACCGGGCCTGCTCCACCGCCTCCCGGGCGGTCTTCACCGGGTCCTGGGTGCCGTTCTGGTAGACCCGGGCGCCCACCTGCTCGCCCACCACCTGCAGCTGCTTGATGGCCGCGGGGCGGTAGATGTCGCAGGCCGCCAGCATGGGCTTCTTGCCCTGCTTCATCAGGTAGCCCGCCAGCTTGGCGCACATGGTGGTCTTGCCGGCGCCCTGCAGGCCGCAGAGCATGTAGATGGTGGGGACGGAGGAGGACCAGGTGAGCTTCGCCACGGAGGCGCCCATCAGGGCGGTCATCTCCTCGTTGACGATCTTGATCACCTGCTGCTCCGGGGTCAGGGAGGCCAGCACCTCCTGCCCCACGCACTTCTCCGTGACCCGCTTGATGAAATCCTTGGCGACGGTGTAGTTGACGTCGGCTTCCAGGAGCGCCATGCGGACCTCCCGCATGCCCTCCTTCACCGCCTGCTCGTTCAGCTTGCCCCGGCCGGTCATCCTGCTGATGGCGCCGCGGAGCTTCGCGCTCAAGCCTTCAAAGGCCATGTTTCTCCTCCTGATCCTGTTCCTGCTGAATCAGCCGGTCCAGCAGCGTCTCCGCCTCCCGGAGGTCTCCCCTGTGCAGCGCCTCCCGGCAGCGGATCAGTCCCTCCTCCGTGACCCGGAAGCGCTCCGCCAGGTGGAGCTTCTCCTCCGCGGCGGCCATCTTCTCCCAGGCCCGGGCGATCATCTCGTGGACGGCCTGCCGGCTCACGGCCATGCTCTGGGCGATCTCCCCCAGGGACATGTCCTCCTCGCAGTGCAGGGACACCGCCTCGTGCTGCTTTTCCGTCAGCATGGGCCCGTAGAAGCCCAGGAGCCACGCCAGCTCCACCCTGCGGCTGATTTCCTCTGCCTGAGTATGCCCCGTCTGCGCGCGTTCCGCCTGCATGTCCTTCCTCCGGATGTCAAGGCATTCCCCTTGACACCCCGGCATCATACACCTGTTTTCCCTTTCTGTCAAGGGGTTTTGCTTGACACTTCCGATCCTTCCGATCCCTGTTCCGCCCTCGCCGGAGCCAGTTCCTCCAGGCGCCGGACCCAGGCCGCCAGGGCCTCCCCGCCGCCATCCCTCAGCGCCGCCTCGTAAAGGGAAAAGGAGGAAAAATCCTCCGACGCCATCCGGGCCAGGGCCTTCTTGCCCCCGAACCAGGGGTGGTCCGTCAGCTCCGCCCAGACCGTCAGGCTCTCGGTGAGGAGCCAGTGGCGGCGCCAGTTGCCCTCCGGGTCATCCCGCCGGGCCCGCCCCAGCATCTTCCGGCACCAGGCGGCGGCCCGGGCCTTCTCCGCCGGGGTTTTGCCGGGCAGGGCGTCGATGGCCGCCCGCACCCGGGCGATGAGGGCCGCGCCGATCCCTTCCGGATCCCAGGCCGGGACGGCGTGGTAGAGCTGGGGCCACTCCTCCGCCTCCCACTCCAGGTCCCCCAGGACCTCCGGGGAGAGGAAGGACACGTCCAGCGCCACGCCCTCCGCCAGCCGCCCGTCGTGGATGGGGGCGGGATGGCGGGTCACCACCACCGCGTCGAAATCGCTCTCCGCCTCCTGGGTGCCCTCCGCCCAGGAGCCGCACACCAGCACGGCCTCCGGCTGATAGCGCGCCCGGAGAAGTTCTGTCATACGCGCTGCCGTCGTCATGGCTTACCCCCTGGTGTTCCGGCGGCGGTTCACCCGCTGCACCGGACCCCGCAGGCCCTGGGGGGCGGGCTCGCTGCGCATCTTGCCGTCCCGGCCGATGACCACCCGCTGTCCGCCCCGGACGGGGTGCATCGGCTTGGCGGCCTCGGGGGGCTGCTTCCGGACGGCCACCGGCTCGCCGTGGCGGTTCACCTTCACCACCTGCTCCCCCCGGGCCGGCCGCGGGGGCCGCTCCGCCTTGGGGGTGGGGGTGGTGATCTCCATGGGCCATTCGTGCTCCTCCACCGGGAGCTTCCGGTGGATCAGCTTCTCCACCTGCCCCAGCTGCTTCAGCTCGTCCACGCAGCAGAAGGACCAGGCGGTGCCCCGCCGGCCCGCCCGCCCCGTGCGGCCGATGCGGTGGACATAGGCCTCCGGCTCCATGGGCTGGTCATAGTTGATCACATGGCTCAGGCCCTGGATGTCGATGCCCCGGGCGGCGATGTCCGTGGCCACCAGCACCTTCAGCTCCCCGCTCTTGAAGCGGCTGAGGGCCAGGGTGCGGGCGTTCTGGCTCTTGTCACCGTGGATGGCGGCGGCGTCGATCCCCGCCCGCTTCAGCTCCCGGACGATCCGGTCCGCCCCGTGCTTCGTGCGGGAGAAGACCAGGCAGTTCTCCACCTCCGGCCGCCGCAGCAGGGCCGCCAGCAGGTGCTTCTTGTTGGCCTTGTCCACGTAGAACAGCCGCTGGTCGATGGCCTCCACCGGGGAGGACACCGGGTCCACCTTCACGCTCTCCGGACAGGTGAGCAGGTCCATGGCCAGCTTCTCCACCTCGTCGGGCATGGTGGCGGAGAACATCAGGGTCTGCCGCTTCTCCGGCAGCTTCCCCACGATCCGCCGCACGTCGTGGATGAAGCCCATGTCCAGCATGCGGTCCGCCTCGTCCAGGACAAAGATCTCCACGCGGGAGAGGTCCACAAAGCCCTGGTTCATCAGGTCCCAGAGCCGGCCGGGGCAGGCGGTGACCACCTCGCAGCCGGCCTTGAGCGCCTCCACCTGGGGGGTCTGGTTCACCCCGCCGAAGATCACCGCGCAGCGCACCGGCAGCCCCTTGCCGTAGAGGAGGAAGTTGTCGTGGATCTGCTGGGCCAGCTCCCGGGTGGGGGTGAGGATCAGGGCCCGGATGGGGCGCCCCGCCACGGGCCGGGCCCGCAGCAGCTGCAGGATGGGCAGGGCGAAGGCGGCGGTCTTGCCGGTGCCGGTCTGGGCGCAGCCCAGCACGTCCCGCCCCTGCAGCACCAGGGGGATGGTGGCCGCCTGGATGGGGGTAGGGTTCACATAGCCGCTGTCCGCCACATTCTTCAGCAGCTCGGGGGTCAGGGATAATGCAGAAAACGTCATGGGTACCTCCGTATTCTCTGCGCCGCAGCGCAGCCCGGCTATTGTACCACAGGAACGCGCCGGTGGCAAATGCTTCCTGTGATTTTCCTCTTTTTCCGCCCCCTGCCGTTTTTTCGGCGCAGATTCCCTGCCGGTGCTTCCCCTTCCAGGCGGATTTGTGCTATCATGGGGGAGCACACAGGGAGGCGAGGGACTTGCTCCGGATTCTGTTTGTCTGCCACGGCAACATCTGCCGTTCCGTGGCGGCCGAGATGGTGCTGCGGCAGATGGTGGAGGAGGCGGGCCTGGCGGGACGGATCGCGGTGGACTCCGCCGCCGCCACCGACGAGGAGATCGGCCACGGCATCTACCCGCCCATGCGCCGGGCGCTGGAGGCCGCGGGGGTGCCCTGCCGCCCCCACGAGGCGCGGCGCATCACCCGGGGGGACTACAGCCGCTGTGACTGCCTCATCGGCATGGACCGGGAGAACCTCTCGGACATGCGTTTTGCCTTTGGCGGGGACCCGGCGGGGAAGATCACCTTGCTGATGGACTGGGCAGGGCAGGCGGGCCGGGAGATCGACGACCCCTGGTACACCCGGGATTTCTCCGGCTGCCTTTCGGAGATCCAATCCTGCTGCGGGGCCCTGCTGGAACACCTTTGCCGGGGCGAGACCACCCCGCGCGCCTGAGGAGATGACACCATGCTGAACCCCGAGACCATGACCCCCGCCCGGGAGAAGAAACCCCGGCTGCTGCTCCACTGCTGCTGCGCCCCCTGCTCCTCCGCCACCCTGGAGCAGCTCCAGGCTCTCTTCGACGTGGACATCTACTACTACAACCCCAACATCGAGCCCTACGAGGAGTTTCTCAAGCGGGCCGGGGAGGAGGAGCGCTTTATCGCCGCCTACCGCCCGGACGGCGGGGTGTCGGTGATCGTGGCGGACTATGACCACCAGGCCTTCGAAGCCATCGCCCGGGGCCGGGAGGAGATCCCGGAGCGGGGGGAGCGCTGCTATCTGTGCTACGAACTGCGGATGCGCCGCACGGCGGAATACGCCCTGGCCCACAGCTACGACTGCTTCACCACCTCCCTGTCCATCAGCCCCCACAAAAGCAGTGCCTGGATCAACGAGATCGGCCTGCGGCTGGAGAAGGAGCTGGGGATCGCCTTCGTCCACAGCGACTTTAAGAAGCACGACGGCTACCACCGCTCCATTCTTCTGTCGAAGGAATACGGCCTGTACCGCCAGGACTGGTGCGGCTGCGTCTACTCCCGCCGGGAGCGGGAGGCCTGGAAGGCCCGCCGGGCGGCGGAGGCCCCGGAGGAAGGGACAGGAAAAACAGCGCAAATACAATCCGGGCATTGACAGGGGTTTGTGCCCGTGCTATGCTGAATCCGCCATTTGAGAGAGAAGGAGGGGCTCCCATGACGAACCGCGGCCGGATGAACATGGACATGCGCATGTGCCGTATGGGCATGTGTTTTTGTGCCGCCATGAGCCCCCGCCGTGTCTGAGACGAGGCAGGAAATACCGGGGAGGGCTCATGAGGCCTTCCCCGTTTTTTATGCCGACGACAGCACTGCAAAGGAGGAGCCGCCCATGCTTCCCATCCGATGGTACCCCGCCGGATGCAACCGGGAGAGCCGCCGAATGCGCCCCTTCCCCGTGTCCGGTTCCTGATCCGATCCCGCATCCGAAGCATCGAAGAAAATGAGAAAAGGAGAATCACCATGAAGAAGTTTGTTGCTCTGCTCCTTGCTGCCCTGCTGGTGCTCTCTGCCGTCTCCGCCTTTGCGGACAAGATCACCATCGCCGTCCCCAACGACGCCACCAACGAGGGCCGCGCCCTCATGCTGCTCCAGGACGCCGGCGTCCTCAAGCTGAAGGAAGGCACCGGCCTCAAGGCCACCAAGGACGACATCGAGGCCTTCCTCTCCGTGGATGAGATCGAGTTCTACGAGGTGGAGGCCGCCATGGTCCCCAGCGTGAAGGACGACGTGGACTATGCCATCATCAACGGCAACTACGCCCTGGACGCCCAGATCGATCCCGCCACCACCCTCCTGCGGGAGAAGGCCGTGGACAACCCCTATGTGAACGTGGTGTGCGTCAACGCCGGCAATGAGAACACCGACCTGGCCAAGGCCCTGGCGGCCGCCGTGCTGAGCCAGCAGGTGGCGGACTACATCAACGAGAACTACGCCGGCGCGGTGGTCAGCGCCGTGGCCGAGCCCACCGACGGCTATGACGCCACCGTGGACTACGACGCCCTGAACGGCCAGACCATCGTCATCGCCTGCTCCCCCACCCCCCACGCCCAGATCCTGGCCATCGCCAAGGACATTCTGGCCGCCAAGGGCATCACCCTGCAGATCGTGGAGCTGCCGGACTATGTAACCCCCAACACCGCCGTGAACGACGGCGAGGCCTTTGCCAACTACTTCGCCCACATCCCCTATCAGGAGGACTTCAACGCCGAGAACGGCACCAACCTGGTGTCCATCGCCGGTGTCCATGCGGAGCCCCTGGGCCTGTATGGCGGCAAGCAGGCGGACCTCACCGCCCTGGGCGTGGCGGCTGAGTAAGCAACCCCGCTCCCCCTTCTTCGGAGCCGTCCGGCCGGGCGGCTCCTTTTTCGTACATTTACACAAAGTTCACACACGCGCCTTCCCGGGGGGTATATAATAGAATGGCCGGAGAAGCCGGCCTGGAGGCAGCATGATTGAACTGCGGCATGTGACCAAGCGCTACGGGGCCAAGGAAGCCCTGCGGGATGTGAGCCTCACCGCCCCGGACGGGTGCGTCCTGGGGCTTTTGGGCGTCAATGGCGCCGGAAAGACCACCGCCCTGAACCTGATGACCGGATACTTTCCCCCGGACGGCGGCCAAGTGCTGGTGGACGGACGGGACATGCAGGAGGACCCCCGGGGCTGCAAGCGCGCCATCGGGTACCTGCCGGAGGTGCCGCCCCTGTATGACGAGATGACGGTCCGGGAGTTCCTGGCCTTCGTGGCCCGGCTCCGGGAGGTGAAGGCCCGGGGCATCCCCGCCCATATCCGGGACATTGCCGGCCTGTGCGGGCTGGAGGAGGTCTTCCACCGCCCGCTGGGGAAGCTCTCCAAGGGGTTCCGGCAGCGGGTGGGCTTTGCCTCGGCCCTGTGCGGGGATCCTCCCACCCTGATTTTTGACGAGCCCACCGTGGGGCTGGACCCCCGGCAGGTGGTGGAGATCCGGGAGCTGATCCGCACCCTGGGAAAGACCCACTCGGTGATCTTCTCCTCCCACATGCTTTCGGAGGTGCAGCAGCTCTGCTCCCAGGTGGTGATCCTCCACCGGGGGCGGGTGGTGAAGCAGGCCGCCCTGGGGGAGCTCTCCGGCGGCGGGGAGCTCCTGCTGCGCCTGGAGGCGGCCGGCCCCGCGGCGCGGCTGGTGCCCGCCCTGAAGGGGCTGCCCTGCGTGCGCCGGCTCCGGGTGACTCAGGGGAGCAGGCCGGACCTCACCGGCTGCGTCCTCACCTGCGACGCCGCTCCGGATCCCGCCCGGGGGGATGCCCAGACCCAGATTTTCCGGCTGCTGTGCGCCCTGGACATGCCACTGCGCCTGCTGGCGCCGGAGGGGGACAGCCTGGAGGAAGTTTTTCTGCGCCTGACCCGGGGCGAGGAGGAGGGAGAGACGCCATGACCGCTATCTGGAGAAGGGAGCTGCAGGCCTATTTCCACACCGCCGTGGGCTATGTGGCCATGGGGGTGTTCCTGGCCCTGTCCTCCGTGTTCTTCTTCCTGGAGATCCTGCAGCAGCGCTCCTCCGATTTGCTGACCTTCATCAGCCTCATGAGCTATCTTTGGATGCTGCTGTGTCCCATCCTCACCATGCGCCTGCTGGCGGAGGAGCGGCAGAAGCACACCGACCAGCTGCTCCTCACCAGCCCCGTCTCCCTGGTGAGCCTGGTGGTGGGGAAATACCTGGCGGCGGTGACGGTGCTGGCCGCCACGGTGCTGCTGACGGGGGTGTACTATCTGGTGGTGGCGGTCTACGGCGCCGTCTACCCCGGGGAGCTGCTCACGGGCCTCACCGGGTTCTTCCTCCAGGGCTGCGCCTTCGCCGCGGTGGACCTGCTGGTCTCCGGCATGAGCCGCAGCGCCGTCTCCGCCGCCGTGGCGGCCCTGGGCGTGAATTTCGCCCTGTGGATGATGGACCTGCTGGCGGACACGGTGCCCGTCTGGCTGGGGAGCGTGCTCTCCTTCCTGAGCCTCTACTCCCGCAACGAGCCCTTCCTCATGGGCCAGTTTTCCTTTGCCAGCGTGCTGTACGACCTGTCTGTGGCGGTGCTGGCCCTGGCGTGCGCCGTGTACGTCCTGGACCGCCGCCGCCGCGCCTGAGGGGAGGGGAACCGGATGAAAAAGAAAAACGCCCCCGTCCCCGGCAGGGTCAGGCGCCGGATCTTCCCGGCGGTGCTGCTGCTGGCCCTGGCCGGCGCCCTGCTGGCGGTGAACCTGCTGGCCGGCGCCCTGGAGAAGCGCTACGGCTGGCGGAGGGACTTCTCCTTCAACGCCGTCACCACCCAGAGCGAGACCACCCTGGCGGTGCTGGAGAGCCTCCCCCACCCGGTGCACGTCTACGCCCTGTTCCGCCGGGGGGACGAGGATGCGCCGCTGCTGGAGCTGCTGGACCGCTACGCCGCTGCCTCCCCGGCCTTCACCTGGGAGCAGGTGGACATCAGCGTCAGCCCGGGCCTGCTGAACAAATTCCGCAGCGCCCTGCCGGAGAACTCCGTCACCAACAACAGCCTGGTGGTCTGGTGCGAGGCCACCGACCGCTACCGGGTGCTGTCCTACGAGAGCTTTGTGGGCCAGAGCTACGACCCGGAGACGGGCAATTACGTCTACAACACCCTGACCTACGAGCGGGCCATCACCTCCGCCCTGCGCTATGTCTCCCTGGAGACCGTCCCCCGGGCCATGATCGTCCAGGGCCACGGGGAGCTGGACCAGGAGGAGACAGCGCTCCTGGCGGACCTCCTGGACAGCAACGGCTATGACGTGGGCTACTTCACCCTCAATGCCGCCCAGGCCAACCTGGCCCCGGGGGACCTGCTCTTCCTGCTCTCCCCCCAGCGGGACCTGAGCCCCACCGAGCTGGACACCGTCACCGCCTTTCTCCGGGCGGGGGGCAGCGTCTTCTTCAGCTGCGACTATTCCGACCCGGTGGAGAGCATGCCCAACTACGCCTCCCTCCTGCGCTACTACGGCTTTTTGCCCCTGGAGGGGGTGGTGGTGGCCTCGACGGAGGAGCCGGGCACCTGCTATGAGAACAACCGCCTCTTCCTTCTGCCCCTGATGGACTACACCGAGATCACCGCCCCCATGAAGGAGAACGGGGCCGCCACCCTGCTGATGGCGGGCTGCCGCGCCTTCCGGGTGCCGGAGGAGGCGGACGCCGCCCTCCAGACCGACCCGGTGCTGCTCAGCGGAGAGAAGGCGCACCTGCTCCCCGTGGCGGAGAACCGCCTCAGCCTGGATCCCCGGGAGGGGGACGCCCGGGGGCCCTTTGCCCTGGCCCTCATGGCCCGCCGGATCACCGACACCGGCAGCGTCTCCCGGGCCTTCGTCCTGGGCTCCTCCTCCCTGCTCACCTCCCAGGAGATCTACGCCATGACCGACGCCCAGGAGTTCATCATCCGCACCGCCGCCTTCCTGGAGAGCGCCGGTCCCGACAGCCTGGCCATCATGGCCAAGGCCGCCCTGCGCCCCCAGCTCTCCGCCCGCTCCGTCTTCCCGGGCACCCTGGCGGTCTTCATGCTGCCGGCGCTGGTGCTGGTGGCCGCCTTCCTGGTGCTGGGACCCCGGAGAAAACTGTAGACCTTGCAGGATTTCCCGCAACGGCGTGGAAATATCTCTCTGTTATACACTTCATCACGCCGGAGGTGGGCATGATGCCGACGCAGGGCGAACTGCTGGAAAAGCTGACCGTGGATGAGCTGATGGAATTGCTCTTCCGGCTGAATATCGACCCGGATGACGTGGCGCTGGTCCGGCGGCGCAAGCCCCTGGCGGAGGCCATCCTCCGGTACTTCCCGAGCCGCCCGGACGAGCCGCTGCACATGCTGGGCTGGGACGCGGTGCATGCCCTCAGCGGATACGGGAAGCAGCGCGGGGAGGGGGACGTCCCGGTCTCCATCCGGGCGGCAAACGGGGACAAGGACCTGGCTTGGGGACTGGACGCCCTCCGGCTGATGGGCCTGGCCTGGCGGGACCACCGCAGCTGGCACCTGCTGCCGGAAGCCCTGCCCCTCATCCGCCGGGGCGTCAGGAAAAAGCAGCAGCTGCAGCACGTGGACGCGCTGATCGATCTGACCCTGCAGGCGATGGCCGTCTACGGCGCCGCGCCGCTGGAGACCGTGGTCCGGTGCCAGTTTGCGGTGGACGGCACGCAGGTGGACGAGGCATCCCTGGAGGACCACTGCGACCTGCTCTACAGCCTCATTTCACAGCGCTTCGGGTTTTACTGCTCCGTCACCGGGGATCCACAGACCGGGGAGCCCTGGCTGTGCAGCCCCCTGTGCGAGGACCCGGAAGCCCTGGTGCAGGTGCTGCGGGAGAGCCGCGGGCGGGACTGGTTCTGCCCCACGGAAGGCCAGTTAACCTGGCTTATGGACACGGTGCCCATGGAGGCCGACTGCGCCCGGGCCCTGGAGGAACGGCTGCTGGCCGAGCTGCAGGCGGCCGGGCGGCATCCGGACCGGGAGCAGCTCCGGGAGGACTTCATCGACGCCTTCCTCTTTGTCCAGGAGGGCGATCTGGAGGGGGCGGAGGACGTGCTGCTGTCCATGTTCCCCTCCGGGGAGGGGGGCCGGGCGGACAGCGGGCTGCGCTTCCTGGTGAAGCAGGCCGCCGAGGCCATGCCCCGCTGGGCAGACCACGGCTTCAGCCGCCGCCGGATGGTGCATGCGGCAGCCGCCCGCGTCAAACCCGTGGGGCGCAACGAGCCCTGCCCCTGCGGCAGCGGCAAGAAATACAAACACTGCCACGGCAAGCTGAATTGACCGGGCGGAGAGGATGAGGACAAATGGCGAAGGTGGTACATCTCGGTTTCCTGGGCTGCGGCAACATCGGCGGCGGCGTGTGGAAGCTGCTGGACGCGATGCATGACGAGATCCTGCAGCGGGACGGCCTGGACATCCGGGTGGAGCGGGCGCTGGTGAAGAGCATCCCGGAGGCCCGGACGGACGTGCCGGCGGAGATCCTTACGGAGTCCGCCGCTGACGTGCTGGAGGATCCGGCGGTGGAGATCGTGTGCGAGTTCATGGGCGGCGAGCAGCCGGCGGCCTCCTTCATGGAGCGGGCGCTGCGGGCCGGCAAGACCGTGGTCACCGCCAACAAGATGGCCCTGGCCCTCCACTGGCACGAGCTGCAGGCCGCGGCGGACCAGACCGGCGCCGGCCTCTACTACGAGGCCAGCGTGGGCGGCGTGATCCCCATCATCCGCTCCCTCACCGTCTCCCTGGAGGCGGACCGGATCCACCGGATCATGGGCATCGTCAACGGCACCACCAACTACATCCTCACCCGCATGGCCCGGGAGGGCGCCAGCTACGCCGACGTGCTGGCGGACGCCCAGCGCCTGGGTCTGGCGGAGCCCAACCCCGCCGCGGACGTGGAGGGCTTCGACGCCGCCTACAAGCTGTCCATCCTCTCCTCCATCGCCTTCCACAGCCGGGTGACCGTGGACCGCATCTACCGGGAGGGCATCACCGGCGTGACGCCGGAGGACATCGCCTTCGGCCGGGAGATGGGCTACACCCTGAAGCTCCTGGCCATCGGCAAGCGCAGCGGCAACACGGTGGAGGTGCGGGTACACCCCACCTTCCTGCCGGACAGCCATCCCCTGGCCCGGGTGGACGGCTCCCTCAACGCCATCTTCCTCCACGGGGATTTCTGCAAGGACATGATGCTCCAGGGGCGGGGCGCCGGGGACATGCCCACCGCCAGCGCCATCTGCGGCGACATCCTCTTTGCCGCCCGGGCGGTGCGGCACACCGTGCCCTCCTTCCGCAACACGGCGGAGACGGATCCTGCCCTCACGGTCACCGATGACTGGAGCACCCGCTACTTCATCCGCATGAAGGTCACCGACGCCCCGGGGGTGCTGGCCCGGATCGCCGATGTCTTCGGGCAGCGGGACATCTCCCTGGCCGCCGTGATGCAGAAGGGCAGCGAGGGGGAGAAGGCCCGGCTGGTGCTCATCACCCACAAGGCCCGGGAGCGCGCCGTCCGGGAGGCCATCGCCGCCCTGGACCCCGCCATCGCCCAGGTGGTCAGCTGCATCCGGGTGGAGAACGGCGAGGCCTGAGATCCGCCCACTGAAAAGGACGTCCGTGCAGGACGCCCTTTTTTGCTGCGTTCTTACAGCAGCCCCAGCTCCGCCGCCGAGGGGAACCCGTAGGCGCTCTCCGCCGCCGTCACCGCCCGGAGGATGGCCTCGCCGGTCACCTCCGCCGCTAGCACCCCCGTCAGGTCCTGGTCCGCCGACACCTGCCCCGCCGACACCGCATAGACGCTGTCCCCGTCGGCGCTGGTGTGCACCGGGCGGATAGCCCGGGCCATACCGTCCTGGGCCATGCCGGCGATCTTGCAAAGCCGCACCTTGTCAAAGGCGGCGTTGGTGATCACCACCACCAGGGTGGTGTTCCCCGTGAACTTGTTCTCCACCGCCCGGATGGAGGACCCCATGAAGGCGGTGGTGCTGCGCAGGCCCTTTCTGTCCTGGGTCAGCAGGCCCGCCCGCTGGCGGCCGGTCTTCCAGTCGAAGACGTCCCCCAGGGCGTTCACCACCGCCACCGCGCCCACCCGCAGGGCCCCGATCTCCACAGCAAAGCTGCCGATCCCGGACTTCATGCAGGTGGCCATGCCGGCGGCCTTGCCCACCGTGGCGCCGCAGCCGGCGCCGTAATTGCCGTCCCGGTAGTTGGGGGCCTCGAAGGCCAGGCGGGCCGCCTCATAGCCCATGGCCGCGTCCGGCCGGGTGAAGGCGTCCCCCACCGTCAGGTCGAAGAGATCCGACTGGACCACCAGGGGCACCCGGGTCACGCCCACGTCATAGCCGATGCCGTGCTCCTCCAGATACGCCATCACCCCGTTGGCGGCGCCCAGGCCGAAGGCGCTGCCCCCGGCCAGCACGATGCCGTGGATGGACTGGGCCGCCATCAGGGGGTTGAGCAGCTGGCTCTCCCGGGAGGCAGGTCCCCCGCCCCGGACGTCCAGGCCCGCCGCCATGCCCGCCTCACAGAGGAACACCGTGACCCCCGTGCCGGCCCGGGCGTCCTCCGTCTGGCCGATGCGCACCGGCGCCACCGCCGTGATGGGAATCTCCCTGCGTTCCGCCTCCGCCGGTTCCTGTTGCGTCTGTCTCATGGGTGTTTCTCCCCGCTCTTTCTGTTTCTCCGTCCCCGGGGAAGGATCGGCCGCTTCTTCCCGCCCGCTGCCCGGTTCTCCTGCTTCTCCTCCGGTTTTTCTTCGGCAGGCAGAGGGTCCTGTACCGGGGGTGCCGCCTTCGCCGGAGCCGTCTCAGTCTCCGGCAGCTGCCAGCGCTGCCGCAGCCAGCGGACCAGGGTTTTCACATCCGCCCACAGGGAGGCCAGGTAGTGCTCCCGGGCCAGGGCCACCAGCAGGGTCATCAGCACGGGGCCCGCCACCAGGCCCAGGATCCCACCGGCCCGCAGGCCGGCAAACATGCCCACCAGGGAGAGCAGCGGCGACACGCCCATGTTCTGGGACATGATCTTGGGCTCCGTCAGCCGGCGGATGCCCAGCAGGCCCAGGTACAGGCCCAGGGGCGGCAGGGCGGCCTGATAGCCGCTCACCAGCAGGGCGATGACGGCCCAGGGGATGTACACCGCGCCGTTGCCCAGCAGGGGGATCAGCTCCAGGGTCGCCGCCAGCAGGGCGATCACCGCCGCGTAGGGGTTCCCCATGATCCGCCAGAAGATGAAGCCCACCACCAGGGAGATCAGGCTGTAGAAGACCTGCACCCGCAGGTAGCCGATGGCCCCCTGCAATCCGGTGGTGCTGAGGCGCCGGAGGCTCTCCCCCTCCCCCTCCGCGTTCTTCCGGCGGTTGGGGAAATACCGGGCGATCTTCTCATAGTCCTTGGCGATGAAGTAGAAGCCCATGAAGAGGAAGTTGGCGTAGACCAGGGCGTAGGGGATGCCGGCGGCGATGTTCACCGACTCCCCCAGCAGGTAGCTGGCCAGGGTCGTGGCCTGGGTGGCCAGCCATTGCAGCGCGTTCTCCAGGGAGCCCCGCAGCCAGGTGACGTCCTCCGGCGCCAGCAGGTCCGCCCGGTCCAGGATCCCCGTCACCGCCCGCCGCAGGGCGCCGATCATGTCCGCGGTGACCGCCGAGGAGTTGTTCAGCAGGGACACCAGCTGGCCGATGCCGTAGGAGAGGAACCAGATCAGCAGCGCCAGCACCACCAGCAGGAACAGCAGCACCGGGATCAGGGTGGCCGGGGTGCGCTTCATGTGCAGCTTTTTCTCCAGCCAGCGCACCGAGGGCTGCACCATGGTGGCGAAGGGCAGCACAATGATAAAGGGAGACAGATATTTCCACACCACCGGCAGCAGCCAGGACAGCAGCAAAAGCCCCGCTGCCGTCACCAGCAGCGCGGTGCCCAGCCGCTCCGCAGCCCGTCTCTGGGGCGTCATGCCATCACTTCCCCTCTGGGTCTGATTGTACCAAATCCGCCGGGGAATTGCAACCGGATGCCCCCGGTTTTACAGGAATCACAAGGTGGATCAGCGTTGAAAAGAGGCGTTCGCAGGATTTGCGTTTTTTCCTGCCCTGTATTGACACGGGACAGGGGGATCCTGTACGTTTTCGGGTGCAGCAAAACTTTTTTTGATTTTCCTGTAACGAAACCCGATTTTCCCCGTCTAACGGGCGAGTCCGGATGAAGGGAGGCGGGACCTTGCCCCAGAACCCAGGTGAGAAACTCTGTGAAGCGTACTACATGCGGGTATTCTCCTACGCCATGACCCTCACCGGCGACCGTTCCCGGGCCGAGGAGATCACCCAGGAGACCTTCCTGCGGGCCTTCACGAAGCGGCAGGATTTTCGCGGCGAGGCCGACGAGGCCACCTGGCTGTGCGCCATCGCCAAGAACCTGTTTCTGGACGAGCAGCGGCGGCAGAAGCACAGCGAGGCCCTGCCGGAGGACCTGCCGGATCCGGCAAAGGGTGTGGAGCAGACCGTGGTGGACCGGGACACCTCCTTCCGTGTCCATGTGGCGCTCCACGCCCTGGAGGAGCCGTATCGGGAGGTCTTCGAGCTGCGGATCTTCGGGGAGCTGAGCTTCCGGGAGATCGGCCTGATCTTCCAGAAAACCGAGAACTGGGCCAGGGTCACCTACCACCGGGCCCGCCTCAAACTCCAGGAAAGGATGGGGGAAACATGAAAACCGAATGCGAGATTATCCGTGATCTGCTGCCGCTGTATGCCGACGACGCCTGCAGCGCCGGGAGCCGCGCCCTGGTGGAGGAGCACCTGCTGGAATGCGACGCCTGCCGGGGCATGCTGATCCGGCTGAAGGACAGCGAGCTGGAGAGCGGCCTGCAGCAGGAGCGCACCTCCGTGATCCGCAGCGGCGAGAAGCGCTTCCGCCGCCGCTCCACCGTGGCAGGCACCGTGGTGGCCGGGATCTTCATGATCCCGATCCTCATCTGCCTCATCATCAACCTCAACGCCGGGGCGGCCATGAACTGGTTCTACATCATGCTGGCCGCCATGCTGGTGGCCGCTTCCCTGATCATCGTGCCCATCATGGTGCCGGAGGACAAGCTCTTCTGGACCTTCTGCGCCTTCACCGCCAGCCTGACGGTGCTGCTGGCCGTCACCTGCCTGGCCACCGGCGGCAGCTGGTTCTGGGTCGCCTCCTCCTCCACCCTCTTCGGGCTGGGGGTGGTCTTCCTGCCCTTCGTGGTGAAGGCCCGGCCGGTGCAGCGCCTCATCGGGGACTGCAGCCGGTGGCTCATCGTCCTGGGCCTGGACGCGGCGCTGTTTGTCAACATGCTCAACGCCATCACCTCCCGGGGCCGTCTCACCTTCAGCAGCCTGCTGCTCAGCCTGGCCGCCCTCGCCGGCGTCGCCATGGTGGTCATGGAAATCATGAAGAAAAGAGGAGAAGAACAATGAATCGCAAGCAAGTCCTTTCCATCGGCATCGTCATCTGCGGCGCCGTGCTCATCCTGGCCATCCTGTGGGCGCTGGGGAACCTCACCGGCGGCACGGCCCTGGCGGCCGGCTACACCGCCGGCGACGCGGAGATCACGGGACAGGTGAAAAACCTGGACCTGCAGTGGACCAGCGGCCGCATCGTTTTCACCACCCACAGCGGCAGCACCATCCGCCTGCAGGAGACCTGCTCTAAGCCCCTGGCGGAGGACGAGAAGATGCAGTGGCTGCTGGACGGGGACACCCTGCGGGTGCGGTATGAGAGGCCCGCCTTCCGGCCCTTCAGCTTCGGGAAGGAGAAGGTGCTCACCGTCACCCTGCCGGAGGGTCTGGCCCTGACGGACGCCCTGATCTCCGCCACCTCCGCCGGCGTGGAGATTCCCGCCCTCCAGGCGCAGCAGCTCAAGCTGGACGTCACCTCCGGCGACATCACCGCCGCCGCCGTGGCGGAGCAGGTGGACGTCAGCAGCACCTCCGGCGACATCACCCTGACCCTGAACGGCACCGTGAAGGATCTGAAGGCCAGCGCCACCTCCGGCAATGTGGGCCTCACCGCGGCGGACGTGCAGCGGGTGCAGGTCACCACCACCTCCGGCGGCATCGGCCTCACGGCGGCCAAGGCCGGGGATGTCAGCCTCCATTCCACCTCCGGCAGCGTCTATGCCCGGGTGGCGGAGGCGGGGAGCATCCGGCTGGGCTCCACCTCCGGCGGCATCCGGGTTCTCACGGAGCGCTTTGACACCCTGTCCTCCGACTCCACCTCCGGCAGCGTCCGGGCCTTCCTGCCCGCCGCGCCCGGCTTCAAGGCGGACCTGCACACCACCAGTGGCCGGGTGACCTGTACCCTCCCCCTGACCAGGGACGGCAGCGCCTACGTCTGCGGCGACGGCAGCGCCCGGGTGGACATCGGCACCACCTCCGGCGACATCACCGTCATGGATGCGGCGGACCCCGCCGCCCTCACCGACTGACCCGCCTCCACCCCATGGAAAAAGGACTGCCCGACGACAGTCCTTTTCCTTTCCTCTTTCTTCTCCGTCTCCTGTCCGGCGGCGGGGAAGCGCGACCTTATTCCTCGTGGTCCGGGTCGCCCTTGTTCTCGTTCAGCAGCCGCTGCAGCTCCTCCATGAAGGTCCCCAGGTCCGTGAACTTGCGGTACACGGCGGCGAAGCGCACATAGGCCACGTCGTTGACCTTTTTCAGCTCCGACATCACCATCTCGCCGATGCTCTCGGTGGAGATCTCCCCGTCCCCGGTGCGGTAGGCGGCCTGCTCCACCCGGGCGCACATCTCCTCGATCTGCTGGGCGCTCACCGGCAGCTTCTCGCAGGCATGGAGCATGCCCATGCGCACCTTCTTGGCCTCAAAGGGTTCCCGGCGTCCGTCCCGCTTCACCACCATCAGGGGCAGGGTCTCGATCTTCTCGTAGGTGGTGAACCGGCGGCCGCAGTTGATGCACTCCCGGCGGCGGCGGATGCTGTTGCCCTCCTCCGTGGGACGGGAGTCGATCACCTTGCTCTCCATGCAGTTGCAGAATTGGCAGCGCATCTCTCTCCTTTTCCCCCTGATTCAGGGCTCCTGCGGTTCTTCGGGTTGTTCGGGTTGTTCGGGTTGTTCAGGCTCTTCCTGTTCAAAGTCGAAAGACAGCACCGGCACATCCGCCTGCACGCCGTAGACCCGGCCGGGCTTGGGCTCCTCCTCCGGCGCGGTGCCGGCGGTCTCCTGCCCGTGGAGCAGCTGGCCCATCCGGCGCTGGAGCGCGTCGGCCCCCGCCGCGATCCGCTCGTCGATGTCCGTCCGGTCCAGGATCTCCTGGCCCTTCCGCTTCACCGCCCGGGCCGCCTCCACCAGCTTCTCGTCGATGTCTGTCCGGTCCAGCAGCTCCTGGACCCGTTTGCCCGCCTCATCCAGCAGTCCCATGGTGCCACACCTCCCTGTGCTCAGCCGTCAATGGCCGCCAGCGCCTTGAACACCGCCCGGTTGGCGGGATACAGCGCCCGGTAGACCTCATAGATCTTCGCATACTTGGGCATGTTCTCGGCGATGGGCTGCTGGGCCGGGTTCTGGTGGATCATGGCGCGGCAGGCGGCCTGCACCGTGGGGTACAGTCCGGCGCCTACCCCCGCCAGGATGGCCACGCCCAGGGCCGGGCCCTCGGTGTTCACCGTGGTGGCCACCGGGCAGCCGAAGACGTCCGCCAGCATCTGCCGCCACAGCGGGGACCGTCCGCCGCCGCCGCAGGCCAGCATCTCCGCCGGCTCAACCCCCATCTCCCGCAGCACCCCCAGGCAGTCCGCCAGGGAGTAGGTGACGCCCTCCATCACCGCCCGCAGCAGGTCCCGGCGGGTGTGCATGGCGGAGAGGCCGAAGAACATGCCCCGGCAGTCCGCGTCCAGGTGGGGCGTGCGCTCGCCCATGAGGTAGGGCGCATAGAGCAGCTTGTTGGCCCCGATGGGGGACAGGGCGGCCTCCTTGTTCAGCAGGTCGTAGGGATCCACGCCCATCTGGGCGGCGGCGTCCTTCTCCGCGGCGCAGAAGTTGTCCCGGAACCACTTCAGGGACAGCCCGGCGCCCTGGGTCACGCCCATCACGTGCCAGGCTCCCGGCACGGCGCAGCAGAAGGTGTGCACCCGTCCCTTGGGGTCGATGGCCAGCTTGTCGGTGTGGGCGAAGACCACGCCGGAGGTGCCGATGGTGGTGAAGGCCTTGCCGTCCTCCACCACGCCGGTGCCCACGGCCGCCGCGGCGTTGTCGCCGGCGCCGCCCACCACCAGGGTGTCGGTGGACAGGCCCGTCACCTGGGCCGCCTCGGGGGAGATGTGGCCGGTGATCTCCGGGCTCTCATACACCCGGGCCAGCAGCCCCTCGTCGATGTCCAGGATCCGCAGCAGCTCCCCGGACCAGCGGCGGTTGGGCACGTCCAGCATCTGCATACCGCTGGCGTCGCTGACCTCCGTGGCGAAATCCCCGGTGAGGCGATAGCGCACATAGTCCTTGGGCAGCAAAATGTGAGCACACCGGGCATAGAGCTCCGGCTCGTTGTTCCGGACCCACAGGAGCTTGGAGAGGGTGAAGCCCGTCAGCGCCGGGTTGGCGGTGATGGCGATCAGCTTCTCCTTGCCCACCTTCTCGTGGATCTCGTCGCACTCCTTCGCCGTGCGCTGGTCGCACCAGATGATGGAGCGGCGCAGCACATTGCCCTCCTTGTCCAGCATCACCAGGCCGTGCATCTGGCCGGAGATCCCCAGGCCCACCACGTCCTTCTTGTCCACGCCGCTCTTCTCCAGCACGCCGCGGATGGTGGCCACCGCCGCGTTGTACCAGTCCAGCGGATCCTGCTCCGCCCAGCCGTTATGGGGCTGATACATGGGGTACTCCACAGTGCAGGACGCCTGTGCGCGGCCCTCCTGGTCAAAGAGCACGGTTTTGGTGCCGGAGGTGCCCAGGTCGATGCCCAATACATATTTCATGACGGTGATCCCCTTTCCTGTGGCCGATTTTTCTTCATTATACGCGTCCGGGAATGGAATGTCAACGCCGCGGCGGCCCTCCGGCGCAAAATCTGGTCAGTTCTGCAAAGGATTGTTACAGCATTGTTACAATTGATGGTGGACTTTTGTGCGGAATTCGTGTACAATGGCGGAGAGACTGAATTCAACGGAGGGGGGATTGTCCCGTGGCAGCGTTCTGGGAGCAAGTGAAAGCCTTCTTCAGCGCCATCCCCAGCAATCTGACGGACTGGCTGATTTACGGCGCCATCGCGGTGGTGACGGTGATCGGCGTGGTCCGGTGTCTGATCCCCCTGTGGCAGACCACCGCCAGCCTGCGCCGGGCCATCCACCGGCTGCAGGACCATGCGGGAGAGCAGACGACGCGGCCGGTGTGGCAGGAGCCCCGTTTCCTGGGGAAGCGGCTGAAGGGCTGCTGGCTCCGGTTTCTGCAGAATGCCCTGCAGCTGGACCGGCGGGGCCTCCCCTGCGCGGTGGAGGACTACATCAACGACGACACGGTGACCCACGGCCCCGGCAACGCCCAGCTGGCGGAGCTCATCCCCAACCTGCTCACCTCCCTGGGCATCCTGGGCACCTTCCTGGGCATGACCCGGGGCCTGGCGGGGCTCAACACCACGGACACCCAGGCCATGATGGGCGGCATCCAGACCCTGATCAACGGCATGCGCTTCGCCTTCGGCACCTCCGTGGCGGGCGTGTCCTGCTCCCTGGTGTTCAACATGCTCAACCGCATCTCCCAGGGCTCCAGCTACCGGGCGGTGGACGACTTTGTGGAGAGCTTCACCCAGCTGGCCATGGAGCGGCCGCTGGACAACGATGTGCAGCTCATCTGCCAGAACGAGGACCGCAACCACCTGCTGGGGGAGGTAACGGAGAACGTCTCCGGGCGCATGGCCACCTCCATCGAGCTGGCCATCGGCCGGGCCATGGCCCCCATGGCCTCCTCCATGGACAACTTCCTGCGCAGCGCCACCCAGACCCAGGTGGCGGGCATGCAGCACATGGTGGACAGCTTCATCCGGAGCCTCAGCGCCTCCATGGGGGGCCAGTTCCTGGAGCTGGGCCGGACCCTGAACGAGGTCAACCAGCAGCAGCAGGTCTCGGCGGAGCGGCTGAACCAGACCATCGCCGCCGCCCAGTCCATCACCACCGACGTCATCCGCCTCAACGCGGTGTCCACGGACATCATCCAGCACTTTGAGCACTATGTCAGCGAGCTGACAGCGGCCCGGAACCGGGACGAGGGCTTCGAGGCCAGCGCCGCCAGCCTGCTCACCAGCATGGAGGCCGCCGCCCGGGACCAGAGCACCCTGATCACCTCCCTCCAGGAGGCCCAGGCACAGCTGGGCAAGGCGGTGGCGGACTTCCAGCGCCAGGGCAGCGGCGCCCTTACCGCCCTGCAGGAGGCCGGCGAGGGCAGCAAGGCCTCCCTGGAGACCGCCTGCAGCACCCTCTCCGCCCGCTGCGCCGATTTCGCCGGCGAGGTGGGGAAGATCTCCGCCTCCCTCACCGGCTTTGAGCAGGGGATGCAGCGGCTCACCGGCCTGATGGAGCAGCAGGCAAAGCAGCAGGCCGGGGACGGGGAGACCGCCCGGGTCCTCTCCCGGCTCCAGCAGACCCTCCACGCCATACAGGCCTCCCTGGGGGGTGCCGGCGGCGAAACCGGGGAGGAGGCCTGAGCCATGGCCAGAATGCACGCCCACAACCGGCGCGCGGGCCGGGGCAGCAGCGGCGCCTACTGGATCAGCTACTCCGACATCATGGCCGCCCTGGTGCTGGTCTTCGTGCTCTTCATCGTCTTCAACCTCTACCAGTACAACGAACTGATCCAGATCAAAACCAACGAGCTGAACGAGAAGCAGTCCCTCCTGGACGAGCAGCAGGGCATCCTCATCGTCCAGCAGCAGCAGCTGGATACCCAGTCCGCCGAGCTGGAGCAGCTGCGCATCGACCTGGGGGCCAAGGAGAGCGAGCTGCAGGCCCAGACCATCATCCTCATCGGCCAGCAGCAGGAGCTGGAGAACGCCCGCATCAGCCTGGCCGCCAAGGAGACGGAGCTGCAGCAGCTCCAGCTCCAGCTGCAGAGCCAGCAGGAGGCCTTCCGTCTCAAGACCGCGGAGCTGTCGGCCATGGTGGGCGTGCGGGCGGAGATCGTGGCGGAGCTGGGTCAGGCCCTGGCGGACAACCACCTGGACGCCACCATCGACGCCGACGGCAACATCACCCTCCGGGCCGCCGTGTTCTTCAAGTCCGGCTCCTACGACATCCTGGACGAGGGCAAGGCCATGCTCAACGAGTTCCTGCCCGTCTACCTGGACGTGCTGCTGCGGCCGGAGTACGCGGATTTCCTGGGGGAGATCATCGTGGAGGGCCACACGGACTCCGACGGCGACTATGTGAAGAACCTCCGCCTCAGCCAGAACCGGGCCCTGGCAGTGGTGATCTACTGCCTGGACACCGTCAGCCCCGCCCAGCGCGCCAAGCTCCAGTCCATCCTCACCGCCCAGGGCCGCTCCTTCTCCGACCTGAAATACTACACCGACGCCGTCGGCAACTCCGTGGAGGACAAGAACGCCTCCCGCCGGGTGGAGTTCAAGTTTACCCTCCGGGATGCCGAGATGATCGAAGAGATGAACCAGATCCTGCAGCAGAGCGGATCCGGCACGGTCGTCGAGGTGGCTCCCACCCCACAACCCTCAGAAAGCGGGAATTGATCCGTGAAATATGCCGCCATCTTCCTGACCCTGGTGTTCCTGGCCGGCGCGGCCTGCGCGGGCTATCTCTGGCTGACCTGCGATGTGAGCGCCGTCTCCTCGGGGGTCGTGGCCCGGGAGGCCGCCGCCGACCCGGAGCTGTTCGCGTCCCTGAAGGCCGCCCACAGCGACGAGATCACCGGGGACATCAGCGGCTACGTCTTCTACACCTGGTCGGTGAAGATCACCAACAGCACCTTTGTGGACATCGAGCAGGCGGAGTGCCGCCTGAGCCTCCTGCCGGGGGACGTGTGCCAGGTGCCCGCCGCCGACAGCCCCGGCATTCCGGCCCGCTCGGAGGGCACCCTCACCGTCACCGCCCTCACCCGGGTCAACACCACCCCGGTCCGGGAGGCCACCGTCTCCTGGTACCTCTGGGGCCACCCCGCCTTTGCCCCCCTGACCCTCCACTGAAGCCGGCCCCGCCGGCTTTTTTGCTGCAGGGCTTCAGCCCCCATTTCCCAAATTATGCAAAACCCCGGTCAGCCGGTTGCGTTCCGTCTGCCGGCATTGTATAATGGACCCAGAGAAAGCCTGTACAGACCCCATCGGAAGGAGGAAACCCCATGCGCCGATGCTTCCTTTTGCTGTTGATGCTCTGCCTTCTGTGGACGCTCCCGGCCGGGGCGGACCCGGCGGATTTCGACTTTGACGCGGAGAAGGGCACCCTCAACGCCACCGGCCTCACCGGGGACGTGGTGGTCCCCGCCGAGATCGACGGCGTGGCGGTCACCGCCCTGAGCCGCAGCATCTTCCGCAGCGATGACAGCCTCACCTCCCTGGTGCTGCCCGAGGGCATCCGGGTGCTGGACTACTGCGTGGCCTTCGACAAAAACCTCACCAGCCTGACCCTCCCGGCCGGGCTCCAGGTGGTGCGCAACGGCAGTCTCCAGAGCCTGTCCGCCCTGGAGGAGATCACCTTCCCGGCCTCGGTGCGCTCCCTGGGCACGGGACTGCTCAGCGGCGCCGGCGCCATCCGCCGCATCGTCTTCCTGGGCCCCTGCCCTGTCATGGAGGGGGGCTTTGCGCCGGTGAACCGGGATGCGGTGATCCAGGTGCCGGACGACCAGCTGGAGGCCTACCGGGCAGCCTTCGCCGCCATCGGGGTCACCAACCCGGTGGAGGGCAGCGGCCGCAGCGCCGTGATCCCCGAGCCCCTCTTCGTCCGGGAGGACTACACCTTTGACCCCCAGACCGGCACCATCACCGCCTACAGCGGCAGGGACCCGGTGCTGGAGATCCCGGATACCATCGACGGCGTTCCGGTGCAGGCCATCGGCCGCCGGGCCTTCTACAACAAGAGCTTCCTGCTCTACATCCACCTGCCCGACAGCATCCGGCGGGTGGAGGAGGAGGCCTTCGCCGCCAGCTCCATCGACTATGTCAACATGCCCGCCTCCCTGGAGGTGCTGGAAAACCGCGCCTGGAAGGGCATCACCACCTCCGGGCACCTGGTGCTCCCCGAGGGTCTCACCCACATCGGGGACGAGGCCTTCAACGGCTGCAACGGCTACCGGAGCGTCACCTTCCCCGCCGCCCTGGCCGAGATCGGCGAGAACGCCTTCGACTACTGCTCCTTCACCCGCATGACCTTCCTGGGGGAGACGCCGCCCCGGATGGCGGAGCACCCCTTCGGCACCCACCAGCTGCTGAAGCACCTCAGCACAGCCTACGTTCCCTGCCGGCTCTCCCCGGAGCAGCTCCGGGCCTGGGAGGAGGCCTTCGCGCCCATGGGCTTCGAGGCCCTGAGCGTCTTCCGGACGGACCCCGGCGACGCGGGCCTGGCCGCCTTTGTGGGCCCCGGCCTGCCGGAGGAGCAGGCGGCGGAGTACAACCGGGAGGGCTACCTCACCGCCTGCTCCGCCACTGTCCCGGAGGTCACCCCCTTCGCCGCCCTGAACTGGCGGGACGTGGGCTTTGTCCGCACCGTGGGCCTGGGCCCGGGGGCCTTCAAGGGCAGCCGGACCATCCGCAGTTTCTGGCCCACCCACACGGGCTGGTTCACGGAGATCGGGGACGAGGCCTTTGCCGACAGCACCCTCGCCTGGTTCGAGCCCTTTGACAGCATCACCGTCATCGGGGCGGAGGCCTTCCGGGGCTGCGCCGGCCTGACGGATTTCCAGCTGCCCCCCTTCCTCACCACCCTGGGGTCCGGCGCCCTGCGGGACTGCACCGGCATCACGGAGCTGACCCTCCCCGCCAGCCTTGTCTCCATCGGGCCGGAGGCCTTTGCGGGCTGCACCGGCCTTACCCGCGTCGTCATCCGGTGCGACCCTGACCTGATCCCCGAGGGCTCCTTCCCCGGCGTCCGGGACATCCTGCTGCCCGCCGACGCCACCGATGCCCAGGTGGCCGACCTCAGCCGGAAGCTGGGCCGGGCCTGGAACGATCCCCTCCTCCGGGAGGGGGAGACCCCTGCCGCCCCCATCCCCATGACCGCCCAGCCCACCGATCCCGCCCTCTTCGAGGTGGATCCGGAGGGCACTCTCACCCGCTACCTGGGGACAGAGGCGGACGTGGTGGTGCCCCGGGAGGTGGGGGGCGTCACCGTCCGGACCATCGCCTACGGCGCCTTTGACAGCTGCCGGGACTACACCGACGCCGACGTATACTCCAACCGCACCAGCTGGACCCATCTGCGCAGCGTGGTGCTGCCGGAGACCGTCACGGAGATCGCCGACAGCGCCTTCAGCTATTGCCAGCAGCTGGAGACCTTCATCTGCTACGGCCCCCTCGCCTCCACCGGCCGGGGCACCTTCCGCCTCTGCCGGAGCCTGCAGCAGGCCATCTTCGTCAACGGCACGGGCAGAATCGACAATTACGCCTTCGAGGGCACCGACAGCCTCACCACCGTCTGGGTGCCCAACACCCTGGAATACCTGGGGGACAGCGCCTTTGTCCGCAGCGGCATCCGCAGCTGGCGGGTGGACGCCGTCACCCTGGGGGACCTCCCCTTCAACAGCTGCCCCAACCTGGAGGCGCTGCACTTCACCGCCCGGGTGGCCAACGTGGCCCGGAACCCGGTGTGGCAGTGCCCGAACCTGTCCCTGATCTGCTACGAGACCACGGACCTGGGCTTCGTGCCCCGGGACGGCTTGGCCTCCCAGACGGCATCTGAGGTCACCGTCCGGGTGCCCCCGGAGACGGACGAGGAGAACCGGAACAAGGCCAGCCGCAGCACCCTGATGTGGGGCAGCGGCACCGCCGTCCTGGTGGCTGAGGCCTGCCCCGACCCGGCGGAGGCGATGCCCGATGTGGCGGCGCTGCTGGCCTGGTACGCGGAGCACCCCGTGGTCCTGCCCGAGCCAGAGCCCACCCCGGCGCCCCGGGTGGCCGCCCCCGTGGGGGAGGCCGGCGCCCCCTACCTGGGCACCTGGGTGCTGGAGAGCATTGCCATGGGCGAGACGGTCCACAGCGCCGCCGACTTCGGCATGGACCTGCGCATCACCCTCATGGACACCGGGGAGGCCCTCACTTCCTCGGAGAACAGCACCGAGGCCGTGGTCTGGTCCGTGACGGAGGAGGGCGTCGACGTGGACGGCGGCATCCTGCGCCCGGACAGCGAAGGCCGCCTGGTCATGGAGCAGGACGGCATCGCCATGGTCTTCGTCCGGGAGGGCGGAGAGGCCCGGCACGAGCCGGTCTCCATGGGCGAGGCCGGCGCCCCCTACCTGGGCACCTGGGTGCTGACGGAGGCCCTCATGGAGGGCGTGTCCATGGACCCCGCCACCCTGGGCATGACCATGATCTTCACCTTCCATGACGACGGCACGGTGCTCATGTCCAACGGCGAGGAGGAGCACATGGTGCCCTGGTCCGTGACGGAGGAGGGCGCCAGCCTTGCCGGGATGCTCACGGTGGCGCCGGACGGGGAGGGGCACCTCACCATGGCGCAGCAGGGGGTGACCATGGTGTTCTCCCGGCAGGACGGCGCGGCTGCCCCTGCTGCGGAGCCCACGCCCGAGCCCACCCCCGAACCTACGCCTGAACCCACACCTGAACCTACACCTGAACCCACGCCCGAACCTACACCCGAACCCACGCCCGAACCTACACCCGAACCCACGCCTGAACCCACGCCTGAACCCACGCCCGAGCCCACGCCTGAACCCACACCCGAACCCACGTCCGAGCCCACCCCCGAGCCTGCGCCGGAACCCCGGTACGCCCCGGCGGCGGTGGACGTCACCTATGTCTGCGTGGCAGCGGAGGCGGGGGGCGTCTCCATCCCCCTGGAGCAGCTGGGGGATTACGCGGTGCGGTTCCAGGAAGACGGCGTCGCCCAGTTCCGGGTCGTCGGCTCGGAGCTGCCGGGCCTCACCTGGACCCGGGACGGCGCGGACTTTGTCATCGACTACTACGGCACCGCCCAGCTGCGGTTCGTGCCGGCGGCGGAGGGCCTGCGGCTGGACTACTTCGGCGCCATGGACCTCACCTTCGCCCCGGAGGGCGCGGCGGCTGAGCCCCTGCCGGCGGAGGCCATCCGCTACACCGACGGCAAGTTCGTCTGCACGGCGGCCGCCACCCCCGACGGCACCGCCCTCAACCTGGCCAACCTGGGCGGGGAGTACGCCATCCTGCTGGGCAGCGACGGCCTGGCCACCTTCACCATCAACGGCTACCCCCTCTCCGGCCTGCCCTGGCGGGAGGAGGAGGGCGTCTACATCGTGGACTACAACGGCGCCTACGACCTGCGCTTTGTCCCCATCCCGGGAGGCCTGGAGCTGGACTACTTCGGCACCATGGTCCTCACCTTCTCCCCGGCTCCCTGAGCCCCGTTTCCTATCCGGGCAGCCCACCGCGGGCTGCCCTTTTTTCTGCAAGCAAAAACGCCGCCCGGGGGCAGCGTTCCTGGCCTGTGGATTTCCTTACTTTCCGCTGTAGAACTCGGTCACCGTCTGATTCGCCTGGATCAGCACAGAGCTCTGGCGGAAGGTGGCGATCAGCTCATCCGCCGCGGCGTGGACCTGCTCCGGGGTGGTGTCGCTGAGGTAGATCACCAGGGTGTACTCCTGGTAGAGGGTGTCCCCGTCCAGCCAGCCGCCGCCCGCCTCCTGGATGGTGTAGCCGCCGAAGTGGCGGATCAGGATCTGCTTCGCCTGCTCCTTCGCCTCCTCCGGCGGGAAGACGGGCTGGTTGGTGTCCTTGTCGTTGGTGCCCAGATACATCACGTACTGGGTGTCGGTTTTCCCCTGCTCCGCCGGGCGGAGGGCCACCGCCAGGGCGGCCGCGGACAGGCCGATGGCGATGACGCACAGGATGGCGATGACGATGCCGGTTTTCTTTGACATGGCTGTTCTCCTTGTCCTTTGTTCGTGGTTTCCCGCTCCCACTATACCACCGGGCCGCGGTTTTGTCCACCCAAGGAAAAAGCGCGGCCGAAGCCGCGCCGCAGTTTGTTCCGCTTACTCGTCTTTCTCGGTCTGCAGGCTGGTGAAGGGCATCAGCATGGGAGCCAGCTTGGCGCCCTGCCACAGCGCCAGCATGGCCTCCGCCGCGGCCGCCTCGCAGGGCTGCCCGTCCAGGGTCCACACGTTGGCCGCCTCGCTGTTGTAGACCAGCAGGTGCTGCACCACAAAGGTGCCGTTCTGGAAGATCCCGTACTCATACTGGCTCTCAAAGGCGCTGTTGGAGCCCTCGGTGAAGATGGCCAGCTTGCCGGTCTCCGTGTCCGGCACCAGGTAGAAGCGGTAGCGGTCCCAGCCCCGGCAGGCCAGCACCGGCACGCCCTGCATCTGGGTCCAGATGTCCAGGACGCAGCCGTCCATATACTCGTTCTCCGCCGTCTCGCCGATGATCAGCTCCTCGACGCCGTCCCCGTCCAGGTCCACAAAGGCATAGCCCACCGCGTCCAGGCCGCTGGTGCCCTCCGCCCGGGCGATGGTCCGGGTGAAGCGGTTGAAGCCCTTCATCTCGTCCACTTCCGCGGGCTCCTCCGCTGCCGTCATGCCCGCCAGGGTCATGTCCAGCACGCTCTGGTAGGGGTTGGCCTCCCCCAGCGCCACCGCGCCGCTCAGGAAAAAGATCGCCAGCAGCGCCGCCAGCATCCTCCGTGTCATCCGCCGCATGATACATGCCTCCTTTTTTTGTTCCGGTTCCGCTCATTCAACGATGGTTCCCCGCTGTTTCTTCCCGGTTTCTTTTTCTATGGTATCACAAAAGAGGGGCCGGCGCAACCGTCAGCCCCTCTTTCCCCGTGGGATGCCTCGCCCGCTCACTGGCCCCGGCGGCGGACGTCCGCCTCCACGCCCTCCTTCCAGCGGGCGCTGCGGGGTGCCGCGCGGCGGCAGTCCTCCAGGGCCATGCCCACCGCCTCGAAATTCATGCCCACACCGATGCTGTCACAGTGGTAGGTCACCGCCCGGTCCGCCGGGATGCCGTAGCGGGCGGCCGTCTCCACCCCGTCCATGTTGGCCCCCAGGAAGAAAAACTCCCAGCCCTGCTCCTGGCGCTGGCGGATCATCCGGCGCACCTCCTCGGCGGAGTGGCGGCGGCTGGCGTTCTCCATGCCGTCGGTGGTGATGACAAAGACGGTGTGCTCCGGCACGTCCTCCGCCCGGGCATATTTGTGGACGTTGCCGATGTGGTGGATGGCGTCGGCGATGGCGTCCACCAGGGCGGTGCAGCCCCCCACCTCATAGTCCCGCCGGGTCATGGGGCGGATCTCCTCCAGGGGCACCCGGTCGTGGAGCACCCGGCTGGTGTCGTCGAAGAGGACGGTGGAGACCAGGGCCTCCCCTTCCATCCCCTTCTGCTTCTCGATCATGCTGTTGAAGCCCCCGATGGTGTCCGCCTCCAAGCCGTGCATGGAGCCGGAGCGGTCCAGGATGAAAACCATTTCCGTCAGATTCTTTTTCATGGCGATTGCCTCCTTTATCACGCTTCGCAGGTCCCTCCCTGCATGCCCATCATAGCACGCCGGGGGAGAATCGTGGTCGTTTGTCAGGCGACAAATCGCGGCAGCAAAAAAGTCTCCCGCGGGAGACTTTTGACGGGACTCAGCCCTGCTTCTGCTTGTGCTTGGGGTTCTCGCAGATGACCATGACCTTGCCCTTGCGCTTGATGATCTTGCACTTCTCGCAGATCGGCTTGACACTCGGTCTCACTTTCATGGCGTATTCCTCCTTTATTCCAAACGGACTCAGCTCTTGCTGCGCCAGGTAATCCGACCGCGGGTCAGATCATAGGGAGAGAGCTCGACTTTAACCTTATCCCCGGGGTAGATGCGGATGAAGTTCTGCCGCATTTTGCCCGAGATGTGCGCCAGGATCTGGTAGCCGTTGGGAAGCTCTACCTTGAACATGGCGTTGGGAAGGGCCTCAACGACCTTTCCATCCAACTCAATGACGTCGTCCTTCGACAAGCTTTCAGTCCTCCTTGCAAAAGGGCTCTTCGGGGCCGAAGCCGTTCTCCTTCAGGAAGCTCCGGACATCGCTGTCCTTGAGCCGCCGCTGGTCCCGGAGGGTGTCCAGGGTGTCCATCCGGACGGGTCTCGGCCTGAGATGTTTCATCTTTTTCTTCTTGGGATGCTCCAGCTTCCGCGTGAGGCCATCCGCCATCAGGACGTAACCGTCCTCCGGCGGGGCAAGCACCACGAAGGAGCGCTTGCGGTCTCTGCCCTGGGTGGAGGTGACCACACGGCCGGTTTCAAAGGGGATCGGTTCCATGCTCCTGCTCCTTCCATTGAAAGCCCGGCAGGGTCAGAATCTCCGGCAGGCCGTCAGGGCCCACCGCCAGGGTGTGCTCATAGTGGGAGCAGAGGCTCCTGTCCCGGGTCCGGATGCCCCAGCCGTCGTCGTCCTCGTCCACATGCCAGTCCCCCATGGCGATCATGGGCTCGATGGCGATGGTCATCCCCGGCAGCAGGCGCATGCCGTGGCCGGGCTGGCCGAAGTTGTAGACGGTGGGTTCCTCGTGCATCTCGCGCCCGATGCCGTGTCCGGTCAGGTCGCGGATGACGCCGTACCCGTGGGATTCCGCCAGGGCCTGGACCGCATGGCCGATGTCCCCCAGCCGCTGCCCGTGCACCGCCTGCCGCGCTCCCTCAAAGAAGCACTGCTCGGTGACCCGGATCAGCTGCCGGGCCTGTGGTGAGATCTCCCCCACCGGCACCGTCAGCGCACTGTCCGCCTGCCAGCCGTCCAGCACCAGGCCGCAGTCGATGGAGACGATGCTCCCCTCCCGCAGCACCTGCCGCCTGGACGGTATCCCGTGCACCACCTGGTCATCCACGGAGGTGCACAGCGTGGCCGGATATCCCTCGTAGCCCAGAAAGGAGGGCTTGGCGTGGTTTTTGCGAATCAGCTGCTCCGCAAAGCGGTCCAGTTCCGCCGTGTTGATCCCCGGCTCCACCTTCCGGCTGACCTCCTGCAGCACCATGTGCAGCAGGGCGCCCGCCTCCCGCATCTTCGCAATCTGTTCGCTGTTCTTGATGGTGATCATCAGGCCTGGAGCTCCTTGAGGATCGCCGCAAAGATGGCATCCATGTCACCCGCGCCGTCGATCTTGACCAGCTTGCCCCGCGCCTGGTAGAAATCCACCAGCGGCGCGGTCTTGCTGTGGTAGGACTTGAGCCGGTTCAGCACGGTCTCCGCCTTGTCGTCCTCCCGCTGGATCAGGGGTTCCCCGCAGTTGGCGCAGGTGGTGGCCCCGTTCAGCAGGCTGACATGGTAGGTGGCGCCGCACTTCAGGCACACCCGGCGGCCGGAGATCCGCTGAATCAGCTTCTCATCCGCCACATCCAGCTCCACCACCTTGTCGATGGTGGCGATGCCCTCCAGGGCCTCGGCCTGGGGAACCGTCCGGGGGAAGCCGTCCAGGATATAGCCGCCCGCGCAGTCCGGCGCCTGCAGCCGCTCCTTGACAATGTCGATGATGACGTCATCCGGTACCAGGCCGCCCGCGTCCATGTAGGCCTTGGCCTTCAGGCCGGTGGGGGTCTGGTCCGCGATGGCACGCCGCAGCATGTCACCGGTGGAAATCTGCGGAATGTTCAGGGCCGCGCAGATGCGCTGCGCCTGGGTTCCCTTTCCTGCGCCGGGAGGGCCCAGAAAGATGATGTTCATCTCTGTCGCTCCTTTCGCGTCATGTTCCGTTGATGCCGCTTGCACGCACGCGCCATGCGCCGGCCCCGTTCAGGAGGCGGCGCATGGCGGTGTTGATTACATGAAGCCGCCTTTTTCCACATCCATGTCGACGCCGCGGATGCTCATCTCGCCCTCGATGGTGCGGATGGTCTCCAGGGCCACGGACACGGCGATCAGGATCGAGCTGGCCGCGAAGGGCACGCTCATGTTCAGGCTCCGGGTCAGCAGCGAAGGCACTGCCGCCAGGACGGCCAGGTAGAGCGCGGCGAAGAGGTTCAGCCGGCCCACCACGCTCTGCAGATAGCGGGCGATGTTCTGGCTCCGCTGTCCGGGGATGGTGGCGCCCTGCATGATCAGCTGCTCCGCCTGCTTCTTGGGATCGAAGCTGATGGAGGAGTAGAAATAGGTGAAGGCGATGATCAGCAGCGCGGAGATGATGATGTACAGCACGCTGCCGTTGGACATGTTGGCGTTCCACCACTGGGTGAAGGCGCCCTGGGAGTTGATCATCTGGGCGATGGTGCCCGGGAAGGCCAGGAAAGAGTAGGCGAAGATCAGCGGCATGACGCCCACGCTGACCACCTTCAGGGTCAGGCGGGTGTTCTGGCCGCCGTAGACGCGGCGTCCCTTGGTCTGCTTGGCGATCTGCAGGGGGATCCGGCGCTCGGCCAGCTCCACGAAGGTCACCACGATGGTCATCAGCACTGCCACCACGAAGATCACAACCACGGAGACCCAGCCACTGGTGGTACCCTGGGCGCCGGCGGAGGTGAAGTTGGTGATGATGCCGTTGAACAGGTTGGACACGATGCCCACGAAGATCAGCAGGGAAATGCCGTTGCCCACGCCCTTGTCGGTGATGCGCTCGCCGATCCACATGGCCAGGGCAGAGCCGCCTGCCATGGACAGACCCACCATGATCATGTTGACCCAGCGGGCATTGCCGTTGGCGGAGGTCACGCCGCCCAGGCCGGACACAATGCCGATGGCCTGCAGGGCAGCCAGACCCACGGTGACATACCGGGTGATCCGGGAGATCTTCTCCCGGCCCGCGCCGGTCTCATCCTGCTGCATGCGCTCCAGCGCCGGAATGGCGATGCACAGCAGCTGCATGATAATGCTGGCGTTGATGTAGGGGGTGATGCCCATGGCCATGATGGTCATCTGGCTGAAGGCGTTACCGGTCATCATGTTCACCAGCTGCAGCAGGCCGTACTGGTTCATGTCCACCAGGTTGGAGGGATCCACGCCGGGGGCGGGAATCACGCCCACCAGGCGGTAGATCAGCAGCATGGCGAAGGTGTAGAGGATCTTCTTGCGGAGCTCCGGGGTGTTCCAGATCTTGCGCAGATTCTCCAGCATCTCAGACCACCTCGGCTTTCCCGCCGAGCGCCTCGATCTTTTCCTTGGCAGAGGCAGTGAACTTGGCGGCCTTCACGGTCAGCTTCTTGGTGAGTTCGCCGCCGCCCATGATCTTGACGCCGCCCAGCACCTTCTTGATGATGCCGGCGTCCAGCAGGGCCTGCGCGTCGACCACAGCGCCATCCTCAAAGACTTCCAGGCGCTCGACGTTCACCGCGGCGTAGTCCGTGCCAAAGATATTGGTAAAGCCCTTCTTGGGAACGCGGCGGTACAGAGGCATCTGGCCGCCCTCGAAACCCGGGCGCTTGCCGCCGCCGGAGCGCGCCTTGGCGCCCTTGTGGCCCTTGCCGGAGGTCTTGCCCAGACCGGAACCGACGCCGCGGCCCAGCCGCTTGGGAGCGGTGGTGGAGCCCGCAGCCGGTCTCAGTTCATGCAGTTTCATCGGTACTCCCTCCTTACTCGTTCACTTCTTCGACCTTCACCAGGTGCTTGACGATGAAGATCTGGCCGCGGACCGCCGGGTTGTCGGCCAGCACCACGCTGTGGCCCACTTTCCTCAGACCCAGGGCAGCCACGGTTGCCTTGTGTTTCGGCATGGAGGCGATGGGAGATTTCACCAGTGTAATCTTCAGTTTCATCTCTGTCCCCTCCTTAACCCAGCAGATCTTCCACGGTCTTGCCGCGCATCTGCGCCACCTGCTCGGGGGTGCGGAGAAGCTTGAGGGCTTCGATCGTCGCCTTGACCATGTTGATGGGGTTGTTGGTACCGAAGGACTTGGTGCGGATGTTGCGCACACCGGCCATCTCCAGCACGGCACGGGCCGCGCCGCCGGCGATCACGCCGGTGCCCTCGGGAGCGGGCATCAGGACCACCTTGGCGGTGGAGTAGTAGCCCGTCACCTCGTGGGGGATGGTGGTGCCGGACAGGGGCACCGTGATCATGGACTTCTTGGCGTCCTCGTTGGCCTTGCGGATGGCCTCGGGGACCTCGATCGCCTTGCCCATGCCGGCAGCCACGCGGCCATTCTCGTCGCCCACAACCACCAGCGCGGAGAACCGCATGTTGCGGCCGCCCTTCACCGTCTTGGAGACGCGGTTGATGGCCACCAGACGATCTTTGAATTCGCTCTTCTGTTCAAAACGCTGCATTTGCGTGTGTCCTCCTTTGCTCAGAATTCGAGTCCGGCTTCGCGGGCACCCTCGGCGACGGCCGCCACGCGGCCGGTGTAGAGGTAGCCGCCGCGGTCAAACACAACGCACTTGATGCCGGCCTGGACAGCACGCTCACCGATCAGCTTGCCGACGAGCTTGGCAGCACCGGTCTTGTCCACTTCCTCCAGCTGGGCCTTGACCTGGGGATCCAGGGTGGAAGCGCTGACCAGGGTGGTGCCCTTCACGTCGTCAATGATCTGGGCCTGAATGTGCTTGTTGGAACGGTAGACGGAAAGACGCGGCATTTCGGGGGTGCCGCTGATCTTTTTGCGGACGCGGGCATGACGGATCACGCGGATTTCATTGCGGTCACGCTTTTTGAACATGTGCAGTCACTCCCTTTCTTACTTTTTGCCGGTCTTGCCTTCCTTGCGGAGGATGTGCTCACCCTGATACTTGATGCCCTTGCCCAGGTAGGGTTCGGGCTTGCGGATGGCACGGATGTCCGCCGCGAGGCTGCCGACCTGCTGCTTGTTGGCGCCCTTGATGACGATGGTGGTGTCATTGGGCGTCTCGAAGGTGATGCCCTCGGGGGCATCCAGGATCACAGGATGGGAGAAGCCGATGGCGATGTTCAGCTTCTTGCCGGAGTTCTCGGCCTTGGCCTTGTAGCCGGTGCCCACCATCTCCAGCGTACGGGCGAACCCGTCGGTGACGCCCACCACCATGTTATGGATCAGGGCGCGATACAGGCCGTGCATGGCCCGATGCTGCTTGTCCTCGGAGTGACGCTCGACGGTGATGACGCCGGCTTCGCTCTTTACGGTGATTTCAGGATTCACCTGCTGGGTGAGGGTGCCCTTGGGGCCCTTCACGGTCACCAGGTTCGCCCCGTCAATATCAACCGTCACGCCCGCGGGGACATGGATCGGAAGTTTTCCGATACGAGACATTCTTTCACACCTCCATGAACGTGTCGGTTCTTACCAGATGTAGGCGAGCACTTCGCCGCCGATCTGCTGTTTGCGGGCTTCCTTGTCCGTCATCAGTCCCCGGGACGTGGAGACGATGGCGATGCCCAGGCCGCCCAGAACCTTGGGCAGCTCTTCGCAGCGCGCATACACGCGCAGGCCGGGCTTGGAGATCCGCTTCAGACCCGCGATCACGGGGGTGGAGCGGTTCACGCCGGTATACTTCAGGGTGATCTTGATGGAACCCTGAACGCCGTCATCGATGAAATCCACAGCCTTCACATAGCCCTCGCTCAGCAGGATCTTGGCGATGGCCTTCTTGGTGTTGCTGGCGGGCAGGACCACGGCGTCGTGCCGGGCCACCTGCGCATTGCGGATGCGGGTGAGCATATCGGCGATGGGATCATTCACAACCATGATGGAACCTCCTTCCGTTTTCTCCCCGCTTACCAGCTGGCCTTGCGGACACCGGGGATCTGACCCTTGTAGGCCAACTCTCTGAAGCAGATGCGGCACACGCCGTAGCGGCGAAGCACAGAGTGGGGACGGCCGCACAGACGGCAGCGCGTGTAAGCCCTCGTGGAATACTTTGCCGGGCGCGCCTGCTTGACTTTCATACTTGTTTTAGCCATTTGTGCGTTTCCTCCTTACTCCTGCGCCTTCGCGAAGGGCATGCCCAGGGCCGCCAGCAGCTCTCTGCACTCCTCGTCGGTCTGGGCGGTGGTGACGAAGATCATCTCCATGCCGCGGATCTTCTCGACCTTGTCATAGTCGATTTCCGGGAAGAGCAGCTGCTCCTGGATGCCCAGGGCGTAGTTGCCGCGGCCGTCGAAGGCGTTGGGGGAAACACCGTGGAAGTCACGGACCCGGGGCAGCGCAACGCTGACCAGCTTGTCCATGAACTCCTCCATGCGGGCGCCGCGCAGGGTCACCTTCGCGCCCACATTCTGGCCCTCACGAACCTTGAAGTTCGCGATGGACTTCTTGGCCTTGGTCACCATGGGCTTCTGGCCCGCGATGGCCGCCAGCTCGCTCAGCGCCAGCTCCAGCGCCTTGGCGTTGTCCTTGCAGTCGCCCAGGCCCATGTTGATCACGATCTTCACCAGGCGCGGGACCTGCATGGGGTTGGTGTAACCGAATTTCTGGGTCAGGGCAGGAACCGCCTCAGCCAGATATCTTTCCTTGATACGGGTAGCCATTCGGCAATTCCTCCTTCTCAGTCAATTTCCGCGCCGCACTTCTTGCAGACACGGATCATTTCGCGAACCTTCTTGCCGGCGTCGTTCGTGGCGGCGTTGACCTTGCGGCTCACGCGGGTCGCCTTGCCGCACTTGGGGCAGACGATCATCACATTGCTGGCGTCAATGGGCATCGGCTTGCTGATGATGCCGCCGGGCTGCATGGCGGTGCGGGCCTTCTGGTGCTTGGTGGCCACGGCCACGCCCTCCACCGTCACTCGGCCGGTCTTGGGGAAAGCGGCCAGCACCTTGCCCTTCTTGCCCTTGTCCTTGCCGGAGATAACAACGACTGTATCGTTCGTCTTCACGTGCATCGTTTTTCCCTCCTCACAGCACTTCGGGAGCCAGGGAGACGATCTTCATGAAGTTCTTCTCACGCAGCTCGCGGGCCACAGGTCCAAAGATACGGGTTCCCTTGGGGAGCATCTGATCGTTGATGATGACGGCGGCGTTGTCGTCAAACTTGATATAGCTGCCATCGGGGCGGCGGCGGTTCTTGCGGACACGGACGATGACGGCCTTCACCACGTCGCCCTTCTTGACCTGACCGCCGGGGTTGGCGCTCTTCACGCTGGCCACGATGACGTCGCCCACCGTGCCGTCGCGGCGGAAGGAGCCACCCAGCACCCGGATGCACATGATCTCTTTCGCGCCGGAGTTATCGGCGACCGTGAGTCGCGTTTGCGGCTGAATCATTGTGTCTTTTCCTCCTTACAATGCGGGCTCACTTGGCCTTCTCGATGATCTCAACCAGGCGCCAGCGCTTATCCTTGCTGATCGGCCGGGTTTCCATCACGCGGATGGTGTCGCCGATGCCGCACTCGTTGTTCTCGTCATGGACCTTCAGCTTGCTGGTACGGTTCACGATCTTGCCGTACAGCGGATGCCGGACCCGTGTCTTAATCTGGATCACGCAGGTCTTGTCCATCTTATTGCTCACGACCACGCCCACGCGGGTCTTGCGAAGTCCTCTCTCAGACATTGAAGCTGCTGCCTCCTCTCTCTCTCACGCGGCTTACGCCTGTTCCTTCTGGCGCAGCACCGTCTTGGCACGGGCGATATCCCGCTTCACCGCGGTGATCTGCTTCGGATTCTGCAGCTGACCGGTTGCCAGCTGGAAACGAAGGTTGAACAGCTCGGTCTTGAGTTCCGCGACCTTTTCGGTCAGCTGCTCAGGGGTCATTTCCTTGAATTCGCTTGCCTTCATTGCTGCTCACCACCCGTTTCTTCTTTCGCCTCAGCAGGGCGCGTGATGATCTTGGTCTTGAGGGGCAGCTTGTGGGAGGCCAGACGCAGCGCCTCGCGGGCGGTCTCATCCGGAACGCCGGCGATCTCGAAGAGGACGCGGCCGGGCTTCACCACGGCGACCCAGTACTCGGGAGTGCCCTTGCCGGAACCCATGCGGGTCTCAGCGGGCTTGGACGTCACAGGCTTGTCGGGGAAAATCTTGATCCAGACCTGGCCGCCACGCTTGGTGTAGCGGGTCAGGGCGATACGGGCAGCCTCAATCTGCTGGCTGGTCACCCAGCAGGGCTCGGTGGCCTGCAGGCCCCAGTCGCCATAGGCCAGGAAATTGCCGCGATGGGCCGCGCCTTTCATGCGGCCGCGGAAGACCTTGCGGCGCTTCACTCTCTTGGGCATCAGCATGGGTTACTTGACCTCCTTCGCAGCAGGGGCTTTCTTGGCCTTGGGCAGGATCTGTCCCTTGTAGATCCAGACCTTCACGCCCAGGCGACCATAGGTGGTCTTGGCCTCGGCAAAGCCGTAATCGATGTTGGCGCGCAGGGTCTGCAGCGGGATGGAACCGTCGTGGTAGGACTCGCTGCGGGCGATCTCGGCGCCGCCCAGACGGCCGGCCACCGTGGTCTTGATGCCCTTGACCTCGTCCAGGCGCATGGCGGTCTGGATGGCCTTCTTCATGGCGCGGCGGAAGCCGATGCGCTTCTCCAGCTGCTGGGCGATGTTCTCAGCCACCAGCTGGGCGTCGGCGTCCGCGTGCTTGATCTCCTGGGTGAAGACCTGGCAGGGCTTGCCCAGGAACTCGGTGATGTCCTTGCGGAGCTGATCGATGGTGGCGGCGTTGCGGCCGATGATTACGCCGGGCTTGGAGGTGAAGATGCGGATCGTCACCTGGTTCTGCGTCCGGTCGATGTCAATGCGGCTGATGCCGGCAGCATAGTACTTTTCCTTCAGCATCTCGCGGAGTTTGAAGTCTTCGACGATGTAGTTCGCGAAGCTCTTCTTATCGGCATACCAGCGGGCGCTCCAGTCATAGATGACGCCAACGCGGGCACCGTGGGGATTGACTTTCTGACCCATATTGGTACCTCCTTAGCCTTCCTTCTGGTCCAGCACCACGCTGATGTGGCTGGTGCGCTTGAGAATGGGTGAGGCGCTGCCGCGGGAGCGCGCGATATAGCGCTTGAGGGTGGGGCCGGGATTGGCGAACACCTCCGCGACATAGAGGTCCTTCTTGTTCATCTCCAGGTTGTTTTCCGCGTTGGCGATGGCGCTGTTGAGCACCTTGAGCACCACGGGGGCGGCAGCCTTGGGGGTGAAGCGGAGAATTGCCTGGGCTTCCTCCGCACTCTTCCCGCGGATCAGATCGATGACGATCTTGACCTTGCGAGGGGAGATGCGGACGTATTTGGCATGCGCCTGCGGACGCTTGTCGGCGCCGTTGCGGCGGGCAGCCGTCTTTTCCTTGGAACGGGTTGCCATTTCGTTGTTCCTCCTCTCGACTTACTTGCTTCCCTTGTCGCCGCTGTGGCCGCGGAAGGTGCGGGTCGGGGCGAACTCACCCAGCTTGTGACCCACCATATCCTCGGTGATGTACACCGGCACGTGCTTGCGGCCGTCATGGACCGCGATGGTATGACCCACGAAATCCGGGAAGATGGTGGAGGACCTGGACCAGGTCTTCAGCACCGCCTTTTTGCCGGAAGCATTCATTTCCTGAACCCGCTTGTACAGGGCCTCCTGCACATAGGGGCCTTTCTTGACGGAACGGCTCATTTGTCAGTTGCCTCCTTCCAGTGAACCGGCTTACTTATTGCCGGCACGCTTGATGATCATCTTGTTGGAATACTTCTTGTGCTTCCTGGTCTTGTAACCCAGCGCGGGCTTGCCCCAGGGAGTCACAGGAGCAGGCATACCGACGGGGCTCTTGCCCTCGCCGCCGCCGTGCGGATGGTCGCAGGGGTTCATCACCACGCCGCGGACAGTGGGCCGGACGCCCATGTGGCGGACGCGGCCCGCCTTGCCCAGGCGGACGTTCTCGTGGTCGCTGTTGCCCACGGTGCCGATGGTGGCCCGGGCGTTCAGCGGGAGCTTGCGCATCTCACCGGAGGGGAGACGCACGGTGGCGTAGCCGTTCTCCTTGGCCATGAGCTGGGCCGCCAGACCGGCGGAGCGCACCAGCTGGCCGCCGCGGCCGGGCTTGAGCTCCAGGTTGTGGATCAGGGTGCCCACCGGGATGCTGTTCAGGGGCAGGGCGTTGCCGGGCTTGATGTCCGCGTCATCGGCGGAGAGCACGGTGTCGCCCACCTTCAGGTCCAGGGGCGCCAGGATGTAGCGCTTCTCGCCGTCCAGGTAGAACAGCAGGGCGATGAAGGCGCTGCGGTTGGGGTCATACTCGATGGCGGCCACCCGGGCGGGCACGCCGATCTTGTCGCGCTTGAAGTCGATGATGCGGTATTTCTGCCGGTTGCCGCCGCCCTGGTGACGGACGGTGATCTTGCCCTGCTTGTTGCGGCCCGCGTTCTTCTTCTTGTACTCCACCAGGCCCTTCTCGGGGGTGCGCTTGGTGATCTCCTCGAAGGTCAGGACCGACATGAAGCGCCGGGCGGGGGAAGTCGGCTTATAATTACGGATTGCCATTTTCTGTTCCTCCCTGCTTTACTGTCCCATGCCCTCGAAGAACTTGATCGGCTTGGAGTCCTTCGTCAGGGTCACGTAGGCTTTCTTGACCTCCGGCGTGCGGCCGGAATGCAGGCCCTGGCGCTTGATCTTGCCCAGGGTGCGCACGGTGTTCACGCGGGCCACTTTCACGCCGTCAGCCGCAAACACGGCTTCCACGGCCAGGCGGATCTCCGTCTTGGTGGCGGTCACGGGCACCTCGAAGATGTACCGTTTGTCGGCGATGCCGTCATACGCCTTTTCCGTCAGAATGGGGCGCACGATGATGTCATGCGGATCCTTCATGCTGTGTAAACCTCCTCTGCAGACGCGAGCGCAGCCTTGGTGATCACCAGCTTGCCGGCGTTCAGGATGTCGTAAACGTTCAGCGTGTTGACGTAGGTGGTCTTGGCTTCCGCCAGGTTGGCGGTGGCGCGGACCACGTTCTCGTCCCGCTCGGGGAGGACCACCAGGGCCTTGCGCTCGGCCTTGAGGGCCTTGAGCACGGCGGCCATCAGCTTGGTCTTGCCCTCGGCCAGGGTCAGCTGATCCACCACGATGATGTCGCCATCATTCAGGCGGGAGGTGAGGGCGGAGCGGAACGCCAGGCGGCGGACCTTCTTGGGCACCGCCAGGTAGTAGTCCCGGGGCTTGGGGGCGAAGACCACGCCGCCGTGCTTGAACTGGGGCGCACGGTTGCCATGGTGCCGGGCGTTGCCGGTGCCCTTCTGGCGGTAGATCTTGCGGCCGCCTCCGCGGACCTCGCCGCGGGTCTTGGCGCTCTGGGTGCCCTGGCGCTGGGCGGCCAGGTAGGCGCGCACCATCAGGTGCATGGCGGGGACATTGATGGGAGCGGCGAAGAGCTCCTCGCTCAGCTCGATCTCACCAATGACCTTTCCTTCCATATTATACAGATCAGTTTTCGGCATTTTGATGTCCTCCTTGCACTCAGGCCTTGACGCTGTCGCGCACCAGCAGCAGGGTGCCGTTGGGGCCGGGCACAGAGCCCTTGACCAGCAGCAGGTTGCGCTCCGCGTCCACGCTCACGACCTCCAGGTCCAGGATCGTCACGCGCTCCACGCCCGTGCGGCCCGCCATGTGCTTGTTCTTGAACACGCGGGAAGGATCGGAGTTGGCGCTCATGGAGCCCACGCCCCGGTGATACTTGGAGCCGTGCTCCATGGGACCGGTGTGCTGATTCCACCGGGCGATGGGGCCCAGGGTGCCCTTGCCCTTGCTGGTGCCGGTGATGTCGATCCGGTCGCCCTGCTGGAACTGATCCACCTTGATGACGTCGCCCACCTGATAGCCGGAGCAGTCATCGAACCGCAGCTCGCGGACAAAGCGGCTCACCGCCACGCCCGCCTTCTTGAACACGCCGGTCTCGGGCTTGTTGACCAGCTTGGCGGCCCGCTTCTCCGGCATCTCGCCGAAGGCAACCTTCACCGCGCAGTAGCCGTCGCTCTCAACGGTCTTGTTCTGCAGCACGGTGCAGGGGCCCGCCTGAATGACCGTAACCGGGACGAGGCGGCCATCCTCGGTAAAGACCTGCGTCATGCCGATCTTTGTCCCAACGATCGCTTTCTTCATCTTCTGTACCTCCTGCCTCTTACAGCTTCATATCGATTTCGACACCAGCAGGAAGTTCGAGCTTCGTCATGGCGTCCACCGTCTTGGGGGTCGGGTTGATGATGTCGATCAGCCGCTTGTGGGTGCGGCGCTCGAACTGTTCGCGGCTGTCCTTGTACTTGTGGGGCGCACGCAGGATCGTGACGATCTCGCGCTCCGTGGGCAGCGGGATGGGGCCGGAGACCTGGGCGCCGGTGCGCTTGGCCGCCTCGACGATGCGGGCCGCGGTCTGGTCCACGAGGGTGTGCTCATACGCTCTGAGCTTGATGCGGATCTTCTGGTTGGCCATTGATGTTCCTCCTTGTTCGTTCTCGCTTGCGCGTCTGTGCCCCACTGCAGGTGCAGGGCATCTGCGCTCGAGTCCGTCGCCCGATGTTCGGGCTGGTCCCCCGTAATTACCCGTCTGGCCGGACGGCAACTTACAGGTTCATCCCTAACAGACAGCATCCATCATTATACACATCCTGCGGCAGAATGCAAGGGGGAAACCCGACCGCGGAAAAATTTTTTTCGCGCATTTTCCGGGAACGCGCCTCCGGAACCCGTTGATTCTCTTTGATTTCTCCCATGCGGCATTGTCCACGGTTCCGTGTGTGTTGCATCCCGGCGGCCTCCTCCCGGTTTTCCCGGGGTTCCATGCGAGGGCTCTCCCAAATGCGGCATCGAAAAATGTGGAAACACAACGCTTTCCCCGCGTTACGTTGTCCACATCTCCGTGTGTGTTCAATTCCGGTCGGTGATCCCCCGCCTTCCTGGCCGGATCCTCCGGGCAATGAAAAAGCTCCCCGAAAAGGCCGGGGAGCCGCTGTATTTCTACGTTTTTCAGGGCTATCTCAGGCTTCCGGGGCGGCGCCGGCGTCGGGTGTGCCGGCCGTCTCCCCCTCCGGCTCCTCCTCGTTCTCCGTCCGGATGAGGCTCCGCAGGCCCGCGGTCTCCTCCACCGGCAGGGTGAAAAGAATGGTGTGGGCCGGGGTGTCGATGCCGGCCTTGTCCATGATGCCCTGCATAATGGTGCGCCGGTCCTCCTCCCGGCAGATGATGAGAATGACCTCCTTCTCGTTGGCCAGGGACATGCCCATGAATTTCTTGGCCAGCTCCCCGGCGGTGCCCTTGGCGTGGACCACCGTGCCGCCCCGGGCGCCGGCGGTGCGGGCTGCGTCCATCACGTTGTCGGTGCTGCCGCCCTCGCAGATGGCCACCAGCAGGGCGTAGGGGTAGGACTCCGGCATTTTATTCACCTCATTCACATCGAATTTCTGTCCGCCCAGAAGGGCTTCCAGACTGGTTTTTCCACTGATGGAGGTCACGGGAATGCTGATGGCCACACCGCTCTGGGGCAGGTTGATGCCCATGTCGGTCATGAAGCGGGTCATGAGCCGGTGCACCCGGCGGGTGGGGGTCACCCCGAAGAACAGGGTCTTGTCCGCCGCCGACAGGCCCAGGGCCGAGAGCAGGGAGCTGTCCGCCGCCCCGGCGCAGGGGAAGGAGAACAGCACGTTCAGCTGGGCCGTCTGCAGGAATTCCTGCCAGCCCAGCTCCCGCTCCTGGGGGATAATCAGGGTCAGGAGGGACAGTTTGTTCATGCGCTCACCTCCAGGACAATCACAGTTCGATGATCTCTTCGGCTTCCGCCTGCTGCAGGCGCTCCGCCTTCCGCTGGCGGATCCGGTAGCTGACGCCCAGCAGCTGGATGGTGATCAGCGGGGTCATGGCAACCAGGGCCACCACCCCGAAGGCGTCGGCGGTGATGTTGCCGCCCGTGGCCTCGCAGGCGCCGATGGCCAGGGGCAGCAGGAAGGTGGCGGTCATGGGGCCCGAGGCCACGCCGCCGGAGTCGAAGGCAATGGCCGTGAACACCGGCGGGGAGAAGATCATCAGCACCAGGGCGATGACATAGCCGGGGATCAGGAAATACAGGATGGGGATGCCGGTGATCACCCGCAGCATGCTCAGGCCGATGGACACCGCCACACCCACGGAGAGGCTCAGCTGCAGGGCCTGCTTGCGCACGGCGCCGGCGGTCATCTCATAGACCTGGTTGCACAGCACCTGCACCGCCGGCTCCGCCGACACGGCGAACCAGCCGATGACCATGCCGATGGGCACCAGCAGCCACCGCAGCTCCGACCCCGCCAGGGATTTCCCCACAAAGTGGCCCACGGGCATGAAGCCCACATTCACCCCCGTGAGGAACAGCACCAGGCCCACGTAGGCGTAGATCAGGCCGTTGATCACCCGCAGCAGGGCGGTGCCCTTCAGGCGCAGGGACAGGAACTGGAACACCAGAAAGAGCAGCAGCACCGGCGCCATGGAGAGGAGAACCTCCAGCAGATAGTGGGGGATCTCCCCGGAGAAGTGCCGGAAGAGGACCATGGAGTTGATGGCCTCGGCCAGGGCGATGGCGGAGGCCTCGCTGTCCGCCGCCCGGTAGATGATCCCCAGCACCATCACGGAGATCACCGGGCCGATGCTGGCCAGGGCCACCAGGCCGAAGGAGTCCCGCTGGGCGGCGTTGTCGGAGCGGGTGGCCGCCACGCCCACGCCCAGGGCCAGAATGAAGGGCACGGTCATGGGGCCCGTGGTGACGCCGCCGGCGTCAAAGGCCACCGCCAGGAAGCTCCGGGGCACAAAGAAGGACAGGGCCAGCACCGCGGCATAGCCCGAGAGCAGCAGGATCCACAGCCTGATGCCCTTGAGGATCCGCAGCAGGGCCAGCATCAGGAAGATGCCCACCCCCAGGGCCACGGAGAGGATCATGGGCCACTTGGGGATGGCGCTGACCTGGGTGGCCAGCACCGTCAGGTCCGGCTCCGCCACCGTCACCAGCAGCCCCACCAGGAAGCCCACCACCAGCACCAGCCGCACATTGCGGCTGCGGGTGATGGTCTGGCCCACCCCCTCCCCGATGGGGATCATGGCCAGGTCTGTCCCCAGGTTGAACAGGCCCATGCCAAACACCAGCAGGATGGAGCCCAGGGTGAAACCTGCCAGGGCGTCGGTGGGCAGGGGCACCACAAAGAAGCACAGCAGCTGCACCAGCACCACAATGGGGGTGACGCTGAGCACGGCCTCCTTCCATTTCTCCTGGAGGCTGGTGCGGGGCATCAGCCGCTGCCGGAGGGCGCTGAAAAAGCGCTCCAGCGGCCGCCCACCCGCGGCGGAAGGGTTGCTCACGGACATTCTCCCCTTTCCGGTTCTGTCCGGCCCTCTCTCAGGCCGGCAAAAAAGCTGTCCAGCGCTGCCCGGCAGGTCTCCCCCATGACCCCGGCCCGCCAGCGGGTGCGGCCCTTCAGGGCCGGATCCCCGGGGAGGTCATAGACGGAGCCGCAGCAGCCCCGTTCGCTGTCATACGCCCCGAAGACGCAGCGGTCCAGCTGGCTCATCACCAGGGCGCCGGCGCACATGGGGCAGGGTTCCAGGGTCACATAGAGGGTGCAGCCCGTCATCCGCCAGTCCCCCAGCCTCCGGGCGCCCTCCCGCAGGGCCAAGATCTCCGCGTGGGCGGTGGGATCCCGGTCTGTCTCCCGGCGGTTGCCTGTCCGGGCCAGGATCTCCCCGTCCCGCACCAGCACGGCCCCCACCGGGATCTCCCCCGCCTCAGCGGCCGCCCGGGCCTCCGCCAGCGCCAGGGCCATATAGTCCTGATCCTCCATGGTCTCTCCCCCCGTTTGCTGCCGGAATTGTAACATGAATGACAGGAAAGGGCAAGGATTTTTCACCCCCTGCGGCGAATTCTGACGGTGGTATTCCCCACTGAATCGAATGTTGAAAAAACCGGAAAGGAAGAAAAACGTGAAGAGAATGCTGGCTTTATGGCTGGGCCTGGCCCTGCTGCTGGGCGGCGCGGCGCCGGCCCGGGGAGAGGAGGCGGCCCGGATGACCCTGCTGTCCATCAACGTGGGGAAGGCGGACTGCCACCTGCTGACCTGGGAGGGCCGCTGCTGGATGATCGACACCGGTGCGGCGGAGAGCTGGGGCGCGGTGTCGGCGGCCCTGATGGCCAACGGCATCACCCACCTGGACGGGGTGGTGCTGACCCACACGGACAAGGACCACGCCGGCGGGCTCCCGGCCCTGGCCTCCTCCTCCGTGGCGGTGGACGCCTGGTACGCCTCCGCCTACTACTGCGAGGTCAAGAAGGAGGAGAAGCACCCGGCGGTGATGGCCGCGGCCCAGCGGGGGCAGACCGTCACCTGGCTGAAGGCGGGGGACAGCCTGCCCTTCGGCAGCGGGCGCCTCACGGTCCTGGGCCCCACCGTCCTGGACACTGAGAAGGAGAACAACAACTCCGTGGTGCTGCTGGCGGAGGCCGCCGGCGGGTCCATCCTCCTGGCGGGGGACATGGAGCAGCCGGAGGAGGAAGCCCTGCTGCTCTCCGGCGTGCTGCAGCCCGTCACGGTGCTGAAGGTGGGCCACCACGGCGAGGGAGACGCCACCTCCGAGGCCTTCGTCCTGGCGGTGAAGCCCCAGGTGGCGGTGATCTCCACCAACTCCGTGGCGGAGCCAGACACCCCCAGCAACCGGGTGATGAAGCTGCTCCGGCGGGTGGGCGCCCAGATCGCCCTCACCGAGACCGCTGCCGGCGGCGTGCTGGTGGAGGTGGAGGCCGGGAAGCCCGCCGCCTCCCTGGTGTCCTGGACGTACCCGGAGGAGGTGCGCACCGTGGACCTCACCGCCCTGGACCCCCTGGCGGATGTCCTCACCCTGGAGAACACCGGCACGGAGGCCGTGGACCTCTCGGGCTGGTTTGTGCGCTCGGAGCGGGGCGGGGAGCTCTTCGTCTTCCCGGCGGGGGCATCCATTGGCCCCGGGGTCGCCCTGACCCTCTCCACCCTGGCCACCCCTGTCCCGGGGGACTACGTCTGGGCGGACAACAATGTCTGGCACAACAGCAAGGACGACCCCGCCTTCCTCTATGACGCCTGGGGGCGGGAGATCAGCGTCTGGAACCCGTAATGCCCCCGGATGCAGAAAAGCCCGCCGGATTGCTCCGGCAGGCTTTTTCTGTGCGGCTGTGGTTATCCCTCGATGGCGATGGTCCGCTTCTCGGGGGCCTTGGGCGCTTCCTTCTTCGGGATGGACAGGTGCAGCACGCCGTTGTCGTACCTGGCCTTGATGTCCTCCTCGGTGAGGTGCTCCCCCACATAGAAGCTCCGGCTCATGGTGCCCAGGTAGCGCTCCTGGCGCAGCATCTTGCCCTTGCTGCCCTCGTTGTCCTTCTCCAGGCGCTTTTCCGTGGTGATGGTCAGGCAGCCGTTGTCCAGCTCCAGGCGGATGTCCTCCTTGCTGAAGCCGGGCAGGTCGATGTCCAGCTCATAGCCATTCTCGGTCTCCCGGACGTCGGTCTTCATCATGCGGCCGGCATTCTTGCCATACAGCATGTGCTCCGGGCGTCCGAAGCCCCGGAAGAAGTCCCGGTCAAAACCGTCCAGCATGTCCATCAGGTTCTCGCCAAACACGGTCGGAAGATATGTACTCATAAGAATGCCTCCTTTATGGCTTTCCTGCACGCTTTTGTCTGCCGGCCCGGCGGCCCTCGGCGGTTCCTTCCGCCCGGCCCTCCTGCCGACGGTTACAGTATACTTAAAAGTCAAAGAAAGTCAAATTTCATTTCTGACTTTCCCTGACCATTTTGCCGGCCTGTTCCCCGGAATTCTGCAGTTTTCTCTTTATTTTGCTGAATATCGCGATTTTTCTCCGTATTTCGCCTTCGCGTCCCGCCCCGGCCGCGGCGGCCCCGGAAGAAGGCTTGACTAATCCGGCGGCTGCTGGCTACAATCACGGAAACGAAGGATTGCATCCGCCACCGTCGTGGCAGATATGGACAGATATGGAAGGAAGGAGACCCATGTCACAGGAAGAGACCCGGCGCGTTGCCACCCGGGTATCGGTGCTCAGCATGGTGGGCAACACCCTGCTGACGGTATTCAAGCTGATCGCCGGCCTGACCGCCCACTCCGGCGCCATGGTCAGCGATGCCATCCACTCCGCCTCGGACATCCTCAGCGGCTTCGTGGTCATCGCCGGGGTGCGGATGGCTGCCAAGGCCCCCGACCGGGACCACCCCTACGGCCATGAGCGCTACGAGTGCGTGGCGGCCATCATCCTGGCCACGGTGCTGGTGATGGTGGGGGGCTCCATCGGCTGGGGCGCCCTGCGGAGCATCCTCAGCGGGGACTATGCCGCCCGGGACGTACCCGGCGTGCTGGCCCTGGCCGCCGCCATCGTGTCCATCGTGGTGAAGGAGGCCATGTTCTGGTATACCCGTCACCACGCCCTGCGGATCCACTCCACCGCCCTCCACGCCGAGGCCTGGCACCAGCGCAGCGACGCCCTCTCCTCCGTGGGCGCCCTCATCGGCATCGCCGGCGCCCGCCTGGGGGTCCCGGTGATGGAGCCCATCGCCAGCGCCGTCATCTGCCTGTTCATCCTGAAGGTGGCCCTTCAGATCTACAAGCAGGCCGTGGACCAGATGGTGGACCACGCCTGGGATCCGACCCTGACGGAGGCCCTGCGGAGCGCCGTGGCCGCCCGGCCGGGGGTGGCGGGGGTGGACATGCTCCAGACCCGCATGTTCGGCAGCCGGGTCTATGTGGACCTGGAGATCTCCGTGGATCCCGGCCTGTCCGTCAGCCAGGGCCACGCCATCGCCGAGGGCGTCCACGCCGCCATCGAGGAGGCCTTCCCGGAGGTGAAGCACATCATGGTCCACGTGAACCCCGCCGGGGAGACTGCCCCGTGACACACCCGGGCACCCACAGGAAAAGAGCGCCGAACTGGCGCTCTTTTCCTTGCCATAAAGCGGATGCCTGTCATTCCTTGATGTAGAAGGTGTCCAGCACCCAGGCCATCACGTCCTCCTCCTTCACGTGGCACTCCAGGTAGCCGTCCTCCCCGATCCAGTGCTCCGAGGGCAGCACCTCCTGGTTCATGAGGGTGTAGGAGGCGGCCCGGTTGATCTCATTGATGAGCCGGCCCTTGCTGAGGGTGCAGTGGGTGATGTCGTACACGCTGTCCACCATCATGGAGGCGAACTCGCCGTCCCGCTTGATCCGGTTCAGCATGAGTTTGGCGGCGGCGTCGATATAGACCCGCTGGCGGCGCATCCGGGAGGTGTTCAGGCCATCCCCCACGGTCATGCGGGCATGGCAGAAGTCGAAGGCTTGGCGGTCGGTGAGCTTCAGGGTGGCGCCGGGGACCATGGCCGGATCCAGGGCGCTCAGGTCGTCGTCGATGGTGACGGTGACGCCCCCCACCAGGTGGTTGAAGCGCTCGATGAAGTCAAAGCCCATGGAGATGCTGCTCTCCACCTTCACCCCGGGGAGGAAGCCCTCCACCGCCTCCCGGGTGAGCTGGTCGTTGTAGGCCACATTGTCGCCGAAGGCGTGGGCCAGGCAGATCTGCTGCACCTTGTGGCCGGCGGGCTTGCCGCTCAGGCCCAGGATGGTGATGTTGGTCATGGTGTCCCGGTCGATATGCAGCTGGCGCACCGTCCGGCTCTTGTCGTCCACCACCAGCAGCATCAGGAAGTCGCACTGGCCGCCGTCCCGGAAGCCCACCCGCTCATCGGTGGAGCTCTTGTCGTAGCCCACCACCAGGATGGTGTGGATGCCGGACTTCTGCCGGTAGGTGGCGCCCTGCCAGGTGATCCGCGGCAGCTCGCCGTAGCTGCCCTCCTGGCCGGTGATGATGCCTTCGCTCTGCTGCTGGTCCAGCCGCGCCGCCACAATAAAGCCTGCCGCGCCGATCACCAGCAGGATCAGCAACAGGATCAGGGCCATCCACGGTTTCTTGCGGGGCTGCATGCGTCTCACCTCCGGATGTTTGCGTGATTACTGGATATGGCTGTGGCGCTCCTGCAGGGACTGCACGGGGCTCTCCCCCTGCTGGGCCGCCAGGATGCCCCGGGCGCTGGCCAGGGCGGCGGCGATGGTGGTGATGTAGGGCACCCGGCTGCGGATGCAGGCCTTGCGGATGTAGCTGTCGTCCGGGCCGCGGCCCACGCCCACGGGGGTGTTCACCACCAGCTGCACCTTGCCGTTGGTGATCATGTCATAGCAGTTGGGCCGGCCCTCCTGGATCTTGCAGACCTCCTCCACGGGGATGCCGTGGCTGATGAGCAGGGCGGCGGTGCCCGAGGTGGAGAGGATGCGGAAGCCCGCCTTGGCGAAGGTGCGGGCCACCTCCACCACCTCCGGCTTGTCCTTGTCGTTCACGGTGATGAGCACCGTGCCGCCGGTGGGCAGGGGGCTCTTGGTGGCCTCCTGGGCCTTGAAGTAGGCTTCCCCCACGGTGTCCGCGATGCCCAGCACCTCGCCGGTGGAGCGCATCTCCGGCCCCAGCAGGGGGTCCACCTCCGGGAACATGTTGAAGGGGAAGACGGCCTCCTTGGCGCCGTAGTGGGGGATCACCCGCTCCGTGAGGCCCTCCAGCGGGGAGGGCTCCCCGGTGAACTCCCGGGTGATGATCCGGGTGGCCAGGGGCACCATGCCGATGGCGCAGACCTTGGAGACCAGGGGCACCGTCCGGCTGGCCCGGGGGTTGGCCTCCAGCACATACACCACCCCGTTCTCGATGGCATACTGCATGTTCATCAGGCCCCGGACGTGCATCTCCTTGGCGATGCGGCGGGTGTAGTCCTTGATGGTCTCCAGCTGCTCCGGGGGAATGCTGTAGGAGGGGATGATGCAGGCGGAGTCGCCGGAGTGGACGCCCGCCAGCTCAATGTGCTGCATCACGGCGGGGACGAAGGCGTCGGTGCCGTCGGCGATGGCGTCGGCCTCGCACTCCAGGGCGTGGCGCAGGAAGCGGTCGATGAGGATGGGCCGGTCCGGGGTGACGCCCACGGCGGCCTGCATGTAGCCCCGGAGGTTCTCGTCGTCATAGACCACCTCCATGCCCCGGCCGCCCAGGACGTAGCTGGGCCGCACCATCACCGGGTAGCCGATGCGGTGGGCGATCTCCAGGGCCTCCTCCACATTGGAGGCCATGCCGGACTCGGGCATGGGGATCCCCAGCTTGTCCATCATGGCCCGGAACAGGTCCCGGTCCTCCGCCATGTCGATGACGGCGGGCGGCGTGCCCAGGATGTGGACCCCGTTCTTCTCCAGGGCGCTGGCCAGGTTCAGGGGGGTCTGGCCGCCGAACTGGGCGATCACCCCCAGGGGCTGCTCGTGGCGGTAGATGGCCAGCACGTCCTCCAGGGTCAGGGGCTCGAAGTAGAGCTTGTCCGAGGTGTCATAGTCGGTGGAGACGGTCTCCGGGTTGCAGTTGACGATGATGGTCTCGAAGCCGGCCTCCCTGAGGGCCTTGGCGGCGTGGACGCAGCAGTAGTCAAACTCAATGCCCTGGCCGATGCGGTTGGGGCCGCCCCCCAGGATCATGATCTTCTTCTCCCCGGGGAGGGCAGGGGTGGCCTTGGCGGGGTGGTAGGTGGAGTAGTAGTAGGCGCTGTCGGGGGTGCCGCTGACGTGCACCGCCTCCCAGGCCTCGGTGATGCCCTCCGCCTCCCGGGCGGCCCGGATGTCGTCCTCCGGCACCGCCAGGATCTGGCTCAGGTATTTGTCGGAGAAGCCGTCCAGCTTGGCCTGGCGGAGCAGCGCCGCCGGGGGCACGCTCCCCTTGCAGGCCAGCAGGGCTTCCTCCTCCTCCACCAGCTCCTTCATCTGCTGCAGGAAGAAGGGCTTGATGGCGGTGAGGGCGTAGAGCTCCTCCACCGTGGCGCCCTTGCGCAGGGCCTCGTAGAGGATGAACTGCCGCTGGCTGGTGGGGAAGCGCAGCATCCGCAGCAGCTCCTCCTTGCTCTTCTCGTGGAAGTCCCGGGCCCAGCCCAGGCCGTAGCGCCCCTGCTCCAGGGAGCGGATGGCCTTCTGGAAGGCCTCCTTGTAGGTCTTGCCGATGCTCATGACCTCGCCCACGGCCCGCATCTGGGTGCCCAGCTTGTCCTCCACGCCCTTGAACTTCTCAAAGGCCCAGCGGGCGAACTTGATCACCACATAGTCCCCGTCGGGGGTGTACTTGTCCAGGGTGCCGTACTTGCCGCAGGGGATCTCGTCCAGGGTGAGGCCGGCGGCCAGCATGGCGGAGACCAGGGCGATGGGGAAGCCCGTGGCCTTGGAGGCCAGGGCGGAGGAGCGGCTGGTCCGGGGGTTGATCTCGATGACGATGATGCGCCCGGTCTTGGTGTTCCGGGCGAACTGCACATTGGTGCCGCCGATGACCTGCACCTCTTCCACGATGCGGTAGGCCTGGCGCTGGAGCTCCTGCTGCACGTCCACCGGGATGGTGAGCATGGGGGCGGAGCAGAAGGAGTCGCCGGTGTGGACCCCCAGGGGGTCAATGTTCTCGATGAAGCAGACGGTGATCATATGGCCCTTGGCGTCCCGGACCACCTCCAGCTCCAGCTCCTCCCAGCCCAGGACGCTCTCCTCCACCAGCACCTGGCCCACCAGGCTGGCCTGGAGGCCCCGGGCACACACGGTGCGCAGCTCCTCGGTGTTGTAGACCAGGCCGCCGCCGGCGCCGCCCATGGTGTAGGCCGGCCGCAGCACCACTGGGTAGCCCAGGCGGTCCGCGATGGCCAGGGCCTCCTCCACGGTGTAGGCCACCTCGCTGCGGGCCATGTCGATGCCCAGCTTCTCCATGGTCTTCTTGAACTCGATCCGGTCCTCGCCCCGCTGGATGGCGTCCACCTGCACGCCGATGACCTTCACGTTGTACTTGTCCAGGATGCCCTTCTCGTGGAGCTCCTCGCACAGGTTCAGGCCACTCTGGCCGCCCAGGTTGGGCAGCAGGGCGTCGGGGCGCTCCTTGGCGATGATCTGTTCCAGCCGCTGTACATTCAGGGGCTCGATGTAGGTGATGTCCGCGATGCCCGGGTCCGTCATGATGGTGGCCGGGTTGGAGTCCACCAGCACGATCTCATATCCCAGCTGCCGCAGGGCCTTGCAGGCCTGGGTGCCTGAGTAGTCAAACTCACAGGCCTGGCCGATGATGATAGGACCGGAACCGATAATGAGTACCTTGTGGATGTCCTGCCGCTTCGCCATTGTGCATCCGCTCCTTCTTCCCCGCCCCTGGCGGTTCCATCCATTATAACAGGCCGCGGGCCGTATCACAAGGTGAAAAACGAAAAAAAAGCATCCGGACCCCGGGGCCAAGCTCTCCCAAACTCTACCTGCAGGCGACCCCGGTCTCTTGACACGCACCGTGCCCGGGTCCTACAATGGCATCGGAAGGAGGGGATCCCATGCAGGACTTCACGTTCGGAAACAGGATCTGCGCACTGCGGCAGAAGGCAGGGCTCTCCCAGGCCCGGCTGGGGGAAATGCTGGGGGTGTCCAACAAGGCCGTCTCCAAGTGGGAAAACGGCAGAGCCAAGCCGGGGCTGGACATCGTCCGGCGTCTGGCGGAGGTGCTGGGGGTCAGCCTGGACGAGCTGATGGCCGCCCCGACGCCGGAGAAGCGGATCGTGAGGATCGTCCTCACCGGCGGCCCCTGCGCCGGCAAGACCACCGCCATGAGCTGGATCCAGAACTCCTTCCGAAAGATGGGCTGGGCCGTGCTCTTCGTGGACGAGACCGCGGCGCAGCTGATCTCCGGCGGCGCGGCGCCCTGGCTGTGCAGCTCCGCCCGGGAGTTCCAGCTGCAGCTGCTGCGGCTCCAGCTGGCCAAGGAGGCCGCCTTCACCGGCGTCGCCCGGACCATGGCCGCCGAGAAAATCCTGATCGTCTGCGACCGGGGCGCCATGGACAACCGGGCCTACATGACCGGGGAGGATTTCCGGTGGGTGCTGCAGACCCTGGGCACCGGGGAGGTGGAGCTGCGGGACCAGTACGACGCCGTCCTCCACCTGGTCACCGCGGCCAAGGGCGCCGTGAAGTACTACAAGACCTCCAACGTCCGCAAGGAGCCCCCGGAGAAGGCGGTGGAGCTGGACAACAGGCTCATCGCCGCCTGGACGGGCCACCCCCACCTGCGGGTCATCGACAACAGCACCGGCTTTGAGGAGAAGATGCGCCGGCTGATCCAGGAGATCGCGGCGGTGCTGGGAGAGCCCCGGCCCCTGGAGATCGAGCGGAAGTTCCTCATCCGCCGCCCGGACCCCCAGGCCCTGCTGCAGCGGCCCAACTGCCGGCCGGTGGACATCGTCCAGACCTACCTCATCCCCGACGGGGACGCCGACGAGGTGCGCATCCGTCAGCGGGGCAGCGACGGCCACTACGTCTACTGGCGCACCCGGAAGCGGAAGATCGGCGGCCCAAGGCGGGTGGAGGAGGAGGAGCGCCTCACGGAGCGGCAGTACCTGACCCTCCTCACCCGGGCCGACCCCGCCTGCCGCCCCATCCGCAAGCAGCGCTACTGCCTCAGTGAGAACGGCCTGTACTACGAGATCGACCTCTACCCCGACTGGCCGGACCAGGCCATCCTGGAAATCGAGCTGCGGGACGAGTCCCAGCCGGTGGTCTTCCCCGAGGAGATCGAGGTTATCCGGGAGGTCACCGGCGAGGAGGCCTTCAGCAACCACGCCCTGGCGCGTATCAGATAAGCAGAGAGGAGCCATGTTCATGGACGCCAACGGCATCAAGGCAAGATGGAAAAACCTGTCCTCTGATGACCCCCGGCTGGCCGGGGTGCTGATGAAGATCCACATGGGGGCCTTCGACGACCTGCGGAGAAACGGCCACCGGATCACCGTCTCGGGCAAGCCGGCCTCCGAGGTGACGCCCGGCATGTCCCCGGAAGAACGGCTGACCCTGGCCTGTGGCGTGGGCAACGGACTGATTCAGCGGCAGCAGGCCCCCGCCGCCCGGGGCGTCATGGGGCTGCAGTTCAGCATCTCCATGGCCGATTACTTCCCCCACTGTATCGCCATCGCCTTCTGCGCTGTCATGGATCAGATCAGTCCCGGCCCGCTGCCCATCCGTTTCTCCGTGGTCTGCAGCTATAAAACGGCCCGGGGAGGCGGCGATCCCTTAGGCGCGCTCCTGCAGGAGGCTGCACCGCTCTTCCCCTGGGCCCAGGTGCAGATCCATCCCGAGGAGGAGGCCCCGCCTGAGCTGGAGAAGCTCCCGGTCATCGATCTGAACCGGATGAACACCCTGATCATGGTCAAGAAGGCGATCCGGGTGGATGTGGCCCGCACGGCCTTCATTGGCCGGGTTTTCCGGGGCAGCCTGAAGAAGGGCGACGTCCTGAACGTCACGGATGAGCAGGGGCAGGCCCTCTGCCGGCCCGGCCCCGTCATGCTCATCGTCTCCGGCGGAAGGCCGGTGGAGGAGGTGCGCGGCGGCGCTGCCATCGATGAGATGCTGGTGGCGGTGGACCTTCCCGGGGACAGCGGTCCTGTCCGCTTTCTGACTGCGGAGTAACCATCTCCCCTGCGCGGTCTCTCCGGCAGGCATCAGAAAGGAAGGATTGGACCGGCCGCAAAAGCGGGTCCCCATGAAAAAGCGGAACCCCCCTGGGGAGGTTCCGTTTTCATGATGCCGGCAGGCGCTGCTGCGCCCCGCCCTGTGCCCGGATCCGTGCCCGCCTCAGCGGACGATATAGTCGAATTCATGGTCGGCGGCCCAGGTCTCCGCGGGGCTGCCCGCTGCCACCGACAGGACCGCGCCGGTGCCGGCGAAGGCGTCGTCCGCAATGCTTGTGACCCCGGCGGGGATGACGATGATGTCCACGTTCTCCAGGCCCGCCAGCGCCTCGCTGTCCAGCCGGACCAGCGACTCCGGCAGGGTGAGCACCCGGGGCCCGCGGACCGTCACCGTGACGGACGAGGAGATCGTCCCGTCATTCACCGCGGCGGCTGTGATGACCGCGGTACCGGCGGACATGCCGTGCACGACGCCCTCCGCGTCCACCGTCGCGACGGTCTCATCGCTGCTGGTGAAGGTGACCAGATGGTTGACGCAGGACTGGCTGCCCATGGTGACGGCGGCCGTCACCGGCAGCTCGCCGCCGACGAGCACGTCCGTCTCCGGCGCGCTCAGGCTCACGGCGGTGACCGGATAGCAGACATGGACCGCGGCCGTCCGCACCAGCCCGCTCTCCGAGGCGGCAGTCAACACCGCGTCACCGGGCCTCTTTGCCAGCATCGTGCCGATGTACGTCTCCGGGTCAGACACCGAAGCCGTGGCCGTGATCGCCGCCACCGCCGTGTCCGAGCTGCTCAGGGTGAGGACACCGGACGCCCCCTCGGGGATGAAAACGGCGTGGATCTCCTCCGAGCGCTTGGTGATCACCCAGTACTCCGACTGGGAGAAGGCGAAATCGGTCATGGGGATGTACACCCGCACCACAGCGGTGGCGGAGGCGCTGCCCACGGTGGCCGTGATGCTTGCCGTCCCCGCGGCCATTCCCGTCACGGTCCCATCGGCGTCCACCGACGCCACGCCGGGATCGCTGCTGCTCCAGGTGACCGCCGGATGGTCATAGTCCGGACTGATCTCCGGGATCAGGCGAGCCGTGTCACCCGGCACCAGATCGAGTCTGTCCGGGAGGGTGACGGTCCGGACTGTATCGGGGTCAATCACAGTCACCGTGATGCCGGCGGATACGCTGCCGACGCTGGCGGTGATCACCGCGCTGCCCTCCCCCACGGCGGTCACGGTTCCGTCCTCGCCGATCCCGGCCACAGCCGGATCGCTGCTGACCCAGGATACAACCGGTTGATCATGGGTCGGGAAGACGACAGGCGACAGCGCCCGGGTCTGCCCAAGGTAGAGGGAGAAGTCTCCGTCCGGGATGCTGATGGTGCGAACGCTGTCCGGGTCCAGGCCGTCCAGGTAGACAATGGGATAGTCGTGTTCGCCGGCCCAGTAGTCGGCGTCGGAATACTCGTAGCAATAGACCGTGGGCGTGTTGGAGCATACTGCTTCGCCGAAGGTGGTGGTGGTGCCGAGGAACATCACGCTTTCAAGTCTTGTGCAGGTATCAAAGGCATGCTCGCCGATACTGGTGACACCGGCCGGAATGGTGACGGCGGTCAGACGGCGGCAATAACTGAAAGCATAGGCGTCAATGTCGGTCACGCTCTCCGGAATGGTGATGCCGGTGAGTGCGCACCCGCTGAAGCACGATTCCGGTATGCGGGTCAGACGGGCCGGGAGTGTGATATCGGTCAGGTGCCAGCAATCCATAAAGGGTGCGCCGCCGAGGGACGTCACGCTGTCCGGAATGCGGAGCTCCTTCAGCTGCATGCAGCCGTAGAAAGCATTGCCTCCGATATATGTGACCCCCTCCGGGATGGTGATGTCCGCCATGGCGCAATTGGCGAAGGCGCTGTCCCCGATGCGGGTCAGGCCTGCCGGCAGCGTGATATCCTCCAGGCTTTCGCAATTATTGAAGACCCCGTATTCAAGTACGGTCACGCCCTCCGGGATGGTGATGCCCTGCAAATGAGAACAGTCGCTGAAGGCTTGGCGCCCGATCTCAGTGACGCCCTCCGGAAGGGAAATGCCCGTCAGGCCTTCACAGATCATGAAAGCGCTCTCACCGATCCCGGTGACCGTATCCGGGAGAAGGACGCCGGTCATTTTGGTGCAATCGATGAACGCGGCATCGCCGATGCTGACAACGCCGTCGGGGACGCGATAAACGCCCTGTGCTGCGGGAGCGCACACCAGGCACGTCATGTCCCGATTGAACAGCGCGCCGCCCTGGGAAGCGTAATACGGATTTGCGGGATCCACACGCAGATCCGTCAGGCTGCTGCAGCCTCTGAAAGCCTCCGTACCGATGCTTTCCACGCTCTTGGAAAGGGTTACCTGCGTCAGGGCGGTGCAGCCGAGGAAAGCCGAGCCATGAATATCCGTGACGCCTTCCTCCATCGTTACACTGGTCAGGCCGGTGCAGCCATAGAAGGCGCCCCAGGAGACGTCATTGACGCTGGCCGGAATCGTCACGCTTGTCAGGCCTTTATTGCCGCAGAAGGCAGAGCCTCCGATGGAATACACATTGCCGGCGAACACGATGTTCCTGACGTTTGTTCCCCAGGGTGCGGTTGTGATGTCAGCGCCATCAATATAATCGATGGAATATCCTTCCATATATCCGGATCCGCTGATGGTCAGCGTGCCCGCGTCATCCAGCGTCCAGGTCAGGCCGTCCCCGCAGGTCCCGCTGTCGATGATTTCCCGAATCGTGATCGCAGCGCCGGTCAGGCACTCGTTGCCGCTTCCGATGGTGATGCTGTTCCACGCTTCCCGGGATCCGATAAAGAGAACATCCGAGAGGCCGGTACAGTCAGAAAAAGCATAGCTGCCGATGTGCGTCAGGTTTCCCTGGAAAACAACCGATGTGACAGCGGACCTGTATGCATACCAGGGCGACGCACCGTTTTGGTAGTCCTGCATCGCCCCATCACCGCTGATGGTGAGCACCCCGTCAACACTCAGCACCCAGGTCAGGCTGCTTCCCTCCGCGCCGCAGGTTCCTCTGGCGATGATACAGGCAATCGATGCGCCGGTCAGGCACTCGTTGCCGTCTCCGATGGTGATGCTGTTCCACGCTTCCCGGGTGCCAATAAAGAAAACTTCAGAGAGCTTGGTGCATTCCTGGAAAGCACTGCTACCAATGCCGGTGACGCTGTCCGGGAGCGTGACGCTCGTCAGGCCGCTGCAGTTTCCGAATACCTGGTATCCGATGCTGGTGACGCCCTCCGGGAGCGTGACGCTCGTCAGGCCGCTGCAGGCGTAAAAGGCAGAATCGCCAATGCTGGTCATGCCCTCCGGGAGCGTGACGCTCGTCAGGCTGCTGCAGGAATGGAAAGCAGAGTCGCCAATGCTGGTGACACCCTCCGGTATTGTGACGCTCGTCAGGCCGCTGCAGGCGTAAAAGGCAGAATCGCCAATGCTGGTCATGCCCTCCGGGAGCGTGACACTTGTCAGGCTGCTGCAGGAATGGAAAGCAGAGTCGCCAATGCTGGTCATGCCCTCCGGGAGCGTGACGCTCGTCAGGCTGCTGCAGGAATGGAAAGCAGAATCGCCAATGCTGGTCATGCCCGCCGGGAGCGTGACGCTCGTCAGGCCGCTGCAGTTTCCGAATACCTGGTATCCGATGCTGGTGACGCCCTCCGGGAGCGTGACGCTCGTCAGGCCGCTGCAGGCGTAAAAGGCAGAATCGCCAATGCTGGTCATG
>JAFWSH010000023.1 GCA_017519405.1 Clostridia bacterium
AGCTGGAGAACGCGCTGTCCCCGATGGATGTGACGCTGTCGGGGATGGTGATGGAGGTCAGACTATCGCAGCTGGAGAACGCGCCGTCCCCGATGGATGTGACGCTGTCGGGGATGGTGATGGAGGTCAGGCTGTAGCAGCTGGAGAACGCGCTGTCCCCGATGAATGTGACGCTGTCGGGGATGGTGATGGAGGTCAGGCTGTAGCAGCTGGAGAACGCGTGGTCCCCAATAGCGGTGACGCTGTCGGGGATGGTGATGGAGGTCAGGCTGGAGCATCTGTGGAACGCGCTCTCCCCGATGGCTTTGATGCCCTGTGGAATTGCATAGTTTTCCGCCGTGAAGGCACAGGGATAGCACACCAGCCGCTTGTCGGCTTTGGCGAACAGCACGCCGTCGATCACGGCCAAGGCGGGGTGATCGGGAGAGACCCGGATATCTGTCAGTTTATCGCAGAATCTGAAGGGGTTTGCTCCGATGGTGGTGACGCTGTCGGGGATGGAGATGGAGGTCAGGCTGGAGCAGCTTTCGAAGGCGTAGTTCCCGATGGATGTGACGCTGTCGGGGATGGTGACGGAGGTCAGACTATCGCACCGATAGAACGCGCTGTCTCCGATCCGGGACACGGCTTTCCCGTCCAGGGTGTCCGGAATGACCAGGGTCTCGTCCCTCCCGGTGTACTTGGTGAGCGCCACCGTGCCGTCGGACAAAGCGATGTATTGATAGTCGCCGCTGGTGTGGGGCTCCGGCGTGCTTGTGGGGGCCGGGGTGGCGGTGGGGGCTGCGGTAGGCGTGGCCGTGGGCGCGGCCGTGGGCGCTGCGGTGGGCGCTGCGGTGGGGGTGGCCGGGGTGCTCCCGCAGGCGGTCAGGGCGAAAAACGTCAGCAGCATCAGCAGAAATGTGAAGAGGCGTTTCGGCATAAAAATGTCCCCCTTTGTGCTGTGGTAGGGTTTATTGTAGCACAGGGGCGGGGGGATGTAAAGGGGCGGGGGCGGGCCCCTCAGTCGCCCGCAAGGGGGCCCCTCAGTCGCCCGCAAGCGGACGACAGCTCCCCGGCAAGCCGGGGCGCCTTTTTGGTTGGTGGAGCGGGGGCGAAAATCCGTTGCGGAATCTGCGAAAGATTTCCTTCACAAAGGCGAACACATGTTCTACTATGCGCCCAGACAGGGGAACGCCCTGTGAATGCAAAGAGGAGGAGGAGCACATGGAGACGGAACGCATGGAGACGGAATGCGCGCAGGCGGAGCCGGAGACGGCGGCGGCCCAGGCGGCTCCGGCGGGGGCCGGACCCCGGGAGGACAGCCCCGGGGCTGAGGAGCTGAAAAAGGCGCTGGCGGCGGCGCGCTCGGAGGTGGCGCGGCTGCGGGCGGAGGGGGCGCTGCGGCAGCGGCTGCTGGCGGAGGGCGCCCTGCCGGAGGCGGTGACCCTGCTGTGCAGCGGCGCGGACCCGGAGGAGAAGGACCCGGTGCCGGCGCTGAAGAAGCGCTACGGGTTTCTCTTCCGCCGGACGGAGCCCATCCCCACGCCGGCGGTGTCGCCCCCGGAGCTCCCCGGCGGGGAGGGGATCCCCACGGCGGAGGAGCTTCGGGGGATGAGCCTGGGGGAGATCAACCGGCGCTGGGAGCAGGTGCGGACCATGCTGGGGCGGGTGGACTGAGGCGGCCGGGGGGGATCGGACGGAAAATCCGCCGGGAAATCCACCGGGGAATCCGCCGGGAAATCCACCGGAGAATCCGCCGGAGATCCACCGGAAATCCACCGGAAACCAGACAAAGACAGACAGAGACAAGACCGGAATCAGAACGTGATTGACAGAAAAGGAGCGATGAAACATGGCTGTGACCAATTTCATTCCCAAGGTGTGGAGCGCGAGGCTCGTGGAGAACCTGCACAAGGCGCTGGTGTTCGGGGCGCTGTGCAACCGGAACTATGAGGGGGACATCCTGCAGTGGGGCGACACGGTGCACATCAACAGCCTGCAGGACATCACGGTGCGGCCCTACGTCCCCGGGGAGGACCTGGAGGAGCCGGAGCAGCTCAGCGGCACGGACACCACCCTCACCATCAACCACGGGGTGTACTGCAACTTCTCCCTGGGGGACGTGGACGCGGCCCAGGCCCGGGCGGACCTGATGGACGCGGCCATGCGGGGGGCGGCCCGGCGCCTGGCGGAGGACACGGAGGCCTTCCTGCTGGGGGTCATCCGCGCCGGCGCGGGGATCCGCCTCACCCAGGCGGCGGGCACGGGGATCTTTGAAACCCTGGTGGACCTGAAGACCACCCTGGACGCCCGCAATGTCCCCCGCCACGGCCGTAAGCTGGTGGTGCCGCCCACGGTGGAGGGCGCGCTGCTGAAGGACAGCCGCTTCGTCACCGCCGGGGGCGCCCTGGCGGAGAGCGCCCTGGCGGAGGGCGCCGTGGCCCGGGCGGCGGGCTTCGACATCTACATCAGCAACGACCTGGACGGGGAGATGATCGCCCTGACGGAGGACGGGGTGACCTTCGCCCAGCAGATCGCGAAGATGGAGGCCTACCGCCGGGAGAAGGGCTTCGAGGACGGGGTGAAGGCCCTGTCCCTGTGCGGCGCGAAGGTGGTCCTGCCGGACTGCGTGGCGGTGGTGACGCTGGGGTAAGGACTGTTGCTGCCGGGGGGACATCCCCGGCGGAGCCGTAGCCCCCGGCGCAAACCTCACCCCCCAACCCCCTCCCCTTTTCAGGGGAGGGGGAGAAGCGTGCGAGAGCGAGACGGCTGCACTGTTCATGAGGGCTTCGGAGAGACGGAGAAGCGCTTGCGGCTCACTTGCTTTTCCTTCCCCTGAAAGGGGAAGGGGGACCGCTTGCGGTGGATGAGGTTATCCCGGTGGGGGGCCGCTTGCGGTGGATGGGGTTATCCCCGGCGTGGCCGTGCCCGAGAGGGCTCCCCGGGCTCCTCGGAAACCACGCAATCAATCCAAAGAAGAAAAGAAGAAGAAAGAAGAGATGAGCAATGGGGCCTGCGGAAGTGATGCGGGAGGTCCGGAACTGTTTTGTGACGGGAAAGTGCGAGGGGGTGTGGCGGCTGGAGGACGGGCGCCTGAGCCCCGGGGAGCTGCTGATGCCGGGGGAGTGGATCGCCCTGAGCGGCTCCTGCCTCAATGACGGGATCTGGCAGCTGGACGGGGAGGGGCGGCTCGTGGGGGAAACCCGGGACGAGCGCTTCACCGGGGAGGTGTGGTTCCTGCACCCGCCGGCGGAGTTCCTGGCCCTGTGCGAGGAGATCGCGGCCTGGGTGGCGGCGCATCCGCCGGAGGACACGGCGGAGGAGGCCTTCGGGGACTACCGCTGGAAGGCGCTCACCGACGCCTGCGGGCTGCCGGTGGACTGGCGGGAGGTGTTCCGGGGCCGGCTGCTACCCTGGCGGCGGATGTTCGGGGAGGTGGGCTTCGGATGCTGAAGCGCTACCTGGAGCCCTTCACCCGGCTGGTGCCGGTGGCGGTGCCGGACGGGCTGGGGGGCGCGGAGGTGACCTGGCAGGAGGGGGAGCGGCTGTATCTGGCGGCCTCCCCCCTGCCGCCCCGGGAGGAGCAGGCGGAGGGCCGGGCCCTCCTGCGCAGGCGGCTGAGGCTCTACCTCCCCCTGGGGGAGGGGGAGACCCGGCTGACCCTGGGGGACTGGCTGCTGCGGGAGTGCACCGGGGAGCGGCTGCGGGTGACGGGGGACACGCGCCTGCGCCGCACCCCCCGCCGGGCCCGGGCGGCCTATGGCATCTGCGAGGCGGAGGTGACGGCGCCATGAGAAGCCTGCAGCAGCTGTTGATGGCCTTTCTGGGCGGGCTGGGGGTGCCGGTGTACCTGGAGGGCTGGGTGCCCCCCGGGGCACAGAAGCCCTACACCACCGTGGAGATCGCGGCGGCGCGCATGGGGGAGAAGGGGCGGGTGCGCCTGCGGCTGCTGGCCCCCCGGACAGGGGGCAGCGCCTGCCGGACGGACTGGCTGGACCGGCTGGGGCGGCTGATCCCCCCGGCGGGGGTGGTGCTGGCGGGGCAGTATGTGCTGCAGCCCGCAGGGGAGCGCCTCCTGGGCGGCCCCGGGGACCCGGACGGCCCCGCCGCCGCCGTAGAGCTGGTGCTGATCCGCTATGTATAGGAGGGAATGCCGATGAGAGACAGTGCCTGGGCGATCCTGGGGGAGGGGGAGCAGCGGAGCCTGCAGCTGGGGGCGGGGGTGCTCCTGGAGGACTTCGACCCGGCGGGGGCCGGGAGCGGCGACCTGCGGGAGGCAGTGCTGCAGGCCCGGGAGGACCCGGAACGGCGGCTGGGGGCCACCCGGGAGGACACCTGCTTCCGGGTGACGCCCCATCTGGCGGAGCACCCGGCGGAGGGCCGGCGCTGCGCCGCCCTGGGGGACAGCGGCCTTGAGCGGGTGGAGGTACGCCTCACCGGCACCCTGCTGGAGGTGACGCCCCGGAACCTGCTGCGCCTGGCCTGCTTCGGCCGGGCCGCCCGGGTGCCGGGGGGCGTCCGGCTGGATATGCCCCTGGGCGGGCCGCCGGTGTGCCTGCGGAACCTGTGCTGGGCCGGGGACCTGAGCGACGGCGGCCTGCTGGTGATCCAGCTGCCCTGCGCCGTGAACACCGGGGGCATCACCCTGGACAGCCGCCCGGGGGAGGCGGGGGCCATGCCCTTCAGCTTCACCGCCCTGGCGGACCCCCGGGCGCCGGAGGAGACCGCCCCCTTCGCGATCTGGCTGATGGAGGCGGAGTGAGCATGCGTCTGCAGGGAGCAGAGAAATGGCTGATGGAGGCGGAGTGAGCATGCGTCTGCAAGGAGTGTGGAAAAATGAGTGAAAAGCAAAATCAGCCCCGGCGGGAGGGGACGCCCCGGCCCGGGCGGGTGATCACCCGGGAGGAGGGCCTGCGGAACCGGGAGGCGCTGGTGCGGGCCATCAACGAGATGCGCCGGAGACAGCGCCAGGCCTATGGCCGGCGGACATGAGGGGAGGCAGCGGGATGGAGGCATGGTTCCAGTGGAAGGGGGAGGTGAGCACCGCCCGGGGGCTCCGGGTGCTCCAGGCCCCGCCGGTGATCCGGGCCACGCCGCTCAGGCAGCGGGTGGTGGTCCCCGGGCGCTCCGGCTGGCTGACCCTGTCCGGGCCGCCGGTGTACGCTCCGGTGGAGGTGGAGATCCGCTTTCTGCTGCCGCCCCGGGTGGGGACGGAGGGGATCCTCCCCTGGCTCAGCGGCCGGGGCGAGCTGGTGCTCAGCGGTGAGCCGGACCGGCTGCTCCGGGCGGAGGCGGTGGAGACCCTGCCCCTCCGGCGGCTGCCCGACGGCGCCTGGGAGGGCAGCGTGGCCTTCTTCGTCCAGCCGCTGAAGGCGGAGTACCCGCCGCAGCCGGCGATCACGGTGGCGGGCAGCGGGGACGGGTCCACGGCCATCAAGGCGCGGGGGGACGTGGCGGCGCGGCCTGTGTACCGCGTGGAGGGCACCGGGACGGTGGTGCTCACCGTGGGCGAAGGCTCCGAGACGGGCACGGGCTCGGTGCTCTCTGTGGCCCTGGAGGAGGGCATGGACGGCTTCGTGGTGGACACGGACGCGGCCATGGTCACCAGCCTGGACGGCACGGAGAACCTGAGCCACCTGTGCGAGCTGTTCTACAACGGCTTCCGGGGGCTGTGGCTGCCCTCCGGCGACACCACCACCGTCAGCTGGACGGGCAGCGTCACCTCGGTGAGCATTGACCCGCGGTGGAGGTGGCTGTAATGGCAGTGACCGGCAGCAAGGCCTTCGCCGTGTCCGATGTGGACCTGGTCAGCACCTGGCAGAAAAACAGCTCGGGCACCATCTACAACATCACCACGGCCACCAACACCCGCGCGGTGACGGTGACCCTCCCGGACGACGCCACCCTCACCGGCGCGTCCCTCTCCGTGACCTCCAACGCCGCGGTGGGCGGGGCGCAGATCCTGACGGTGGGCGGCCACAACCTCCGCTACGCCGCCACCACCGAGGTGGACCTCACCGGCGAGATCGTGACCGGCAGCAACGTCCTGACCTTCCAGTACAAGACATATGGCAGCGCCTCCGCCACCAACCAGCGCAGCGTGTGCCACCTGAGCAACATCGTCCTGACGGTGACCTACACCCAGCCCGACCCGGAGCCCCCGGTGGACCCGGACCCGCCTGCCGGCACGAAGGAGTCCGACGGGCTGATCACCATCCACGACGGCAGCGAGCGCTCTTTCGGCGCGTCCCTGGGCATGGCGGTGCTCACCCCCAGCAAGTGCGAGGTCACCGAGACCGCCGGCGGGGATTACTCGGTGAGCATCGAGCATCCCATCACCCCCGACGGCAGGTGGCGGCTGATCCAGCCCTGGATGCTGGTGCGGGTGCCGGTGCCCATGAGCGACACCCCCGCCATTGACGCCTCCGGCGGCATCACCCTGGGCTATGAGATCTGGGTGGTGAACGCCTCCTCCACCGGCCTGTACGACTCCAACGTGCACGTCCGCTATCCCGCGTGGGAGGCGGGCAAGACCTACGCCGTGGGCGCCTATGTGCGCTACAACAACTGCAACTACCGCTGCAAGGTGCCCAACGACTACACCACCTGGGTGCCGGGCTGCTGGGTGAAGCTGGGCACCGGCGACCCCCAGAGCAAGCGCAGCCTGAGCCAGGGCACGCGCCTGTATGTCTCCGTAGCGGGCAGCGAGTTCCTCACCGTGAAGCTCTCCACCGGCGAGACGGGCTACTGCAAGCGCGCGGACTGCGTCTACGTGCGGGAGGCCACCCAGGCGGACATCGACGCCCTGCGCACCTCCGCCCGGTCCATCCGCGCCCAGGTCTTCCGCCTCACCAGCGTCACCGTGACGCCGCAAAGCGTCAGCGCCCAGGGCATGCACGTCTCCTACGACTACAGCGCCCAGGTCTGCAGCGGGCTCACCGTGGTGGGCTCCGACCTGCCCAACGCCGTGCTGGACCTGCGGGCGAACATCCTGGGGGCCTCGGACGTGCCCAACATCTACTGCCAGGACACCGGCGCGGTGATCAACGCCGAGTGGGCGGCGGGCTCCTCTCCCGTGGAGGGCCTGCTGAACCCGGACACCGGGCTGGTGGCCCAGGCCAAGGCGCGCCTCATCCGCGACAACTGGGACTTCTTCCTCATCAGCAACGAGGAGGCGGAGAACCGGGGTTTCCGGGTGGAGTACGGCGTGAACCTCACCGGCGTCAGCTGGGGCAGGGACTTCTCCGCCGTGGTGACCCGGGTGATCCCCGTGGGCATGAACAGCGACGGCTCCCCCCTGTACCTGGAGGGCACCATCTGGGTGGAGAGCGAGCTCTCCGCCAACTATCCCATGATCGCCTGGAAGTACCTGGACACCGGCGTGAAGGTGGGCGAGAGGGGCCCAGACGGCACGGCCTACACCGTGGCCACCGCCCGGGCCGAGATGCGCCGCCAGGCGGAGGCGTGCTTCAGCGAAAACCACGAGGACGAGCCCGCCGTCACCCTGGAGGTGCAGTTCGCGGCGCTGGGTGCCTCCGACGCCTTCCGCCAGTACCGCGCCCTGGAGCGGGTCAGCCTCTACGACCGGGTGACCGTGTGCCACCCCGACCTGGGGCTGGACACCTCCGCACAGGTGAAGAGCTACACCTGGGACGCCCTGCGGCAGCGCTTCGTCTCCATCAGCCTGGGCGACGTGTTCCACCACGAGCTGGGCTCCATGGCCGGCTGGCAGATCGCCGACGGCTCCATCACCGCCAGGAAGCTCTCCATGGCGGTGCGGCAATCCATGACTACATGAGAGGAGTGACCCCAAATGGCTGTATACCTGACCGAAGTGGTGACCGACCTGGCCATGCCCCCGCAGCAGCGGCCCATCCCCCACCAGTTCGCCATGGGCGACAACAACGCCTACACCATCACGGCGCTGCTGTGCGACTCCCGCAACCCTGAGGCGGAGCTGCTGGACGGCACCGTGGGCGGCGAGCTGGTGCGGCCCGACGGCGTCACCGTCGCCCTGGCGGGCGAGAAGGGCGATGCCGTGCGCCAGGTGAACCTGGCCGCCGGCGGCCTGTGCAACGCCACCCCCTGCTCCGTGACCCTTCCCCAGGCCTGCTTCGCCGTGCCCGGGCGCGTCACCCTCACCATCAAGCTCACCGAGGGCACCACCATCACCCAGGCGCTGTCCGTCTCCGCCGTGGTGGTGCGCACCAGCACCGACGAGGCGGTGGACCCGGGGGAGATCATCCCGGACCTGGCGGCCATCCAGGCCGCGGCAGCTGATGCGCTGGAGGCGGCTGCTGATGCCACTGAAGCGGCAGAGGCGGCATCTACTGCCATGGCTGGATCTGTGCGATTCGACCAGGCACAGAGCCTGACGGACACGCAGAAAAGCACGGCGCGGGGTAACATCGCGGCGGCGAGTGAGGAAGCCATCGCACCGTCTGACGCCACCACCGCCACCAGCACCCACAACCCCGGCGACCTGCTGACCATGGGCGGGACGCTCTACAAGGCCACACAGGCGATCGCGCCCGGAACTGTCATCACTCCCGGCACGAACGTATCGCCAACCACCGTGGCGGCACAGCTTGCTGAGAGGGACACGGCGATTGCGGCGGTCTCCAGTGCGGCAAGTGCTGGAGTTCTGGCGGCTCTGGACGCACAGGCGGCTATTGATTTCGGCTGGATTGCTGGCGACCAGACATCAACAGGCGCAGGAATAACGGCTGTTCGGAACGGCAACCGAATCACGCTGAATGGCACGGTAACGAGCGGACTTTCCTCTGCGCAGAGATTCCGTATGATGGGAAACCTTGTAACGGTGAACGGAAGTCCTACAGCCGCACAAAACGTTTCCGGGGCTGTTCTGACGAATGGTCACAGATACATGACTGTAATGCGTCTGGTGAGCGGCACGGCAGTATATAGCGGTGATGGTACAGGATTCTTAACTCTTGCGCCATACAAATCCGGTAGCACCAGCGTGTATTTCAATGAGGTCATAACGTCTGATGATTACACCTACTACATGCGGGGCGGATACGCGGATGGAAGTCCGCTTACGCTGTGGGTGTCGTTCCGGTCTGGGTGGGCATTCACTAATGCGACATATGAGGTTTCCGTCTACGATATGACTGCCAAGGCGTGGCAGTCGCTTCCCACGACCCCGACAACGGATGGAACGTATACACTCAAAGTCACCGTTACCAATGGCGTCCCGGCCTATAGCTGGGCGGCGAACTGAGAAAGGAGAATGACCCATGACCTACTACGCACAGCGGAAATCCATCAAAGACGGACAGCCCCAGCCCATCAACAGCCGCTTCGGCACCCGCGAGGAGATGGAGCGGCAGTTCCACCTGTACTGCGCCAGCGCGGCTACGAATGCTGACGGCTTCGAGGTGGACTCCATCGAGTGGGGCACCATCGAGCAGGGCGTGGTTGAGCGCCACGTCTGGACGCACGACCCTGTCACCGAGACCCCCGCCGAGTGAGAGAGGGGGCGGCGGCATGGCGGTGCTGGCTGTGTTCCTGATCCTGTCCCTGTCCGCCGCTCTCATCTACGCGGGGGCGGTGGAAATCAACCGCAGGGCAGAGCGCTGGGAGCGGTACGAAAAGTGGATGCACCCGCCCGACGATGACGACGGGGTGAGCGTGCTGGAGGGGAAAGACAATGCAGACACTTGAACAGGTCCAGACCGTCCTGGACGGCCTGAAGGACGCGGGAACGCCCGCGCCGGAGATCATCCGGCAGCTGGCGCCCCTGTGCCTGGGCTGGCCCTACGTGTTCGGCGCCTGGGGGGAGCAGTGCACCCCCGGCAACCGCCGGAAGCGCGTCCGGGATGACCACCCCACCATCCTCTCCGCCTGCCCTGCCCTGAACGGCTCCGCCTGCTCCGCCTGCAAGTGGGGCGCGGGCGTGCGGATGTTCGACTGCCGGGGCTTCACCCGGTGGCTCCTGCAGCAGGCCGGGCTGGACATCGCCGGCAGCGGCGCCACCTCTCAGTGGGACACCGCGGCCAACTGGACCCAGCGCGGGGAGATCGCCCAGATGCCGGACGTGGTCTGCGTGCTCTTCCGCCGCAAGGCCGGCCGCATGGAGCACACCGGCATGCACCTGGGCTCCGGGCGGGTGATCCACTGCTCCCGCAACGTGGAGGAGGGCGCCCTCAAGGGCGGCAACTGGACCCACTACGCCATCCCCCGGGGCCTGTACGACGAGCGGGAGATCCCCATCAGCCCTGTCCGGCGCACCCTCCGCAAGGGCGCCCAGGGCGCGGACGTGAAGACCCTGCAGACCTTCCTCATCGCCTGGGGCTGTGAGCCCGGCACCCCAGACGGCATCTTCGGCAAACAGACCGACGCCGCTCTCCGCGCCTTCCAGCGCGCCCAGGGCCTCACCGTGGACGGGGTCTGCGGCCCCGCCACCTGGACCGCCCTCACCCAGCCCGTGGAGACCTACACCATACGCATCGAGGGTGCCACCTATCAGCAGTACCGGCGTATCCTGGACATCTGCCCCCTGGCAGAGGCCACAAAGGAGGTGACGGACCATGATTGAGCCGTGGATCCCGGCCATCTCCGCCCTGGGCACCGGGCTGCTGTCGCTGTTCGGCGTGTACCTCGCCAACCGGAAGAACGCCCACCTGGTGATCTACCGCCTCGAGCAGCTGGAGCACAAGGTGGACAAGCACAACGGCCTGGTGGAGCGGATGACCGCCGTGGAGGTCAAGATCAAGGACATGGGAGAACAGATTTCGGACTTGAAGAAGAAGGTGAGCGCATGAAAAAGAGAGACTGGGGCAAGTGGTTCGCCGCTGCCGGCATCCGCGCCGTGAAGACCATCGCCCAGACGGCCGTGGCCACCATCGGCACCTCCGCGGTGCTGTCGGAGGTCAACTGGATCATGGTGGGCAGCGCGTCGCTGCTGGCGGGGATTTTGAGCCTGCTGACCAGCGTGGCCGGGCTGCCGGAAGTGCCGGATGAAACGGGGGAGTGAACGGAAGTGAGAAGGGCGGGGTGACTCCCCCCCTGCCCGTGGCCGCTCCTCCACCGCCCCCCACACAAAACGCCCCCGTCCCGGCAGGGACGGGGGCTTCGTTGTCCCGGTATCAGATGGGAGAGGGGGTTACTCGTTGGGGATGGTCATGGCGGCGTCGAAGACCTGCAGCAGCGCCGGCAGGGTCTCCCGGTTCCACTGCATTTTGTCGCCCGTCAGCTTCAGGGTGGCGCAGAAGGGCTTGTCGCCGCTGATGCCCGCGGGGGTTGGGATCACCCGGGCGGCGTAGACGTTGCCGGAGCTGCCGTCGCTGTCCGGGTAGCTGAAGTAGACGGTCCACTCGCTGCCATTCTCCAGGGTCATCGTCAGGGCGTTCTCATCGCCGCCCGCCAGCTTCTCGGCGGCGTAGGCGTAGGTGCCCATCTCCAGCTCCGCCCTCATGGAAGCGCCGGAGGGGAAGCTCCAGGCGCCCTCCACCGTGTTGCTGTCCACCTCGATGACCACCATCTTCGCCTGGGCCTCCCCCTCGGTGAGCACCGGGAAGTCCACGGGCAGCACATAGGCCGCGTCGGCGGCGCACAGCAGGTCGATGCCCTCAAAGAGGCCCTCGTTCCAGTGGGGATCCCGCTCCTCCGTGCGCATGACGCCCTTCACCCGGTCCAGCTCCGCCAGGATGGCGCCAGAGAGGATCTCCGCCTTGGCCTGCTCGTCCAGGCCGTTGTCCAGGTCGTCCATGTCGATGGTGATCTGCAGCTTGGCGGTCCGGCCGAAGACGGGGACGCCGATCAGGGCGCCGGCGCGGTCCCGCTCGGGATCCACACAGGCGGCCGTCTTGTCGGAGCCGTCCCGCAGGATCCAGGCCTCGTTCTCCACGTCCTCGGTGAACTCCTCATAGTAGGCCTTCTGGTAGAGGACATAGGAATACTGAATGCCCTGGTCCACGTCCAGATACCGGACGGAGTCGGGCTGGATGATGGCGGGCCGGGCGCCCTCCGGGCCGGGGAAGCACAGCCACGGCACCGCATCCCCGGTGTCCTTGCCGTAGTGGAAATAACCGTCGCCGGTGGTCAGCACGATCTCCGGATAGCAGGCCGGGTCCACCAAGGTGGCGGACATATACTTATCCTGGGGCAGCTGCCGGATCCGGACACCCTCTCCCTCCGCCCACGCGGCGGCGGGCAGCAGCAGGGCGAGGACCAGCAGCAGGGAAAGCAGCTTCTTCACGCGCAAAATCTCCTCTCAGCATTGTGGCGAATCCGTTGGGACTTTAGGGCTTGGGGGTGCCGCAGGAGGGGCAGAACTTGCCCGTGTTGCCCTCGGCGCCGCAATTGGGGCAGGTCCAGCCTGCGCTCTCCTCGGGCCGGGGGGCGCCGCACTCGGGGCAGAACTTGCCGGTGTTGCCCTCGGCGCCGCAGCTGGCGCAGACCCAGGTGCCCTCCGCGGGCTGCTGCTGGGGCTCCGCCGCGGGCTCGGGCTCCGGCTCGGCCACAGGCTCGGGCTCCACCGCCGCGGGAACGTAGGGATCGTCCGCCGCGTTCAGGAAGCTGAGGTCCTCGTCGAAGGTGGCGATGTCCTCCACCAGCTTCTCCTGGGTCCAGTAGATGTTGTCGCCGTCCAGGAGGATGGTCACATAGTAGGGATCGTCCTTCCGGTAGTCGGGCACGCCGGCGGGGGTGGGCACTTCCCTGGCGATGTAGATATAGCTGGAGGTGCCGTTGCTGCGCTTGTTGGCGAAGTACACAATCCACTCATGGCCGTTCTCCAGCTGCACCTTGTAGCAGTCCTCCTCGCCGTCCGCCAGCTTTCTGGCCGGGTAGGAGTAGCTGTCCAGGGAGACCTCCATCTCCAGGTAGGTGCCGGGATTGATGTAGTACACGCCTTCCATCTTGGTCTTGTAGAGCTGGGTGACGATCATCCCGATCTCCTCCCCCTCCTGGCCGAAGGTGGGGAAGTCCAGCTGCATCATGTAGTTGAGGTCGTAGGTGTCCAGCATCTTGAGGCCCACGAAGGCGCCCGCGCCGTAGCGCACGTCCCGCTCCTCCACCTGCATGGCAGCCTTCACCCGGGCCACCTCCGGCAGGATGGCGTCGGTGAGCGCCGCGATCTTCTGGTCCTCCGGCAGATTCCGGGGCAGGTTGTCCAGGGAGATGGTGATCTGCAGCTTGGCGCTCTTGCCGAACTCGGTGACGCCGATGAGGCCGTAGGCGTTGTTGCGGCCGGGCTCGATGTAGGCCGCGGTCTTGTCGCTGCCGTCCAGGAGGATGTACTCATCCTTCTCGGCGCTGTTGACGAACTCCTCGTAGGAGGCGCTGGCCATGAGCTGGTAGCCGTACTGGATGCCGTTGTCCACGTCCAGATAGTGGGCAAAGTCATACTCAAAGCGGTTGGCCAGGGCGCCGGCGGGGCCGGGGAAGTGGAGCCACTGAACGGTGTCCGTGGCGCCGGAGCCGAAGCGGGTGTAGGTGGAGGCGGTGGTGAGGGCCACCTCGGGGTAGGTCTCCGGGGTGATGAGGGTGGTGAGGGTGTACTGATACTGGGGCAGCTGACGGGCATAGGTTCCCTCCGCGCAGGCGGCCATGGGCACCAGCAGGGTCAGGACAGCCAGCAGGGCAAGCAGTCTTTTCACGGCAAAGAACTCCTTTCTCTCTTTTCCGGGGCAATCCCCCGTTGGATTCATTATAGTCTTCTCTCCGAGGAAAAGCAACCCGCCGGGCCGGACACCGCATCATGTGCGCAGCCGGTCTCCGGCGGGTTTCCTCTCCCGGGTCAGATTCCCAGGCAGCGCTGCACGTCCTTCCACTTCCCCAGCACCAGGATGGTCTGGCCCCCGTGGAGCTCGGTGTCGCTGGTGACGGCCATGGTGGGGGCGCCGCTGGAGCGCACGGCCAGCACGTTCAGGTTGAAGCGCTTGCGGATGTCCAGGGTGCCCACGGTTTTGCCGTCCCACTGGGCGGGCACCTCCACGTCGTAGATGGCGAACTCGCTGTCGATGGCGATGTAGTCCAGCACATGGTCCACGGCGTAGCGGATGGCGGCCCAGGAGGCCATCTGCTTCTCCGGGTAGATCACCTCGTCGGCGCCGTTGCGCAGGAGGAACTTCCGGTGCACCTCCCGGCAGGCCAGGGAGATCACCTTCCGGGCCCCCAGCTCCTTCAGCAGGGAGGTGATCTCCAGGGAGCTCTGGAAGTCCTCCCCGATGCACACGAAGCACAGGTCGTAGTTGTCCACCCCCAGGGTGCGCAGGAAGGCCTCGTCGGCGGCGTCGCCGATCTGGGCGTCGGTCACCAGGGGCAGCACCCGGTTCACCAGGTCCTCGTCCCGGTCCACCGCCATCACCTCATGGTGCAGCTCGTTGAGTTTCTCCGCCAGGCTGAAGCCGAAATGGCCCAGGCCGATGAGCAGGATGGATTTCATGCGATTCTCCTCCAGTCCGGGGTGGGGCTCAGCCCACCGTCACTTTCTCCAGGGGCAGGGTGCCCTTCACGGGGCGGCGGGCGGACTGGGCGGCGTAGATCATGGTGAGACCGCCCACCCGGCCCAGGAACATCAGCAGCATCAGGATGACCCGGGACACCGTACCCAGGCCGGGGGTGACCCCCAGGGTGAGGCCCACCGTGCCCACGGCGGAGGCGGTCTCAAACAGGCAGGTCACCAGCGGGATGCCCTCCAGGCGGCTGATGGCGGTCCCGCCGGCGAAGAGCAGCACCAGGTACAGGGTGAGGATGGCGATGGCGCCCCGGACGGTGTCCTCGCCCACCCGCCGGCCGAAGCTCTCCACATGCTCCTTCCGGCGGAACACCGCCACCGTGGTCAGCAGGGCCACGGCGATGGTAGTGGTCTTCATGCCGCCGGCGGTGGAGCCCGGGGAGCCGCCCACCAGCATCCAGAAGATCATCATGGCCTGGCCGCCGCCGCTCATCCGGCTCAGGTCCACCGTGTTGAAGCCCGCCGTCCGCAGCGTCACGGCCTGGAACAGGGCCGGCAGCACCCGCTCCCCGGCGGTCTTCTCCGGCATCTCGCACAGCAGGAACCACAGGAAGGGCACCGCCACCAGCACGGCGGAGGTCACCAGCACGATCTTGCTCTGGAGCCGGTACTGCTTCAGGTGCAGCCCGTGCTCCCGCAGGTCGTTCCACACCAGGAAGCCGATGCCCCCCACCGTGATCAGCAGCACCACCGTCAGGTTCAGCAGCACGTTCCCCGAGAAGGCGGTGAGGGAGGAGAAGGGCGCCCGGACGCCCATCAGGTCAAAGCCCGCGTTGCAGAAGGCGGAGACGGCGTGGAACACCGCGTACCACACGCCCTGTCCCCAGCCGAAGGCCGGCACGAACACCGGCAGCAGCAGCAGCGCCCCCGCCAGCTCGATGGCCAGGGCGGTGAGCACGATGAAGCGGGTCAGCCGGACGATGCCCCCCACCTGGGGCGCGGCGATGGCCTCCTGCATGACGCTGCGCTGCCTCAGCCCGATGCGCCGCCCCGTGAGGAAGGCCATGCAGATGGACACCGTCACCACCCCCATGCCCCCCACCTGGATCAGCAGCAGGATCACCGCCTGGCCGAAGGGGGTCCAGCAGGTGGCCGTGTCCCGCACCACCAGCCCCGTGACGCACACTGCCGAGGTGGCGGTGAACAGGCAGTCCCCGAAGGGCACGCTCCCCGCCTCCCGGCTGGCGATGGGCAGCATCAGCAGCAGGGCTCCGGCCAGGATCAGCCCGATAAAGCCCAGCACGATGATCTGGAAGGTGGAGATCCGGAATCTGCTCTGCACGGCGGAGGGCCCCCTTTCACTCCCGGACAGTATACACCATCCGGCCCCGGCGGGCAAGGCGGCGGCAGGCGAATTTTCTCCCCGGGAGGCTTGACATTTCCAGGCCCCTGTGGTTTAATAAATTCCGCCCGAAAGTTTAGTGATTCTAAACCGGGCATCAAACAGGAAGTTTAGTGACAATAAACCGGAAAGGGGGAGAGGAACATGGACATCGGCGGGAAGCTCCGGCAGCTGAGGCTGCAGCGGGGGCTGACCCAGGAGGAGATGGCGGACCGGTGCGAGCTGAGCAAGGGCTTCATCTCCCAGGTGGAGCGGAACCAGGCCTCCCCCTCCATCGCCACCCTGACGGACATGCTGGAGTGCCTGGGGGTGAGCCTGGCGGCCTTCTTCTCGGACAAGAACGGGGAGAAGACGGTCTTCGCCCCCCAGGACATGTTTGTGAAGGAGGACGGCGAAACCCTGCGGGGCCGGGTGACCTGGCTGGTGCCCTCCGCCCAGAAGAACGCCATGGAGCCCATCCTGGTGGAGCTGGGGCCCGGGGGGGAGAGCGAGGAGCTGCCCCCCAGCGAGGGGGAGGAGTTCGGCTATGTGCTCGCGGGGAGCGTGTGGCTGGTCACCGGGGGCAAGAAAACCCGGGTGCGCACCGGGAGCGCCTTCTGCATCCACCCCATGGAGCCCCACCGGCTGGTGAACGCCGGGAAGAGCCGGGCCCGGGTGCTGTGGATCTCCACACCCCCCAGTTTCTGAGACGGAGGAGAAGCAAAATGGTAGAGAACGAGCACCTGATCGACCTGATCGGCATCGGCAAGGACTACGACGGGGTGACGGTCCTGGACAACATCGACCTGTACATCCGGCGCAAGGAGTTCGTGACCCTGCTGGGCCCCTCGGGCTGCGGCAAGACCACCACGCTGCGGATCATCGGCGGCTTTGAGCACCCGGACCGGGGCCAGCTGCTCTTCGAGGGCCGGGACATCGCCGCCCTGCCCCCCTACAAGCGCCGGGTGAACACGGTCTTCCAGAAATACGCCCTCTTCCCCCACCTGAACGTCCACGACAACATCGCCTTCGGCCTGAAGATCAAGAAGATGAGCCGGGGGGAGATCGACCGCCGGGTGGACTACATGCTGGACCTGGTGAACCTGGAGGGCTACGGCAGCCGGCGGGTGGACGCCCTCTCCGGCGGCCAGCAGCAGCGCATCGCCATCGCCCGCTCCCTGGTGAACGAGCCGGAGGTCCTGCTCCTGGACGAGCCCCTGGGCGCCCTGGACCTGAAGCTGCGCAAGGAGATGCAGCTGGAGCTCAAGCGCATGCAGCAGCGCCTGGGCATCACCTTCCTCTACGTCACCCACGACCAGGAGGAGGCCCTCACCATGTCCGACACCATCGTGGTGATGCGGGACGGCCGGATCCTCCAGATCGGGAACCCCAAGCACATCTACGACGAGCCGGCCAACGCCTTCGTGGCGGACTTCATCGGGGAGAGCAACATCCTCCACGGCACCATGGTGGAGGACGAGGTGGTGCGCTTCGCGGGGCACACCTTCCCCTGCGTGGACTTCGGCTTCGGGGAGGACGCCCCGGTGGACGTGGTGGTCCGGCCGGAGGACATCGTGCTGGTGGGGGAGGACGTGGGCCAGATCACCGGCGTGATCCAGTCCGTCCTGTTCAAGGGCGTGCACTATGAGATGATGATCGACACCGGGGAGTTCACCTTCAAGGTGCACTCCACCACCATGCAGCCCCAGGGCAGCCGGGTGGGCCTGTCCATCGTCCCCTTCAACATCCACATCATGAAGCCCATGGCGGAGGAGGGGAAGGCGGATGTCGAGGTTTGATGTCTCCCTGCCCTGGTGGGCCTGGGTGCTCATGGGCCTGGGCCTGGCGGCCTTCGTGGCCATGGTGGCGGTCTCCATCCTGCGCAACCGCGGCATGAAGCGCTCCCTCTTCGCCTCCCCCTACGCCCTGTGGATGATCCTCTTCACCATCGTGCCCCTGGTGATCATTGTCTACTACGCCCTGACGGACAGCAGCGGAAACTTCACCTGGGACAACCTGCGGAATTTCTGGGACTCCAACTATATCCGGCGGATGAGCGCCACCTCCGACGCGGCCCGGGCGCGCTACGCGGTGCGGGGCATGAGCAACATGGACCCGCTGATCTACTCCCTGTGGATGGCCTTCCTGTGCACGGTGATCTGCCTGGTGCTGGCCTACCCCACGGCCCTGTTTATGGCGGACCGGAAGATGAAGCGGGCCTCCAGCCTGGTGATCCTCTTTGTGGTGCCCATGTGGATGAACATCACCCTGCGCACCTACGCCATGCGGATCCTCCTGGTGGACGACGGGCCGCTGATCACCTTCCTGCGCCTGGTGGGCTTCAAGGACGCCCAGCTGATGGACACCCCCGCCGCCGTGCTCATCGGCATGGTCTACAACTTCCTTCCCTTCATGATCTTCCCCATCTACACGGTGCTGTCCAAGATGGACCCGGCCCTGCAGGAGGCGGCCAGCGACCTGGGGGCCAACCCGGGCCGGAGCCTCATCAAGGTTACCATGCCCCTGTCCATCCCCGGGGTGGTCTCCGGCATCACCATGGTCTTCATGCCCGCGGTGACCACCTTCACCCTGAACGTGATGCTGGGCGGCTCCAAGCGCCTGATGCTGGGCAACCTCATCGAGCAGACCTTCACCAAACAGAGCAACTGGAACATGGGCAGCGCCATGTCTCTGGTGATGATGGTGCTGATCCTCATCAGCCTCACCATCCTGCGCAAGGCGGATCCCAACAATGAGGGAGGTGGCCTGTGATGAGCAAGACGTCCCGCTTCTTCAAGTGGATCTGGCTGGTGATCATCCTGCTCTTCCTCTACCTGCCCATCCTGGTGATGATGGTCCAGTCCTTCAACAGCGGCAAGAGCATCTCCAGCTGGGACGGCTTCACCTTCCACTGGTATGAGGAGCTGTTCTCCGGGCGGAACAAGGACATCGTCTCCGCCCTGCAGGTGACCCTCTCCGTGGCCGTCATCGCCACGGTGGTCTCCACCGTCCTGGGCACCCTGGGCGCCATCGGCATCCACGGCATGAAGAAGCGCCCCCAGGCCATGATGATGACCCTCACCAACCTCCCCAACACCATGCCGGACATCGTCACCGGCGTCTCCCTGATGCTGCTGTTCATCTTCATGGCCGGCGGCGAGAGCCGGGGCTATGTCACCATGCTCCTGGCCCACATCACCTTCGACACCCCCTATGTGATCCTCTCGGTGCTGCCCAAGCTGAAGCAGATGAACAAGCACACCTACGAGGCCGCCCTGGACCTGGGGGCCACCCCCGGCTACGCCCTGCGCCACGTGATCATCCCCGAGTGCCGCCAGGGCATCGTCACCGGCGCCATGCTGGCCTTCACCCTCTCCATCGACGACTTCACCATCTCCTACTTCACCGCCGGCTCCAAGGTGCAGAACCTGTCCATGCTGATCTACTCCGCCGCCCGGCGGCACGTGGACGGCACCTTCTACGCCGTGTCCACCGCCATGTTCCTGGTGCTGCTGATCCTGCTGCTGGTGGTGAACCGCAACACCGCCGAGGCGGACTGACCCCCTCCCCAGTGCTCCCCGGGCAGGGCCCGATCAACCATATACGGAGGAATAACACATGAAGAAGCTCGTCTCCCTCATCCTGTGCCTGCTGGTCCTGACCGCCTGTGTCTCCGCCTTCGCGGCCGATGACAATGTGGTCTACGTCTGCAACTACTTCGACTACATCGACGAGTCCGTGCTGGAGCTGTTTGAGCAGGAAACCGGCATCCACGTGGAGTACATCAACCTGATGGACAACGAGGCCCTGCTCCAGGAGATGGAGATCAGCCCCGCCGCCTTCGACGTGATCGTGCCCTCCGACTACATGGTGGAGCGCCTCATCGCCCGGGACATGGTGGCGGAGCTGGACTGGGAGAAGCTGCCCAACGCCGCCCAGTACACCCTGGACTACCTCAAAAATCCCGCCTACGACCCCGAGGGCAAGTTCTCCGTGCCCTACATGTGGGGCACCCTGGGCATCCTCTACAACACCAAAATGGTGGAGGGGACCGTGGACAGCTGGGCGGACCTGTGGGACGAGAAGTACGCCAACAACGTCATCATGATGGACTCCCTGCGGGACGCCATGGGCATCGGCCTGAAGGTGCTGGGCTACTCCATGAGCTCCACCAACGAGGAGGAGCTCTTCGCCGCCACCGACAAGCTGGTGGAGCAGAAGCAGAAGGGCATCGTCCGGGCCTATCAGCTGGACGAGACCAAGGACCGGATGGTGGGCGGCGAGGCGGCCCTGGCGGTGGTGTACTCCGGCGACGCCTGGTTCGCCATCGACGAGAACCCGGACCTGGCCTATGTGGTGCCCAAGGAGGGCAGCAACATCTGGGTGGACAACATGATGGTGCCCAAGCAGGCCCCCCACTATGACAACGCCCTGGCCTTCATCGACTTCATGTGCCGGCCGGAGATCGCCCGGATGAACTGCGAGAAGATCGGCTATTCCTCCCCCAACAGCGGCGCCATCGCCGGGATGGGCGAGGAGTACGCGGCCAACCGGGTCCAGAACCCCGACGACGAGACCGTGGCCCGCTGCGAGATCTACCACGACATCCCCGCCGAGGTCCTGAAGGACTACAACGACCTCTACAACGAGGTGCTCAACGCCCATTGATTGTGCAAGAACGGTCCGGGACTGCCCCGGGCCGTTTTTCCACGCTGGGGAAGGAAAAGGAGGAAAAACATGAAACGACTGACCGCCGTGATCCTGGCCGCCCTCTTCTGCCTGGCTGCCCTGGCCGCCGCCGGGGAGGAGGGCTTCGACGTCTCCGAACTCAAGCCGTACCAGGAGTTCTCCATGGCCGAGGACGGCACCTGGCGCCTCAGATCCTTCTCCCGGGACACCTCCCGGGAGGACTGCCGGCTGTTCTTCGGCATCCTGATGGAGGGAGAGGGCAATGCGCCCGGCCCGGCGTACCTCTACGCCGCCGTGATGAAGCCCGATGTGATGGAGCCGCTGGAACGGCTCGTCTCCTTGGCCCTGGACGTGGACGGGGGAAGCGCGGCCCTCCGCTTCGACAGCCTGATGGACCTGGACAAGACCCGGGCCGGAGCCCTGGGGCCGGCCGACACGGCGCTGATCGCGGCCCTGGGCAGCGCAAACTGGGTGGAGATCACCATGACCGGGGAGAGCGGCACGACCTACACCATGAGCCTCCCCTGGGGGGACAGAACCATCTTTGCGGCCTACCTGCTGGCGGAACACCACGTGCTGGAGGCCGTGGACGGGGCCGGGTATGCGGAGCTGCTGGCGCAGTACGGCCCCGCGGCGGAGTAACCCCTGCCCGCCGCCCCTTGTCCCGCTGCCCTCTTCCTTGACATCGTAACAATTCTGTCATATAATGGTCACGAATTCGCAACGAATGTTTTTTCATGGTGGAGGGACAGCCGATGATGAGACGGATGCTCGCCCTGGTGCTGGTGCTGGCGTTGACGACGGCGCTGGTGGGCGCCCTGGCTCTGAGCCCGGGGACGCTGCGCCAGGGCTCCCGGGGGCCGGAGGTGACCCGGCTGCAGGAGGCCCTGCAGCAGCTGGGCTACTACCGCATGGCGGTGGACGGGGTCTACGGCAAGGGGACCATCGCCGCGGTGAAGGCCTTCCAGGCCCGGAGCGGCCTGAAGGCCGACGGCCTGGCGGGGGCCCGGACCCAGGAGGCCCTCTACGCCACCGCGCCCGAAACCCCGGACCCCGGCCCATCGGCGGATCCGGCGCCTGTCGATCCCGCCTCGCCCGCAGAGCCCGCGGAATCTGCCCACGTCTACCCCCCCCTGGGCATGGGCGCCCGGGGCAGCGGGGTGAGCGCCCTGCAGACCGCCCTCATGCGCCTGGGCCTGTACAGCATGAAGGTGGACGGGGCCTACGGCAAGGGCACGGCGGCGGCGGTGCGCGCCTTCCAGCAGCGGGCGGGGCTGCCCGTCACCGGCACCGCGGACAGCGCCACCCAGGCGGCCCTCTACTCCGGGGAGACGGCCTCCCCTGATGCCTCTGCTCAGGTCCCCGCCCAGGCCGGACCTGCCCCCGCCTCCCTCCGCCAGGGCCTCAGCCACCCGGCGGTGGCGGAGATGAAGGCGAAGCTGCGCTACCTGGGGTACTACGCCGGCGGCCTCACCGACGATTTCGACGGGGAGACCCGGACCGCGGTGGTGGCCTTCCAGGCCCGCCACGGCCTCACCCGGGACGGCATCGCGGGGAGGAAGACCCTGGCCGCCCTGGACAGCGCCTGGGCCTCCGCCCGGGCCGCCGCGGGGGACCTCCCCGAGGAGGCGGCGGTGTGGCTGAACACCCTGGCGGTGCAGAGCGGCGCCGTCTGCGGCACCCTGGTGCTGGCGAAGGACGGGGTGCCCTTCCTCACCTGGTCCTTCGGCGGAGCCGGGGACACCACCTGCTTCCGCATCGCCTCCGTCACCAAGTGGGTCACCGCCATCGGCCTGATGACCCTCTGTGACCAGGGAAAGCTGGACCTGGACCGGGACATCAGCGACTACCTGCCCTTCACCGTGCGCAATCCGGCCTGGCCGGACACCCCCATCACCGCCCGGATGCTCCTGAGTCACACCTCCTCCCTCTCCCCCGACGCCCAGAACTACCACCCCGTCTGGACCCGGATCGGCCAGGGGGGCTACGACCCCCTCTTCAACGAGGCGGCTCAGCCCGGCACCCTCTACGCCTACGCCGACTACAACGGCGCCCTCCTGGGCTGCCTCATGGAGGCCATCACCGGGGAGAGCGTCCAGCGCTACATGGACCGGACGGTCTTTCAGCCCCTGGGGCTGACGGCCTCCTATGAGCCGGGCCTCCTCCCCGCCGGCACCCCCGTGAAGGACCTGCTCACCCCCACCGGCGGCGTGGCCATCTCCGTCCGGAAGGAGGCCACCCGGGCCTACACCCTCACCCCGGACCCCGTCGGCAACAACGGCTACACCGTGGGCCGGCTCTACATCAGCACCCGCTCCCTCACCCGGCTGGCGGCCATGATGCTCGCCGGGGGCGAGCTGGACGGCGTGCGGATCCTCCGGGAGGACACCGTGGCCCTGATGGAGGCGGACCAGCCCGGCCTGGCCCGGAGCAAGTACGGCCTGGGCACGGTGCGCCACGACCAGTTCCCCCGGGGCACCTGGTACGGCCACCAGGGGCGCTACAGCGGCCTGACCTCCAACGTCTACTATCAGCGGGAGACGGGGATCTCCCTGGCCCTGGTGATGGACGGCTACGACTATCAGCTGGAGGACAACATCGCGGTCCCGGCGGCCCTGCTGATGCACAACATGGCCTGGCTGGAGGAGCTGCTGTCCGGGGAGGGGGTACCGGCGGTTCAAGTCCCTTGACGGCGCCCGGGGCCGGTGCTGCACTGGTTCTGCAAAGAAAAAAAGCCCGCACCGGCGGGAGAAAGGCGGCAGACCATGAGCCGGCAGGAAGAGTCTTCCGGCATCGGCACCCTCTACGTATCCGGCCCGGAGGGCAAGCCGATCCCCTGTGACATTCTCTTCACCTTCAGCGGCGAGACGGGGAAGGACTACATCGTCTACACCGACAACACCCGGGACGAGCAGGGCAACGTGCGGGTCTACGCCGGCACCTATGACCCCCGGGCCCGGCGCGGCACCCTGGGGGAGATCACCACCGAGGAGGAGTGGTCCGTGGTCCGGCGGCTCCTGGACCGGCTCCAGGGCATGCTGCGGGAGGCCGCCGACGCCGGCATCGACCTTGACCAGGAGACCATCATCCGCCGGATCCAGGAGGAGTTCGGCGGCGACGATGAGTGACCCGTCTTCTCATCACCCCCGGCCTGAAAAGGCGCGGGGGTTTCTTTTTGCCCGGACGTCAGTCCTTCCGGATCCGCACCACCCACACGCCGGCGGCCTCCCCGGTGTAGAAGCCGAAGCCGGGCTCGAAATGGAAGCCCGCCGGCGCCGCCAGCAGCTGCACATGGTAGTTCTGCACCGGGCCGTCGAAAAGCACGGTGCCCTCCCCGTCCGACGTCATCATGGTGCAGGCGGTGTCGGTGCAGATGTTGAGGAACACGCCGGCCACGGCGCTGCCCGCCTGGTCCCGGAGGTGGAAGGCGTAGGCACCGGGGGCCTCCTCCGGCGGGTCCGCGGGCTCCAGGGCGGCGGCGGGGTTCTCCGCCAGGAGGACCTCCCGGGCGGCGGCCTCGTCCCGGAAAAGCCAGAGCACGGCCTCCTCCGCCCCGTCCTCCCCGGCGCCGGCCAGGACCACCTCCGTACCCCGGGGATCCACGGCCGTCTCCACCCGGAAGACGCCCTCCGCAGGGTCGTAGTGGGCGGCCTCCCCCAGGGGCAGCCGGGTCTCCGGCTCCCCTGCGCCGAAGGTCAGCGCCGCCGGGTCATCGGTGAGGCCCGGCTCCAGCCGCAGGCGGGCGGTGTCCGCCCCCACGGCGCACACCATCCGGGCCGGCTCCGTCCCGGCCAGGACAAACCACCGGGCGTCATCGTTCTCCACCAGGATCCGCCGGACCGGGGCGGCCCGGTACACCGGGAACGCCTCCCCGGGGAGCCCGGCGCCGTCCTCCGCGATGGCCGTCACGGACAGCCCCAGCCAAAGCGCCAGCAAGGCGCAAAACAGTCTTTTCATGCTCAAATCCGCTTCCTTTCCCTTGTGTGGGGCAGTATAGCAAATTCTGCGGTGCTTGTCCATTGTTTTCTTTCTGTCCGGCGATTGAAAAGCGGCCGCGTTTATGGTATACAGTATTTGTGGCAGTATGCGGCTTCCCCAAAGCCCTTCAGCCGACGAACCGCGACGGGAGGACAGATCGCATGGAACAGCAGGGCAGCGTGACCCCCATCACCCGCTTTGAGGACACGCCGGAGTACGCGGCGTATGTGAAGCGCTATCAGGAGCTCATCGGGGAGGACAACCCCTATTTTATCATCCACGACTCGCCCCTCACCGACCGCAGCCTCATGGACGGGAGGTGGGTGCTGAACTTCGGCAGCTACAACTACGCGGGGATGTCCGGCCGGCCGGAGGTCTCCGAGGCGGCCATCGGGGCCATCCGCCGCTACGGCACCTCCGCCTCCGGCAGCCGTCTGCTGGCGGGAGAGAAGTCCCTCACCCAGGCCCTGGAGCGGGAGCTGGCGGACTGGAAGCACGCCGAGGACGCCCTGGTGCTGGTGGGGGGCCACTCCACCAATGTCACCTTCGTGGGGAACTTCGTGGGCCCGGGGGACCTGGTGCTGTATGACCAGTACATCCACAACTCCGTGGCGGAGGGCTGCCGGCTCTCCCACGCCACCGCCCGGCCCTTCCCCCACAACGACCCGGAGGCCCTGGACCGGATCCTCTCCACCCGCCGCTCCCGTTTCGCCAAGGTGCTGATCTGCATCGAGGGCGTGTATTCCATGGACGGGGACATCGCGCCGGTCCCGGACTTCATCCGGGTGAAGAAGAAATACGGCTGCTTCCTGATGGTGGACGAGGCCCACTCCACCTGCGTCATCGGCAAGACCGGCGGCGGGGTGGACGAGTACTTCGGCCTGAAGGGAGACGAGATCGACATCAAGATGGGCACCCTCTCCAAGGGGCTGGGGGCCTGCGGCGGCTACCTGTGCGGCAGCCGGAACCTGATTGAGTACCAGCGCTACATGCTGCCGGGCTTCGTGTTCTCCGTGGGCATGAGTCCGCCCCTGGCGGCGGCGGCCCTGGAGAGCATCCGCCTGATCCGCCGGGACCCCGCCATCATGGAGAACATGCGGCGCAACGTGGCCTGCTTCATGAAGGAGGCGGCCCGCCACGGCTTCCACATGGGCCTGGCGGGGAAGACCGCCATCCTGCCGGTGCTGGTGGGCCCGGACGACGATGCCGCCGCCCTCTCCAACGCCCTGCGGAAGAAGGGGGTCTTCGTGCCCCCGGCGGTGTACCCCGCGGTGCCCCGGGGGGAGGCCCGGCTGCGCTTCTGCGTCACCGCCGCCCACAAGCCGGAGCAGATCGTGGAGGCCTTGGACAAGCTGGCGGAGTGCGCAGAGGAGCTGGGCATCGCCCTGCCCCGGGCCCAGTCCTGAGAAGCGATACAGAAAGGCTCCTCCCGGGGTTTCCGGGGGGAGCCTGATGCGCAGGGGGGACAGAACAGGGGAAGATCAGTCCCCCAGCCAGTCCAGGGGTGCCTCCGTCTTCAGCCCGTTCCCCGCGGCGAACCGGGCGGCGCGGGAATCCGACGGGGTGACGAGGACCACCGAGGGGTTCGGATAGGTTTCGAAGGCCTCCCCGTCGTAGAGGGTGAAGGCGTCGTTGGCGATGGTGGTGGTGCCGCGGTGGATCACCACCCGGCCCAGCTTCGGGCAGTCGCCGAAGGCAGAGTACCCGAGGGTTTCCAGGCTCCGGGGGAGCTCAATGCGCTCCAGGCCCCGGCAGGACTGGAAGGCGCCCTCGTCGATGAGGGCCACGCCCAGCCCCAGGCGGATCTCCCGCAGGGCGTCGTCGTCCGCGAAGGCGAAGGAGGGGATCACCCGCAGGCTGCCGGGGATGGCCACGCTCCGCAGCTGTTCGCAGTAGGCGAAGGCGAAATCCCCCATCTCCGTGACGCTGTCCGGCAGGGTCAGACTCCGGATGCCCGCGAAGATGAAGGCGTGGGGGCCGATGACCCGGATGCCGTCGGGGACGACGTAGTCCGCGGCCTTCTGGGCGGGGGTCCAGGAGATGAGCCGCCTGTCCGTCTTGCCGAAGAGCACCCCGTCCAGCACCGCCAGATACGGGTGGTCCGGGGCCACGGTGAGGGTGCAGCTCCAGATCCTCACGTGCTCCTCGCTGTAGAGGGGATTGCCCTCCACCGCCGTCAGAGGATGGCCGTCCAGCTCGGCGGGGATGGTCACGCGGCCCTGGGGCCCCGTATAGCCGGTCCACACCGCGCTGCCGTCGGCCTGCAGGGTGTACACAAAGCCGTCGGCCGTGGTCTCGGCCCCCGCCGCCGCGCACCAGGTCAGGGCCAGGACCAGGACCACCAGCGTCGGCATCCACCATTTTTTCATGTTTGTCTGCCTCCTCTCGGATGGGATCGGAAGATGGACTTGTCCGTGTTCTCTCTGTGGAGGATTATAGCACATATTCCCAATTGTGACAACCGTTTTCCCGGAGGCAGGCCCTCCGGACGAAGGAGAGAAAAATGGAACTCTTTGACTCCCACTGCCACATCGACGGCCCCCAGTTTGACCGGGACCGGGAGGAGCTCCACGCCCGGATGCTCGCCGGGGGCGTCACCCGCTGGGCCGTGGTGGGCACCGACCTTCCCTCCTCCGCCCATGCGGCGGCGTACGCCGCGGCCCGCGAGGGCGCGGTGGCGGTGGCGGGGATCTACCCCGGGGACTGCGGGGGCTACCGGGGGGAGGCGGACCTGGCCGCCCTCACGGACCTGACCCGGCACCCGGCCGTGAAAGCCATCGGGGAGATCGGCCTGGACTACTACTGGCAGGACAACCCGCCCCGGGAGCACCAGCAGCGGGTCTGCGCCGACCAGATCGAGCTGGCCTGGGAACTGGGGCTCCCCTGCGCCTTCCACGTGCGGGACGCCCACCCGGACATGCTCTCCCTCCTGAAGGCCCACCGGGACCACCTCTCCGGGGGCGTGATGCACTGCTTCTCCGGCAGCTGGGAGCTGGCCCGGGAGTATCTGGACCTGGGGTATTTCATCTCCCTGGCGGGGCCGGTGACCTACAAGAACGCCCGGCACCCCGCAGAGGTGGCGGCCCGCTGCCCCCTGGACCGGCTCTGCATCGAGACCGACAGCCCCTATCTCACCCCGGTGCCCCACCGGGGTGAGCGCAACGAGCCCACCCATGTCCTGCACACCGCCCGGCGCATCGCGGAGCTCCGGGGCATCCCGGTGGAGGAGGTGGCCGCCGCCACCTTCGCCAACGCCTGCCGGCTCTACGGCCTGGCATAAGGAGAACGGCATGGAGCATCAAAGTGTTTCCCCGGGCCGGGAGCGGCTGAAATACATCACCGCCGTGGTGCTCTACGGCACCATCGGCATGTTCCTGCGCTTTGTGTCCCTGCCCAGCGAGGTGGTGGCCATGAGCCGGGGCATCCTGGGCTCCGGCTTCATCTGGCTGTGGCTGCGGCTGCGGGGGGACCGGCCGGACGGGGCGGCCATCCGGCGGAACCTCCGGCTGCTGCTGTTCTCCGGCTTTATGCTGGGGCTGAACTGGATCTTCCTCTTCGCCGCCTACACCGCCACCACCGTGGCCATCGCCAGCCTGTGCAACTACATGGCGCCCCTGATCGTGGTGCTGGCGGCGCCCCTGGCCCTGGGGGAGCGGCTGAACATGAAAAAGCTCCCCTGCGTGGCCGTGGCCCTGCTGGGGATCGTGCTGGTCTCCGGGGTATTGGGCGGGGGCGGGGGAAACCCGGCCGGCATCGCCCTGGGCCTGGCTGCCGCCGCCTGTTTTGTGGGCATTGTGCTGTGCAACCGGAAGCTCCGGGACATCCGGGCCATGGACCGGGCCCTGGTGCAGCTGGCGGTCTCCGCCCTCACCATCCTGCCCTACGCCCTGATCCACAACCGGGGCATCCCCCTGCAGGCGGACCTGCCCTCCCTGCTGATCCTGCTGATGCTGGGGCTGGTGCACACGGGGGTGGCCTACTGCCTGTATTTCAGCGGCATGGCCAGCCTGAGCGTGCAGACCGTGGCGGTGCTGGGCTACCTGGAGCCGGTGGTGTCGGTGCTCTGCTCCGCCCTCTTTCTCCGGGAGGCCATGACCCCCGCGGGCTGGCTGGGGGCCTGCCTCATTGTGGGGGCTGCCGTGGCCTGCGAACTGATCCCCGAGCCTCAGCGGGGCGGCTGAATGCTGTCCGCCGCCGCGTCCATGGCGGCCTCGCAGTCCCCGTCGTCGTACCAGCGGGGGTCCAGCTTCATGCACAGGAGGAACACCGCCCCCGGGCTCTCCACATAGCAGCGGATCTCCCGGACCCCGTCGTAGAAGGCGTGTCCCCGCACCAGACGCACCCCGTGGGGGTTCACAACCAGCTGCCGGTCGGCCATCCAGTCCGCGTGGGCCATCACCTGCTCCACGGTGGAATACAGCCCGGCGTTCTCGTTCTTGATCCCGGTGTCGAGAATGATGCGCCCGGGCTTTTTGTCTGTCCCGGTGTACTGCCAGGTGGCGTAGCGGGTGTCGGTGAAGGTGCAGGCGTAGCCCTCGGGCAGGGTGAGGGTGAGGCCGTTCACCTGGCGCTCCCGCCCCCCGGTGTCCCGGCTGAGGAGCACGAACAACACCGCCACCACCGCCAGGGCGATGGCCGGCCCCAGGAGCTTTTTCAGAATGTCGCGCTTCATGGGGGGTCCTCCCTCAGGCGCCCAGGCGCCGGATGGCCGCCATGTCCTCCGCCGGGGACGCGGCGTGCAGCAGGGCGGTGCCCATCACCGCCACGTCCAGGCCCTTCCGGACCAGCAGGGGCAGGTTGTCCGGCCGCAGACCGCCGTCCGCCTCCGTCAGCCCGGCGAAGCCCGCCTGCCGCAGCCGGGGCAGCTTCTCCGCCATCTCCGGCATGAAGGCCTGGCCGCCGAAACCCGGCTCCACCGTCATCACCAGCACCAGGCCGCACAGGGGCAGATACGGCGCCGCCGCTTCCACCGGCGTGGCGGGCTTGAGGGACAGCCCCGGCCGGCAGCCCAGGGCCCGGATCTCCCGCAGCAGCGCCGCCGGGTCCCCGGGCACCTCCGCGTGGACGGTGATCCCCGCCGCCCCCGCCTCCGCAAAGCGCCGCAGGTAGGCCTCCGGGTTGTCCATCATCAGGTGCACGTCCAGGGGCACCTCCGGGAAGGCCCGGTGCAGGGCCGCCACGGTGTCCGGGCCGAAGGACAGGTTGGGCACAAAGTGGGCGTCCATCACATCCACGTGGAGCCAGTCGCAGCCCGCCTCCACCATGCGCCGGGCGTCGCGGCCCAGGTTCAGGGGATCCGCCGCCAGGATCGAGGGTGCAATCAGCATCTTCCATTCCTCCAGACGTCATGGTCCAGTGATGGGTCAGTCGTAGCGGGCGTCCCAGGCCTCCCGGACCTCCGCCAGGAGCTGCCGGTAGCGCTCCAGCCGCGCCGGGGAGAGGGTCCCCGCCGCCGCCGCGGCCTGCACCGAGCAGCCGGGCTCCCGGTTGTGCAGGCAGGGCTGGAAGCGGCAGCTGCCCTCGTGGCCAGCGAACTCCGGCCAGTACAGGCGCAGGTTCTCCGGCTCCTCCAGCCCGGAGAGGGCCAGCAGGGAGAACCCCGCCGTGTCGAAGATCCGCAGCCCCCCGGAGAGGATCAGCTCCGCCCGCCGGGTGGTGTTCTTGCCCCGGGCGATGCGCCGGCTGATCTCCCCGGTCTCCAGGTCGATCCCCGTCAGGGCCCCCAGCAGGGTGGACTTGCCCACGCCGCTCTGGCCCGCCAGGCAGCACAGACTGCCGCCCACCGCCGCCCGGAGGGCCTCCAGCCCCGCCCCGGTGCGGGCGCTCACCGGCAGCACCTCCGCCTCCGCCCCCCGGTACTCCCGGCGCAATTGCTCCGCCAGCGCCCCGTCCAGGTCGCACTTGTTCACCACCAGCAGGGAGCGCAGCCCCTGCCGGCGGCACTCCACCAGCAGGCGGTCCACCAGCAGCAGGTCCGGCTGGGGCACCGGCGCCACCGTGATCAGCAGGGTCTCCACATTGGCCACCGGGGGCCGGACAAAGACGGAGCGCCGGGGGAGGATCTCCTCCACCCAGCCCTCCTCCTCCCCGCTGCCGGGGGTGAACCGCACCCGGTCCCCCACCATGGGGGTCAGGCGCTGGTGCCGGAATTTCTTTTTCGCCCGCAGCGTGAAAGCCTCCCCCGTCTCCGTCACGGCGGTGTAGAAGCTCCCGATGCCCCGGACAAGGATCCCCTCCATCAAGCGGTTCTGCCTCTTTTCTATTTCAGTGTGATGGGCTCGGAATACTTGAAGGTGTCGTTGATGTAGACCCGCATGCTGCAGGTGCCGGAGAACTGGCTGGTGAGGCGCACCAGGGGGTGGCGGGTGGCGTCGGCGGTGTAGTCCTGCTGGAAGACGGTCACCTCGCTGCCGGAGATGTCGATGGTGATCCGCACGGTGAGCAGGGTGTCGCTCTCCGGCAGGTCCAGGGTCACCTCCGCGGCCCGCATCATGCTGGGCACCTGGTAGACCGTCAGGGCGACCTCCGTGCCGCGGATGACCTGCATGTCGGGCTGGAGGGACTGGCTGGCCACCGTGCCGTGGAGACTGGCATCCTCCGTGGAGACAAAGGTCACCGTGGGGGAGACCGCCAGCCCCGCGTCGGTGAGGAGGCCCTGGGCCGTGGCCAGGGGCTTCCCCACGGTTTTGGGCACCAGGGCCACGCCGCCGGAGACGGTGATGTCCACCATGTCCCCGGGCTGGAACAGGGTACCCGGCTCAATGGACTGGCTCAGCACAAAGCCCTCCGCCACGCTGGGGCTGGCCACCCGGTCCGTCACGTTCAGGTTCAGGCTGTAGGACTTGGCCACATCCCGGGCCTTCTCCAGGGTCAGGTCCACCAGCCGGGGCATCATCTGGGCGGCGGGGCCCTTGGAGACGGTGAGGGCCACCGTGTCCCCCTTCTGCAGGGTGATGCCCGCGTCGGGGGCCTGGTTCATCACCTGGCCCACCGCCACGCTGGGGTGGTTCACCTCCTGCACGTCCACCTTCAGCCCCACCCTGGCCGCTGCCCGGGTGGCCGCGCCGATCTCCATGTTCACCAGGTCCGGCACCTCCGCGGCGTTGAGGGCCCGGTTCACGATGCCCCGGACGCCCACATACAGGCCGAAGAGCACCATCAGGGTGGTGGCCAGGGTCAGCCCCCACCACAGCAGGTTCACCTTGCGCCGGGGCCGGGTGCTGTGGCGCGGGTCCAACTTCACCCGCTCCCGGTCCTCCCGCTCCTGCTCCAGGCGCTTGCTCTCGTCCACGGTGCGGTCCACCGCCTCGGTGTCCGGCTCCCGCTCCACCAGGCGGTTGGCCATGAAGTCCATGCGGCCGTCCATGGCCATGCGCAGCTCCGTGGCCATCTCCCGGGCGCTCTGGTAGCGGTTGTCGGGGTTCTTGTTCATGGCCACCATGCACACATGGGCGATGCCCGGGGGCACCCCGGGGGCCAGCTGCTCGATGGGCCGGGGGGTGGCGCTGATGTGCATCATGGCCACGGCCACGTTGTCCGAGCCGTTGAAGGGCACCTGGCCGGTGAGCATCTCGTAGAGCACCACGCCCACGGAGTAGATGTCCGAGCGGGCGTCCGCGCCGCCGCCCTTGGCCTGCTCCGGGCTGAAGTAGTGCACCGAGCCCATCACCATGTTGCGCTGGCTGAGGGTGTCGGTGTTCAGCATCCGGGCGATGCCAAAATCCCCCACCTTCACCATGCCGCTGGCGTCGATCATGATGTTCTGCGGCTTGATGTCCCGGTGGATGATGCCCTTGCTGTGGGCGTGCTCCAGGGCGGAGAGGATGCGGATGGTGATGCCCGCGGCGATGCGGGGGTCCAGCTTGCCCTTGGCGGCGATATATTCCTTCAGGGTCTGGCCGGAGACATACTCCATCACCAGATAGCGCATGTCCCCCTCCATGCCCACGTCCAGGAGGTTGACGATGTTGTGGTGGGTCATGCGGGCGGCGGCCTGGGCCTCCCGCTGGAAGCGGTTCACATACTCCGGGTTGGTGGCGTAGCGCTCGTGCATCACCTTCACGGCCACGTCGTGCTGGGTGCGCAGGTCCTTGGCCTGGTAGACCACCGCCATGCCGCCCTCGCCGATCTTGCGCACCAGCTGATAGCGCCCGCCGAGGATCTGGCCGATCATGCGTCACCCTCCTTCGCCGGGCCCCGCTCATCCCGCAGGAGCATCACGGTGACATTGTCCCGTCCGCCGCCGGTGAGGGCCGCCTGCACCAGGGCCTCCGCCGCCTCCCGGTCCGTGGCCGCGCTGTGGAGGATCTCCGCGATGCCTTCGTCCTCCACCATGCCGTGGAGCCCGTCGGAGCAGATCAGCCACAGGTCCCCCTTCTGCCGGGGGAAGGCGGCGGTGTCCACCTCCACCGTGGGGTCCACCCCCACCGCCCGGGTGATCACGTTGCGCATGGGGTGCACCGCGGCCTCCGCCGGGGTGATGAGCCCCAGGCGCACCATCTCCATCACCATGGAGTGGTCCTCGCTCATCTGCTGCAGCTTCCCGTCCCGCCACAGATAGCAGCGGCTGTCCCCCACGTGGCCCAGGTACATGGCACTCTCGCCCACCCACAGGACCGTGAGGGTGGTGCCCATGCCGGAGAGGGCCTCGTCGGCCTTGGCGTGCTCATACACCGCCCGGTTGGCCTCCTCGATGGCCTGGCGCAGCAGGATGGGCCCGGGGGTCTTGTCCGCCACAAAGGCGCTGACGGCGTCCCGGGCATCCGCCGAGGCCACCTCGCCCCCCAGATGTCCCCCCATGCCGTCGGCCACCCCCGCCAGGTTCCCCGCCTCCACCAGGCAGTCCTGGTTGGTCTTGCGCACCAGGCCGATATCGCTCAGGCCCACGCAGCTGAAATTCTTCCCCTCCGGGTTGTGATGCTGAAAAAGCTTCATGAGACGCCTCCGTCCTCGGTCAGGATCTTTCTGCGGAGCTGTCCGCAGGCACCCTCGATGTCGTCCCCCATCTCCCGGCGGCGGGTGGCGGAGATATGGCAGGCGGTGAGGGTGTGCAGGAAGGCCTGCACCTGCTCCTCCCGCACGCCCCGCAGCCCCCGCTCCGGCACATCGTTGAGGGGAATCAGGTTCACATGGCACTGCAGCCCCCGCAGCCGGCCCGCCAGCTCCTCCGCCTGGGCGGGGGCAGCGTTGACGCCGTCCACCAGGGCATACTCGAAGATCACCCGCCGGCCGGTTTTTTCCACATAATAGCGGCTGGCGGAGAGGACCTCCTCCATGGGATAGGTGTGGGCGATGGGCATCAGCTGCCGGCGCACCCGGTCGTTGGGGGCGTGGAGGCTGACGGAGAGGGTCACCGGCAGGTCCTCCTCCGCGAAGCGCCGCATTTGGGGCACCAGCCCGCAGGTGGACAGGGACACCCCCCGCAGCCCGATGCACACCCCCTCCGGCTCCCGCAGCAGGCGCAGGAAGCGGGTCACCTGGTCATAGTTGTCCAGGGGCTCCCCGCTGCCCATGAGCACCACATTGTGCACCCGGGGATCCGGGTCCCCCGTCTCCGCCAGATACCGGTTGGCGCACAGGACCTGGCCCAGCATCTCCCCGGCGGAGAGGTTCCGGACGCAGCCTGCCAGGGTGGAGGCGCAGAAGGCGCAGCCCATGCGGCAGCCCACCTGGGTGGAGACGCACAGGGTGTGGCCGTGGTGATAGTGCATCAGCACGCTCTCCACGCAGTTGCCGTCGGTGAGGGCGTTGAGAAACTTCACCGTGCCGTCCAGGCGGGAGACCCGCTGCTCCCGGATCCGCACCGGCTGGGCGGTGTATTCCGCCGCCAGCTGCTCCCGCAGGGGCCCGGGCAGGTTGCTCATCTCCGGGAAATCCGCCCCCCGGTGGATCCACTGGAAAAGCTGCTTCCCCCGGAAGCCGGGCAGGCCCCGGCTTTTGCACCAGGCCGTCATCTCCTCCATGTTCAGATCCGCCAGTATCATCTTTCTCTTTCCCTCTCCCGCGGGCCGGTCCCGCGGACGCTTTGGTTGTTTCAGAAGGCCGCCTTTTTCCGCAGGCGGCAGAGATAGAAGCCGCCGATGCCGTCCCGGGGGGGCAGCAGATACAGCCCCAGGTCCTGGTGCTGCCGCAGGGTCTCCGGGATGGTCTCCGGCAGCGCCTCCACCGAGAACTCCGGGTGCCGCTCCAGGAAGGCGCGGATCTGCTTGTCGTTCTCCTCCCGCAGCAGGGAGCAGGTGGCGTAGAGCAGCACCCCGCCGGGGCGCACCGCCAGGCACACGTTGTCCAGCAGCTCCGCTTGCAGCTTCGTCAGCTCCGCCAGCTTCTCCTCCGTCAGGTGCAGCTTGATGTCGGGCTTGTCCGCCAGGTCCCCGGTGCCGGAGCAGGGGGCGTCCAGGAGCACCGCGTCCATGGTGCCGTCCATGTCCTCCCGGCGCACGGTGGCGTCCCGGGTCATGGGGCGCACGCTCTCCAGGCGCAGGCGCCGCACCTGGGCCTCCATCAGGGCCGTGCGGTGGGGATGCTTCTCCCAGGCCTGGACCCGCCCCGTGTTCCCCATGAGCTCCGCCATGAAGCAGGCCTTGCCGCCGGGGGCCGCGCAGGCGTCCAGCACCCGCCAGCCCCGCTGGGGGTTCAGGCCCAGGCAGGCCGCCATGGAGCCCTCGGACTGGATGGAGAACAGTCCCTGCTTCCAGTCCGCGTCCTCCCCGATGTCCAGGGCGTTCTTCACATGCACCGCGTGGGGCATGAGGCCCGGGGTGTGCTCCCACACCTTCTTCTCCAGCAGGGCCCGGAACTGCTCGTCGCTGAGCTTCGTCAGATTGGGCCGCACCGTGATGCCCCCGTCCCGGTTCCGCCAGCGCAGCAGGGCGGCGCCCATCTCCGGGCCCCAGTCCGCCAGCATCCGCTCCGCCACCCAGTCCGGCACGGAGGTCTCCACCGCCAGGGCCCGCACCGGCTCCGTCTCCGGGTCCGGGAAGACCAGTTCCTCCTTCTTGCGGATCAGGTTCCGCAGGATGCCGTTGCACACGCCGCTCAGGCCGTCCAGCCCGATCTCCCGGCACAGCCGCACGGAGGTGTCCGTGGCCGCGTTCTCCGGCACCCGGTAGTCCAGCAGCAGCTGGCAGGCCCCCAGCCGCAGCACGTTCACCAGCCGGATGTCCGTGTCCGGCCGGGCCATCACCTGGCTCAGGGCGTGGTCCAGCCACCGCAGCCGGTCCAGGGTGTCGTACACCAGCCGGGCGGCGAAGCGCCGGTCCGCCCCGGAGAGGGTGCAGCCCCGCAGCTTCTCGTCCAGGGCCAGGGAGGCGTAGGCCCCGTTCTCCGTCACCTTCCGGATCACATCCAGGGCGATGCGCCGGGCGGGCATGCCGTCGGTGGTGCCGGGGCGCTCTTTTTTCGCCTCCGGGCGGGGGCCGTTCCCACGGGGCTGGCCCGCATCCCCCCGCCGGGGGAAGCGGTTCCCACCCCGAGGCATGCCGGTGCCGGCAAAATGGACTTTGTTCCCACCCGGGCCGTTGAACACCTGGGGCTTTTTCTCTTCAGTCCCACCGGTGGCGGTTTTTTCCCGGGGCTCCAGGGTCCGGTCCCCACCCGCCGGGCGATCCCGCCGGATTTCGGGCTTGCTGCCCCACGGCCGGGGGCCCTTGTCGGGCCGCACCGTGCCGAAATCGTTGCGCTTCTCCCCCCGGACGGGCCGGGTGGGCTTCTTGCGGTCGTACGCCATTTTTCTACTCTCCCTTATCAGCCTTGCGCCTGGTTCAGCACTTCTCTCACCGCGTGTCCCCGGAGGAAATCCTTCGCCGCCATGGCCTTGCCGCCGGGGGCCTGGAGCTGGGTGATCTCCACCGCCCCCGTCCCGCAGGCGATGACCAGACCCTGCTTCGCATCCGCCGCCAGCACGGCGCCGGGGGTGCCTTCCCCCGCCACCGGCCGGGCCCGCAGGAGCTTCAGCCGGCCGGCGTCGGTCTCCGCGGCGCAGCAGGGCCAGGGGTTCAGGGCCAGGATCCGGTCCGCCACCCGGCGGGCGCTCTCCTGCCAGTCCACGGTCCCCATCTCCTTGGTGAGCATGGGCTCATAGGTCATGGCCGCCTCGTCCTGGGGCACGGGGGTCAGCGTTCCCGCCGCCATGGCCGCCAGGGTCTCCACCAGCAGCTCCGCCCCCACCCGGGCCAGGCGCTCCGTCAGCTCCCCGCAGGTCTCCTCCGGGAGGCGGTCCGTCTCCCGGCGCAGGAGCATGGCCCCGGTGTCGATGCCCTTGTCCGTGAGCATGGTGGTGACCCCCACCCGCGCATCCCCCTGGAGGATGGCCCAGGCGATGGGCGCGCTGCCCCGGTGCCGGGGGAGGAGGGAGGCGTGGACGTTCACCGTGCCCCGCCGGGGGATGTCCAGCAGCTCCTGGGAGAGGATCTGCCCGAAGGCCGCCGTGACGCACACCTCCGGCGCCAGGGCCCGCAGGTCCTCCACGCTCTCCCGGCGGATTTTCACCGGCTGATACACCGGGATCCCATGCTGCAGGGCCAGCTGCTTCACCGGCGAGGCCTGGAGCCGGTTGCCCCGGCCCGCCGGGCGGTCCGGCTGGGTGAACACCGCCGCCACCTCGTGCCCCGCCGCCAGCAGGGCCTCCAGGGAGGGCACGGCAAAGGCCGGCGTCCCCATGAATACCACTCTCATTGTGCTTCACCCCCGTGATCATCCTGGATGCCGAAATCCGCCCCGGTGAGGGTGCGGTACGCCTCCGTGTCCGCGCCCGTGAGGCCCCGCAGCCGCAGGGTCTGCCGGGTGCGGGCCCGGTCGATGTACTGGCCCACCACATACCTGCCCGCCTCAAACACGGTGCCCACCTCCCCGGGGTCCTTTGGCTTACTGCTCCGACTCCTGCTCCGCCCGCCGGTTGTCGGCCTCGATCTCCTCCGGGGTCAGCTCCCGCTCCATCTCATCGATGTAGAGCACCCCGTCCAGGTGGTCCAGCTCGTGGCAGATGGCCCGGGCCAGCAGGTCCTCGCCCTCCAGCTCAAACCATTTCCCGTTGCGGTCCTGGGCTTTGACCCGCACCTTCCGGGGCCGGGTGACGATCCCCGCCCGCCCCGGCAGGGACAGGCAGCCCTCCCGGCCGCACTGGGTCTCCTCGCTGCGCCAGATGATCTCCGGGTTGATGAGTTCGATGATGTGGTTCTGCTCCTCGGAGCAGTCGATCACCACCACCCGCCGCAGGATCCCCACCTGGGGCGCCGCCAGCCCCACGCCCCCCGCCTGGTACATGGTGTCCGCCATGTCCTTGAGCAGCGTCCAGAGGCGCAGGTTGAACTTCTCCTGGGGCTTGCAGACCTTGCGCAGGGCGTCGTCGCCCAGCTTCACGATTTTTCTGATGGCCATTTGTCTCTCGATCTCCTTACATCATCGTCACCGGATTGTATTCAAAGAAGGTCTCCACCCCGGGGGGCGGCTCCGTCTCCCGGCCCAGCTCCGTGAGGGCGCCGCAGAGGGCCTCCGCCGCGGGGCCCGCGGTGAGCTTGAGCAGCACATGCCAGCGGTGCCGCCCCCGGAGCATCTTCGCCGGGGGCTGGTCCAGCAGGCACACCAGGGTGGCCCGCTTCCAGTCGGGGTGCTCCGCCAGCAGGGCCTCCGCCCCCTCGTGGAGCCGGGCGGCGTGCCGCTGGGCCGCCTCCGGGGAATCCCCCTCCACCAGCAGCCGCGCCATCACCGAGAAGGGCGGGTAGAAGCTGGAACGGCGCCGGGCGTACTCCTCCGTGAAGAAGGCGCGGTAGTCCTGTTTGGCTGCCGCCAGAATCACCGGGTCCTCCGGCTTGTAGGTCTGGATGATCACCTGGCCGGGAAGGGTGCCCCGGCCGGCGCGCCCCGCCACCTGGGTCAGCAGCTGGAAGGTGCGCTCCCGGGCCCGGTAGTCCGGCAGGTTCAGGGTCATGTCCGCGGCCACCACCCCCACCAGGGTCACCCGGGGGAAGTCCAGGCCCTTGGCGATCATCTGGGTGCCCACCAGCAGCCGCGCCCGGCCGGAGCGGAACTCCGCCAGGAGCCTGGCGTGGCCGTCCTTGCCGCCGGTGGTGTCCACGTCCATGCGCACGATCCCGGTGTCCGGGAAGAGGCGGCGCAGCTCCTCCTCCACCTTCTGGGTGCCGGCGCCGAAGAAGCGGATGTAGGGGCTGCCGCAGGCGGGGCAGAGGGTGGGCACCGGCTCCGCGTGGCCGCAGTAGTGGCAGTGGAGCATGCCGTCGCTGCCCGTCATGTGGTAGGTCATGGAGATGTCGCAGTGGGGGCACTTCACCGCCTGGCCGCAGGAGCGGCAGGAGACGAAGGAGTTGTAGCCCCGGTGGTTCATCAGCAGCATGGCCTGCTCGCCCTTGCGCATGCAGGCGGTGAGGGCGCTGCGCAGGGCGTCGGAGAACACGGTGCGGTTGCCCCGCTCCAGCTCCCTGCGCATGTCCACGATCTCCACCTGGGGCATGGGCCGGTCCATCACCCGCCGGGGCAGCTCCACCAGCCGCAGCCGGCCCTGCTGGACCCGGGCGAAGGTGAGGATGGAGGGGGTGGCGCTGGCCAGCACCAGGGCGGCGTGCTCCTCCCCGCAGCGCCAGGCCGCGATGTCCCGGGCGTCGTAGCGGGGGTGCCGGTCGGACAGGTAGGTGGTCTCGTGCTCCTCGTCCACAATGATCACCCCCGGATGCTCCAGGGGCGCGAAGATGGCGGAGCGGGCGCCGATCACCACCCGGGCGTCCCCCCGGCGGATCCGCCGCCACTCGTCGAAGCGCTCCCCAGGGCTCAGCCGGCTGTGCAGCACCGCCGCCACCGGCCCGAAGCGCCCCCGGAACCAGTCCACCATCTGGGGGGTCAGCACGATCTCCGGCACCAGGATGATGGCGCCCTTGCCCAGGCGCAGGGCCTCCCGCACCAGGCGGATGAAGACCTCCGTCTTGCCCGAGCCGGTGACGCCGTAGAGCAGGAAGCGCCCCTCCCCCCGGCGCATGGGGGGCAGCATGTTCTCCAGGGCCTCCTGCTGGTGGGGGGTGAGGGTGGGGTCCGGGGTGGGCGCGTCATCCCCGCCGCCCCCGGGGCGCCGCAGCACCTCCCGCTCAAAGATCCGCACCAGCCCCTGGGCCTCCAGCTGCCTCAAGGCGGGCAGGGGGTCCCGCACCAGCTGGGCCAGCTCCTGTACCGTCTGGGTCTCCCCGCCGCTGAGGAGGGTCAGGAGCATCTGCCGCTTCCGGGAGCGGCCCTGGGCGGCCGCCGCCTGCTCCGCCTCCGAGGGGGGGATGGCCAGCTGCACCGCCGTCTCCGTCTTCACCCGGACCCGGCCGCCCCGCATCTGGGCGGGGAGCATCAGCCGCAGGGTCTCCGCCAGGGGGGCGTGGGTGGAGGCCGCCAGGTGCCGGGCCAGCTGCAGCAGGGAGGGCAGCACCGCCGGGTAGTCCTCCAGGGTGTCCACGATGGTCCGCAGCTTCTCCGGCGGCACGTCGCAGCACTCGCTCAACTCCGTCACAATGCCCTCCAGCTTCCGGGGGCCGAAGGGCACCAGCACCCGCCAGCCCGGGCAGAGGGTATCCTCCAGGCGTTCCGGCACCCGGTAGGTAAAGCTGCGCGCCACATTCTGGTGCACGATGTCCACAATCACCTGGGCGAACAAGCTTTTCCCTCCTTCTCCGGCCGGTCCGCGCATAAATCACCAGTGTCATTATACTGCGGATTTCCCCGGGGCGCAAGCGGCTTTTCCCGGTGGACAGCGGGGGGAATCCGTGCTACAATGCTGACGGGAAAAAGGAGGCGATACTCCGTGAAAGACAGCAGAACAATTCCCCGGTGGGCGGCCTGGTGCCTGGTGCTGGCGCTGGTGGTGTGCCTGCTGCCCGCTGCGGCCCCGGCGGAGCTCAGGCGGGGCAGCAAGGGGGAGGAGGTCCGGGAGCTCCAGACCATGCTCAGCGAGATGGGCTTCCTGGAGGACCGGGTGGACGGCGACTACGGGCGGAAGACCGAGGCCGCGGTGAAGCGCTTCCAGGCCTTCGCCGGGCTGAAGCAGACCGGCCGGCTGGACAGCAAGACTGAGCTCACCCTGATGGACTGCTATTTCATCGCCACCGGCGTCATGAGCGGCGACGGGGCGGACCCGGAGGAGCTGGGGGAGGACCTCCCCGACAGCTGCCGGTGGACCACGGAGATCGACGGGGAGGGCGCCGCCCTGTGCGCCCGGCACCTGGATGTAAAGTACCTCTGGGACTGGTATTTCCGGCCGGACAAGCCGGAGAAGCTGGAGCGGCTGCTCTCCGGCCAGCTCATCGCCCAGTGGACCTGGTACATCGACGCCATGTACGACCACTGGGAGGAGAACCTCCCCGAGGACAGGCAGCACATCGCCCTGGACGAGAAGGAGGCCTTCTACAAGGCCCTGGACGACGACGCGGCCTGGGCGGAGTCCGACACGAAGCAGAACCCCCTGGGGGGCCTCCAGGCCAAGGTGGTCTGGATCGAGGCCCGGGGCATCGACCTGTGCCAGGCCCTCTACGGACCGGAGGGGGCGATTCCCCCCGAGGAGGAGGACGGGGAGGAGTGACCCGGCCCGCATCCCTTGTTTTCACAGCCACACAGCAATATGGACACAGACAGAGGAGGATACCCACATGGAGATTCGTGAAGCCATCCGCAGCGGCGGGACTTTCCTGGGCATCGAGTTCGGCTCCACCCGCATCAAGGCCGTGCTCATCGGGCCGGACCACCAGCCCGTCGCCTCGGGCAGCCACACCTGGCACGACACGCTGTCCGACGGCGTGTGGACCTACTCTCTGGAGGCAGTGCGCGCGGGATTGCAGGACTGCTATGCCGACCTGAAGGCGGACGTGCAGAAGCAGTACGGCGAGACCCTCCGCTGCCTGGGCGGCCTGGGCGTCAGCGCCATGATGCACGGCTACCTGGCCTTCGACGGGGCCATGGAGCAGCTGGTGCCCTTCCGCACCTGGCGCAACACCATCACCGGCCCGGCGGCGGCGGAACTGACGGAGGCCATGGGCTTCAACATCCCCCAGCGCTGGTCCATCGCCCACCTGCACCAGGCCGTGCTGAACGGGGAGGAGCACCTGCCCCGGCTGGCCTTCTTCACCACCCTGGCGGGCTATGTCCACTGGCTCCTCACCGGGGAGAAGGTGCTGGGGGTGGGGGACGCCTCGGGCATGTTCCCCATCGACAGCGCCACCGGGGACTATGACGCGGAGAAGCTGGCGATCTATGACCGCCTGATCGCCGGACGGGGCTTCCCCTGGACGCTCGGGGACATCCTGCCCAAAGTGCTGCCCGCGGGCGCGGCTGCGGGGACCCTCACGGAGGCGGGCGCCCGCCTGCTGGACCCCGACGGCGACCTGCAGCCCGGCACGGCGCTCTGCCCCCCCGAGGGCGACGCCGGCACCGGCATGACCGCCACCAACTCCGTGGCGGAGCGCACCGGCAACGTCTCCGCCGGCACCTCCATCTTCGCCATGATCGTGCTGGAGAAGCCCCTGAGCCGGCTGTACCCGGAGATCGACATGGTCACCACCCCCACCGGGAAGCCCGTGGCCATGGTGCACTGCAACACCTGCACCTCCGACCTGAACGCCTGGGTGGGCCTGCTGCGGGAGACCCTGGGGCTCTTCGGGGCGGAGGTGACTCCGGACGCCCTCTACACGAAGCTCTTCCGGATCGCCCTGGAGGGCGCCCCGGACTGCGGCAGCCTCACGGCCTTCAACTACTACTCCGGCGAGCCGGTGACGGGGACGGACGACGGCGTGCCGCTGTTCACCCGCCGGCCTGACCAGGCGATGACCCTGCCGGACTTCATGCGCACCCAGATCAACGCCGCCCTGGCCACCCTGGCCATCGGCATGGAGACCCTGACGGAGAAGGAGCAGGTGGGCATCGACAGCGTGCTGGGCCACGGCGGCCTGTTCAAGACCCCGGTGGTGGGCCAGAAGCTGCTGGCGGCGGCCATCAGGACCCCGGTGACGGTGATGGAGACCGCCGGGGAGGGCGGCGCCTGGGGCATCGCCCTGCTGGCGGCCTACGCGGCCCGGAAGGCTGCCGGGGAGACCCTGGAGGACTACCTGAACAAGCATGTCTTCGCCGGCGCCAAGGCCAGCACCATCGCCCCCGACGAGGCGGACGTGAAGGGCTTCGCAGCCTTCATCGCCCGCTGCAAGGCGGCCCTCCCCGCGGAGATCGCGGCGACGAAGGCGCTGAAGTAAGGGAACCTCACCCCCAGCCCCTCTCCTTAGCAAGGGCTTCATAAACCAGTATTGTTCTTAGACAGTTCACTCCCAAATCATTGACTCAAGAGCAGAAAAGCCAGCTTGAGGTTACTTGTAGAGCAGAGTGGGAGGCTCACATCAAACAGGGATGTCATTTTAACTGCCAAAACTCATCATGGCCTGGACCGTAAGTCCTTTGGAGGTGCTTGAATGAATAAAGCACGTGTTCGATTCAGACTTATAGTGGTATTTCTTATTGTCATGTTATGCTTCGTTTCAATCCAGGCCAGCAGCTCAAGCAGTATGGAATACGAAGTTGGCGTATACCCAAAGGAACAATGGGATGACAATACTTGGATATACTACGAGGGAGAGATGATTAGTGATGCAGCATGCGCTGTCGATTTGGCTGCGGCTTTATTCACTCATCTGCCACAAGACGGTTGGACGGTCGGGTATAAACCACAAGCGGTATTCTATGATGATCAAGAGAAGCTTTGGATCGTTTCTTTTTGGCAAGATTATCCGATGTGGGAAGGCGAAGAAGGGGACATCACAATCACTCTGATGCCCTGTTTGAACATTGCACTATCTTCAAAAGATGCAAGTGTAGTAAAAATCTGGGTTGAAGAATAGCGGACGATTAACAGAACGTGCGACTTCACTCTTCCTTCCACCGGAGGTGTTCACTTGCTGGCGCTTCTCTACTGCGCGGGATTCCTCTTCTGCGGCGGCGTTATCGTCCGCCGGCTTTTGCCGCGCCTGCGCCTGCTGGTGTCCCTGTGGATGGGGGGCGCCCTGGGCCTGCTGCTGATGATGTGGCTGCCGGCCCTGCTGGCCTTCGGGTTCCGCTTCTCCCTCACCGCCCACTGGCTGGCCCTGATCCCCCTGGCCCTCCTCACCGGGCTTTCCCTCCTGGTGAAGAACGGGGACGGAAGCCCCCGGAACCATGAGAAGGAGCGGCGGGAGCTGGGGCAGGCGCTGCTGCTGGCCCTGCCCCTGACCCTGCTCTTCCTCTGGCTGCAGCACACCCACGTCTACCGGGTGGACGGGGCCGGGAACTGGAACGTGGGCCAGAGCACCTACGGCGACCTGGCCATGCACTCCGCCTTCGCGGCGGGGCTGCGGAACGCCCCCTTCCCCCCGGAGTACCCCATGTTCCCCGGCCATCGCCTCACCTACCCCTTCCTGACGGACAGCCTCTCCACCTCCTTCCTGCTGCTGGGCTGCTCCCTGCAGGCGGCCCTCATCCTCCCGGCGGTGCTGATGTTCCTCCTCACCTGCCTGGGGGTGTACGCCCTGTGCGGGAAACTCTCCGCCGGGAAAAAGGCGGCGGTGCTGGCCTTCCTCTTCTTCTTCCTGAACGGGGGCCTGGGCTTCCTCTACGACTTTGACCAGGCGGCGGGCTTCACCCGGGACGGGGTGCCCCGCCTGTGGGAGCGGGTGCAGGCCATCCTCCAGGGCTACTACAAGACCCCCACCAACCAGCCCGAGCCCAACAACCTCCGCTGGAGCAACGTCATCGCCGACCTGTTTGTGCCCCAGCGCACCTTCCTGGGGGGCGTGTGCATGGTGCTGCCCTGCCTGTGGCTGCTCTTCGACGCCGACTTCCGGGACGGGGCGGCGGAACGGAAGCGGGGGGAGCGGCTCCTGGCCCTGTGGGCGGGGGCCCTGCCCCTGGTCCACACCCACAGCTTCCTGGCCCTGGGCCTGTGCTCCGCCGGGGTGATGCTCCACGACCTGATCCGGGGGCCGGAGCGGGGCACCCTGCTGCGGCGCTACCTGGGCTACGCCGGGATCACCCTGGTGCTGGCGGCGCCCCAGCTGGTGAGCTTCACCTTCTACCAGGCCCTGGGCCTGCAGCCGGACACCCGCAGCGGCGGCTTCGTGGCCTTCCAGTTCAACTGGGTGAACAACCCCGGCGGGCAGGGCATGCGGGACTTCTGGCTGTGGTTCTATGTGAAGAACATCGGGCTGCCCTTCCTGCTGGTGCTGGGGGCGGTGATCCAGCAGCGGGAGAGCCACCGGCGGCTCCTGGCGGGGGCCGGCATGATCTGGCTGGCGGCGGAGCTGTTCCGCTTCCAGCCCAACGAGTATGACAACAACAAGCTCTTCTATGTGGCCTGGCTGCTGCTGTGCCCGGCTGCGGCGGACACGGCGGGGACGCTGTGGCGGCGGATGAAAGGGCTGCGCTTCCGGCAGGCGGCGGCGGGGGCAGCGGCGGTGGTGTGCTTTCTCTCCGCGGGGCTGACCCTGTGGCGGGAGGCGGTGTCGGACTACCAGGCCTTCGACGCCCGGCAGGTGGCGGCGGCGGCCTGGGTGGAGGCGAACACCCCGGAGGACAGCGTGTTCATCGCCTCGGCGGAGAACCACCTGAACCCGGTGGACTCCATCGCCGGCCGGCGGGTGGTCTGCGGCCCGGACCTGTGGCTGTACTACCACGGCTTCGACACCTCGGCGGCCAGGGCGGACGTGGCGCGCTGGTATGCCGCCCCCGCCGCCGGCGTGGACGTGGTGGCGCAATACGGCGTGGACTATGTGTACGTCTCCGACTGGGAGCGCAGCACCTACGATGTGGACGAGGAGGCCCTGGACAGCCTGCTGGAGAGGGTCTATGACGAAAACGGCATCCGCATCTGGCGGGTGCCGGAGGGCTGAGAATGGACATGGAGCGGTTTCTGCGCTACTCCCTGGAGCGGGACAAGCCCATCCGGGTGATCTACCTGGACCCGGAAGGGCGGCTGTGCCAGGGCCAGGCGGTGGTGGAAAAGCTGGGGGAGGGGCAGGTGTCCCTCTATGTGCTCCGGCCTCCCCGGCGCCTGACCATCCCCCAGGGGGATGTGCTGGGGGCGGCCTACGCCCCCAAGGACGAGGGGTAAGCCCCGCTTTTCACACAATGAGGAACAGAAGGGGAAAAGGCATGCAAAACAGCAGGCGTCCGGTGGACGTAAAGAAGACCGCGATCCTGGTGCTGGTCATCAACAGCCTCCAGATTGTGATGATGGCAGTGATCCTGCTGCTGGCTTTTCTCCTGCCCCAGCAGATGTCCCGTGGCCTGGTGGGGCGGACGGTGGTGCTGCTGGCGGCGGCGGTGGTGGTCAGCGGGGCGGTGGTGGACATCCGGGACGCCCTGAACACCCGGCGCCTCATGGAGCAGGCGGAGCAGATGGAGGCCACCATCCGCAACCTGGTGAACCACAACAACACCCTCCGGGCCCAGCGGCATGATTTCATGAGCCACCTGCAGGTGGTCTTCAGCCTGGTGGAGATGCAGGAGTACGACGAGGCCAACCGCTACATCGAGAAGATCTACGGGAAGATCAACGCCGTGAGCCGGGTGATGAAAACCGCCAGCGCCCCGGTGAACGCCCTGCTGCAGGTGAAGCTGGCGGCCTGCGAGAAGGCCGGCGTCAGCGCGGAGCTGGAGATCCACTCCCGCTGGGACCAGCTGCCCATGGAGGGCTGGGAGATGTGCAAGGTGCTCTCCAACCTCATCGACAACGCCCTGGACGCCCTGGCGGAGTTTGCCCCGGCGGAGAAAAAGCGCCTGTGGATCCGCCTGACGGAGGATCTCCACAGCTACCGCTTCGAGGTGGGGGACAACGGCCCCATGATTCCCCCGGAGCTGCAGAAGCGGATCTTCCAGCCCGGGGTGACCACCAAGGCGGAGGGCCACGGCACCGGGCTGGCCATTGTGGCGGAGACCCTGAAGCGCTGCGGCGGGGAGATCACCGTCACCTCGGAGCCCGGGGAGACAGTGTTCGCGGGGTCCGTGCCCCGGGGACAGGCTCCCCAGGCGGGGATGGAAAAGGAAGCATAACGGGGCGCCCCCGGGCGTGCCCGCAGCGGCACAGGACAGACAAGGAGGAATGAACATGAACACAAGACGCATCCTGGCGGTCATCCTCGTGGCGGCGCTGGCCGTCTCCCTGGCGGCCCCTGCGTCCGCCGGGGTCTACGTGCCCGACACGTGGTACGCCCACGTCACCGTCACCCTGAACCAGCGCATGGCCACCCGGACGGGCCCCGGCACCCAGTATGACGAGCCGGGCAGCTTCTTCTCCGCCGGCACGCGGGTCACCGCCCTCTCCAGGGCCTACGACCCCTACAACGGCATCTGGTGGGTGCAGGTGGAGTTCACCTACGGCGGGGCCTACTACCGCGCCTACACCGGGGCGAAGCGCTTCAGCGACCTGAACCTGGACGACCTGCCGGAGGAGCAGGTGCTGGGCACCGTGTACGCCCCCGCCAGGATGACGGGCTACTACGGCCCCACCCCGGCCTTCAAGCGCATTGCCCGGGATATCCCGGCCGACCCCCAGCGGGACGTGGACATCATCGCCGTGTCCAGCGAGGCCGGCACCGACTACTACCAGATCGAGTGCTATGACCCCGACATGGGCTGCTATCGCCGGGCATGGGTGCCCCGGGAGGCCGGCGGCATGTCCCGGGAGTATTTCTACTCGGACTACGAGGACGTCTACTGGCCCGGCGACACGCAGGTCCCCAGCGCCCCCCCAGGACAACTACTCCTCTTCCTCCTCCTCCGTGGACAGGAGCTGGCCCGTGGGCACCGTCTGCCGGGTGCGTTCCAGCAGCGGCCGGGTGAGAACCGGCCCCGGCACGGAGTATGAGCAGGCCGGCTATGTGAACCAGGGCCAGGAGTTTGAGATCCTGGACCTCCAGTTCACCGGCTCCGGCAAGGACTGGTACCTGATCCGCGGGTATTTCGGCACGGCGTGGGTGTCCTCCGGCATCGTCTCGGTGTGGAAGGGCGAAACACGCTACGACAACGGCACCAAGAACCGGTGGCCGATCCAGTAAGGGTGAGGGGCTCGTCTGTGGCAGGCGGGCCCCTTTTCATTTTCTGGGAGGGATTGGGTGGTTTTGGACTTCTGTATTTCGTGAAAGAGTGGGGGAGGAGGGGTGGCGCCGCGGGGGTTACCCCTCAGTCACCGCCCCGCGGAGGGCGGCGACAGCTCCCCAGCAAGCTGGGGAGCCCTTTAGTCAGTAAGCGCGGATGGCGGGGCTCCACTCCTGTCCCCCCAGCTCGCTGGGGGGATGTCCCTGCAGGGACAGGGGGGCTTTCTCGAGGCGCGCCGCTAACCAAAAGCCTTCCCCTCCCAGGGGAAGGTGTCCGTGCCTGCACGGACGGATGAGGTCGTGCCCCCGACTGCGCTCTTCCCCCCATGAAAGGGGAGGGAGTTGGAGGTGAGGTTTTGTCGGATGAGGCCGCCCCCCCCCGCCTGTGCTCCCCCTCCCATGAAAGGGGAGGGGGTTGGGGGGTGAGGTTTTCCGGACGAGGCCGCCCCCACACACACAAAAATCCCCCACCATGCCGGCGGGGGATTCTGTTGTCATGCCTTACTTTTCCGCGGCCTCCCGGGCAGCCTTGGCGGCGGCCACCCTGGCCTGCTGCTCCGGGGTGAGGGCGGGCTTGGCCGGGGCCTCCACGTGGAGGGCCACCTTGGGATCCCGGGCCTTCTCCCGGACCCGCAGGGTGATACATTTCTTCGGGCACTTCTCCGCGCAGACGCCGCAGCCGGTGCAGGCGTCGTTGACGGCGTGGGGCTGCTTCATCTCCCCGGCGATGGCGCCGAACTGGCAGTTGCGCCGGCACAGGCCGCAGCCGATGCACTGGGCGGGGTCGATCACCGCCTCCAGGCGCTTCTCCCACTCCGCGGACATGGCGCCGGTGGGGCAAACCTCCGCGCAGACCATGCAGTGGCGGCACTTGCTGTCGTCGATCACCGGCAGGTGGTTCACGATGGTGATGGCGTCGAACTTGCAGGCCTTGGCGCAGCGCTCGCAGCCGATGCAGCCCGCGGAGCACTTCTGCTGCACCACCTTGCCCATCTCCGGGTTGCGGCAGCGCATGTCCACCGGCTGGTCCACCAGGCGCATCTCCAGCACCCCCCGGGGGCAGGAGGAGACGCACTGGCCGCAGGAGGCGCACTTGTCCTCGTCCACCACGGCGATCCGCTTGGCCTGGTCGATGTGGATAGCGTCGAACTTGCAGACCCGCTCGCAGTTGCCCAGGCCCAGGCAGGCGAAGCGGCAGGCCTTCCAGCCGTCCTGGATGATGGCGGCGGCGTTGCAGTCCATGATGCCCTTGTACTCAAACTTTACCCGGCAGCGGTCGGTGCCGCCCTGGCAGATGACGTGGGCCACCTTGCGCTGGCTCACCTCCGCCTCCACGCCCATCACCTTGCCGATCTTCGCGGCCACCTCGGCGCCGCCCACGGGGCAGGCGTTCACGGGGGCCTTCCCCGCGGCGATGGCGTCCGCGCAGCCGTCACAGCCCGGATAGCCGCAGCCGCCGCAGTTGGCGCCGGGCAGCGCCTCCCGCACCGCGTCCCGCACCGGGTTCTTGGGCACGGCGAAGACCTTTGCCACCCAGGTCAGCAGGAGGCCGAACACCACGCCCATCCCGCCCAGGATCAATACTGCATACAGGATTTCCACGGCTTCCCCTCCCCTCTCAGATCAGTCCGCCGAAGCCCATGAACGCCACGGCCATCAGGCCTGCGGTGATCAGCGCTCCGGGGAAGCCCTGCATCCACTTGGGCATGTTGGACAGCTCCAGCCGCTCCCGGATGCCCGCCAGCAGCAGCAGCGCCAGGGTGAAGCCCAGGGCGGAGAAGCAGCCGGACATGGTGGCCTCCAGCAGGTTGTAGCCGTCGGTGATGTTGTTCACCGCCACCGCCAGCACCACGCAGTTGGTGGTGATCAGGGGCAGGTACACGCCCAGGGCCTGGTACAGGGAGGGGGACAGCTTCTTCAGCGCGTTCTCCACCACCTGCACCAGCACCGCGATCACCAGGATGAAGGCGATGGTCTGCAGATACTGCAGGTTCAGGGGCACCAGGATGAAATACTGCACCATCCAGGTGATGAAGGAGGCCAGGGTGATGACGAAGGTCACGGCCAGGCCCATGCCCAGGGCGGTGTCCACCTTCTTGGACACCCCCAGGAAGGGGCAGATGCCGAAGAACTGGCACATGACATAGTTGTTCACCAGGATCTGACCGATAATGATCACGAGCCAGATGTTCATGCCAGCTTCTCCTCCTTCCGCTCCTCACTGCGCCGGGCCGCCACGCGCTTGATCACGTTCACCAGGATCATCAGCACCCCCAGGGTGATGAAGCCGCCGGGCACCATGTTCATGATGGCCATGGGCTGGTAGCCCGCCGGCATCACCTGCAGGCCGAAGCAGGTGCCGGAGCCGAAGATCTCCCGCACCGCCGCCAGCAGCGTGATGGAGCAGGTGAAGCCCAGGCCCATGCCCAGGCCGTCCGCCAGGGAGGCCAGGGGCGGGTTCTTCGCCGCGAAGGACTCCGCCCGGGCGAAGATGATGCAGTTCACCACGATCAGCTGGATGTAGGTGCCCAGCACCGCCCGCAGCTCCGGCAGGAAGGCCTGCATGAACAGGTCGATCATGGTCACGAAGGAGGCGATCACCACGATGTAGGCGGGGATGCGCACCTTGTCCGGGATGATGTTGCGCAGCAGGGAGATGATCAGGTTGGAGAACACCAGCACGAAGGTGGTGGCCAGGCCCATGGCCACGCCGTTCATGGCGGCGGTGGTGACGCCCAGGGTGGGGCACATGCCCAGCATCAGGGTGAAGGTGGGGTTCTCCGTGATCAGGCCGTTGAGGAACACCGGGAGGAAGGACTTCTTCTGGGGCTCAGCCATGCTGTTTCACCTCCCCGAAGCATTTCGGCATGGTATAGCGGTCGATGAGGGGGGTCACCACGTTCATGAACAGGATGGCGAAGGAGCAGCCCTCGGGGTAGTTGGCGTAGGCCCGGATCACGAAGACGATCAGGCCGCAGCCCACCCCGAAGATCACCCGGCCCAGGTTGGACTGAGGGGAGGTGGCGTAGTCCGTGGCCATGAAGAAGGCGCCCAGCAGCAGGCCGCCGGAGAGGACCTCCCGCAGGCTCAGGCCGAAGTTGAAGCCGGAGGTGAGCAGGTAGAGCACAAAGACTGTGCCGATCATGGACACGGGGATCTTCCAGTCCGCGACGTCCCGCAGGATCAGCCACACGCCTCCCAGGAGGATGGCCAGCTTGCAGGTCTCCCCCAGGACGCCGGGGCAGTTGCCGATGAACAGGTCCCACAGGCCCGTGCCCTCCGCCAGGGTGGCCTGGCCGGCGAAGACCCGGGCCAGCTCCGCCAGGGGGGTGGCGCCGGAGAGGCCGTCCGCCGTCTGCTCCATGAAGCGGGTCACCGGATAGCTGCCCATGATGCCGCCCCAGGAGACGAAGAGCACCGCCCGGGCGGTGAGGGCCGGGTTCATGAAGTTGGAGCCGATGCCGCCGAAGAGCATCTTCACCAGCAGGATGGCGATGACGCCGCCCACCATGGGGATCCACAGGGGGGCGGTGGCGGGGATGTTGTAGGCCAGGAGCAGGCCGGTGACCACGGCGCTCCAGTCGCCGATGGTGACCCGCTGGCCCATCATTTTCTCATAGACCAGCTCCGTCAGCACGCAGGTGATCACCGACACGGCGATGATGGCCGCGGCTCGGGCGCCGAAGAACACGATGCCCGCGATGCCCGCCGGGGCCAGGGCGATGCACACATCCTGCATGATCCGCTGGGTGGTCTTCCGGCTGCGGATATGGGGACAGGAGGTGATGGCCAGTTGTTTCTGCACGACTTATTCCTCCTTTCCCTTCCCGTCGGCGGGGGCCTGCTGTTTCTTGGCCTCCTCCGCCGCGCGCTCCGCCGCCTCCCGGTCCCGGACCTTCTTGCGGCGGATGTTCACGATGCGCTTGCCCGCCCGGAAGGACTGGGTCAGCAGGCGCTTGGCCGGGCAGACGTAGGTGCAGGCGCCGCACTCGATGCAGTTGAGCACCCCCAGCTTATCCACCTCGTCGAAGCGCTCCGCCCGGATCAGCCGGTCCATCTGCGCCGGCTGCAGGTGCATGGGGCAGGCCCGGAGGCAGCGGCCGCAGCGGATGCAGGCGCTCTCGTCCACGTCGATGGCGGACTTGTCCAGGGCCAGGATGCCGCTGCAGCCCTTGGTGACGGGGATGTCCACGTCGGTGAAGGCGGTGCCCATCATGGGGCCGCCGGAGATCATGGTGCGCACATGGGGCTGGATGCCGCCGCAGGCGTTGAGCAGCGCCCGCACCGGCGTGCCGATGCGCACCAGGTAGTTGCCCGGGTTGTTCACCAGGCCGCCCACGGTGGTGATCCGGTGGATCAGGGGCATGCCCTGGCGCACCGCCTCGTGGATGGCGAAGACGGTGCCCACGTTCAGCACCACGCAGCCGGTCTCGATGGGCAGCGCCCCGGCGGGGACCACCCGGCGGGTGAGGGCGTAGATCAGCTGTTTCTCACCGCCCTGGGGGTAGCGCACGGGCAGAGGCCGGATGCTGATGCCCTCCACCCCCCGGGCCGCGTCCCGCAGGGCCTGGATGGCGTCCTCCTTATTCTCCTCCACGCCCACCAGCGCCTCGGAGACCCCGAAGGCGTGCATCAGCAGCTGGATGCCGTCGATGATAGCCCCGGGCTTCTCCAGCATCAGCCGGTGGTCCGCGGTGAGGTAGGGCTCGCACTCCGCGCCGTTGATCACCAGCTTCTCAAAGGTCTTGTCCTTGGCGATGGTGAGCTTCACCGGGGTGGGGAAGGTGGCGCCGCCCATGCCCACAATGCCGGCGTTGCGGATGATGGTCCGCATCTCGTCGGCGGTGAGGGTCTCCGGCCGCTGGGCCGGGTGCAGCTCCACCCACTCGTCCTTGAAGTCGTTCTCGATGATGATGCAGGGCACCTCAGCCCCGGCGAAGTTTTTGCACAGGGTGATGTCCGCCACCCGGCCGGAGCAGGGGGCGTGCACCGCCGCCGACACAAAGCCGCCGGGCTCGCCGATCATCTGGCCCATGAGCACCCGGTCCCCCTTGGCCACCACGGCCTTGGCCGGGGCGCCGATGTGCTGCGCCAGGGGCACGATCAGCCGCTGGGGCGCCGGCAGCTCCTGGATGGGATTGGCGCGGTTCACCTTCTTGCCGTTGCGTCCCTCGTGCGGATGGATGCCGCCGGGAAACATGCGCTTTGCAAACACGGGAAAAAATCCCCCTTCCGACCACACAGGGTTCCGGTCCGCCCCGGAGCGCGGCCCCCCTGTCGTTTTCTCCCATCAGTATAGCACAGGAATGCGGGTTGCGCAATGGTTTCCGGGCAGGTCGCGGGGGAGATGGGCACAAAAAACTGCACCGCGGCGGAGAGGCCGGGGTGCAGGGGAAATCATTGCTTTCGGGCATGTCAGCCCAAAGCGTGCATAAAGGCCAGGGCGGAGGTGCTCTCGGCGGTGACGGCGCTGTAGTACGCGTTCAGGCTGGAGAGCTCGGTCAGGGCGACGGTGTAGCCGCGGATGGCGGAAATGTCGGCGGAGATTCTGCTGGTGGTTTCATTCAGCTTTGTCAGCTCCTGGTAGAGCATGAACTGGTTCTGGCGGATCTGCTCCAGGTTGGTGATGATGGCGTTCAGCTGGGCGATGACCGTGTTCTGGCGCAGTTCCATCTCGTAGAGGTTATAGGCGCCGTTGGGACCGGTGAGCTCCTCGCAGCGGCCGGTCATCAGGTATTCGTAGATGCTGGTGAGGGCGGGGAGGTTGCGGTATTTGGGGAAGATGACGTCGGCGGCGTAGTATTCGGTGAGAACACCTGAAAGCTCCGCTTGACGCCTGGCCATATAGGAGGTATTGCTGTCAAAGCTTGTCTGCCACTCCTCAAGAAGCTTACTGTGCACTTCCCTGTTGCGGCTTCTTTCCTCCCTGATTCTTTCGCATTCTTCCCTGCACTGCTTTTTCTTCTCTTCATTTTCCTCCGTGATTGCTTTTCTCTTCCGCATTACCCTGACAATGTAAATCACCGGAATGATCATGCCGATTGCAGGAATCATAAAGAATATCGGGATAAACGGCAATTTAGCGATGAGAGGAATAAAGAGCATAAGAAACGCGGCCGCCAGGACCGCATACGCCGCAATGTCAACCGACGGCAATTCATCAAGTTGAACTTGCTTTTGCACATCTTCCTCTGCATGTGTATTCTCGGACAAGACAGGCTTTCTTTTCCCCATATCGGCTGTGTACTCATCGATCAGGGTTTGCTCACCGATCATCGAGCTTTCCAGCTCAATGGCATGCCGGATATACTCCATCAATTGGTCTTTTTCCAGCGTTTTCATGACGAATGCCCCCTTCTCGATGTCTGATGAAGAATTAATATCACAATATGAGATAAATGTCAACATCTCATCCCGAGATAAGTAAAATAGTGCCATCAGAGATGGAGAGAGGTGACAGAGATGCGGCTACGGGCACTGCGGGAGGACCACGACCTGACCCAGGCTGCGCTGGCCGCCTATCTCCACATCCGCCAGAACACCTACTCCCAATACGAAAACGGCCAGCGGCAGATTCCCATCGGAATGCTGGCGGCGCTGGCCGTCTACTACGATACCTCGGTGGACTATCTCATTGAACTGACAGACGAGGCGAGCCCCTACCCCCGGACGATCCGGCGCGAGGACTGAGACAGGACGCGCGGACGTGCGGGGGCTTTTTTATGGCGGGGGGAAGCCCCCCTGTCCCTCTGCGTGGCGGTGACTGAGGGGTAACCCCCGCGCGGCCCCCGTCGCTCATCCCACAAAAAACCAAACAAAAACCGTCCCCGTGCCCGGACCCCATGACAGGGCGGGGGATTTGTGGTATACTGGATCCGCTGCGGAGCCCGGGGGGCATCCGCCGCCATCACTTCCCCCAGGAGGCACCATGGAAAACCCCGACATCCGGGCCCTTTCCCGCCGGAGCGGCCTCCCCGCCACCCTGATGACCCTGCTGGGCATCCTGTGGCTGGGTGTATTTCCCCTGGCCTGCGATTTCACCTATGCCCACATCACCGAGGCCAAGTGGTGGGCCATGTGGATCGGGGTGGGGCTCACGGTGCCGGCGGCGTTTTTTGCCCTTGGGTGGCGCCGGGCGGCGGAGGGGTGCCGCCCCCGCCTGCCGGCCCTGATCCTGGCCGCGGCGCTGCTGGGCTGGATGACGGTCACCGCCTTTGAGGGCAGCTGGGCCGACACGCTGAACGCCAGGGGCCAGCTGGTGACCATCTGGGGCGACCTGCGCTTCGAGGGCCTCCTGGCCCAGCTGGGCTATACCCTGATTTTCCTCTGCATGAGCCTCTCGCCCCTGCGTCTGCGGCGGGTGGGGGCGGCGGCGGCTGTGGCCCTCACCCTCTTCACCCTGCTGGCGGTGTGGCAGTACACCGACACCAACCCCCTGGGCCTCTACCCGGAGGGCTACGGCATCCTGCACAACTATGAGTTCCAGAGCACCATCGGCAACATCGACATGGTGGCGGGCTACCTGGCCCTGGTGGTGCCCCTGGCCCTGCTGCCCTGGCTGCTGCGGGGCGGCCGGGGCGCCGGCCTGGCGGCGGCGGCGGGCATGCTGGGGGTGGGGCTGTGCCTCTTCAACGAGGTGCAGGCGGGCTACTTCTCCCTGCTGGCCCTGGGGGCCGTCCTGCTGTACTTCTTCCTCACCCGGCGGGAGACCCGGCCCCGGTGTCTCCTGCTGCTGGGGGGCTTTGCCGCCCTGCTGCTCCTGAGGCGGTGCGTGCTGCTGCCCTGGCTGGACGGGGCGGAGCAGGTGAAGCTGCGCCTCGACCCCGGCCCGGCGGAGCTGGCCCTGGCCGGGCTGGCGGCGGCGGGACTGGCCGCCTTCCTCCTCCTGCGCCGTTTTTCGCATCCTGCGACGCCGGAGGGCGGCATGAAGCCCCGGACGGCCCTGCTGCTGCTGGCCAGCCTGGCGGTGCTGGCCCTGGTGCTGCTGGCGGTGCTGCCGGTGCCCGAGGGCGCCGGGGGGCTGTGGGAGATCCACGAGACCCTGCTGGGCCGGGGGCAGGACAGCTTCGGCTCCGAGCGGCTGGGGGCCTGGCGCATCGCCTGGGACATGGCCCTGGACCACCCCATTGTGGGCATCGGCCCGGACACCTTCAACGTGGCGGCGGAGGGCTACATGGCGGACGCCTGGATGGTGCTGGAGCAGAGCTTCGACACGCCCCACAACATATTCCTGGGCTATCTCTACGGCAGCGGCTTCCCGGGGCTGATCCTGTATCTGGCCCTGCTGGGGGCGGTGCTGCACCGGTGCCGCCGGGGCGGGGAGCCCGGGGCGGTGCTGGGGGCGGCCCTGCTGTGCTACCTGGCCCAGGGCTGCTTCACCTTCTCCATCTGCCTGGTCTCCCCCATGGCCTGGGCGGTGATGGGGATGGCGGCCGCCCTGCCCGACCTCCGGGGCGAAACATCCCCTGCCGACTCATCCCCGGCGGATTCATCCCCCGCCGATTCATCCCCTGCGAAGGAGGAAACACCTGATGCTCCTTTATCTGCTGAAGCGTAGAGCCTTGGAGGCCCTGCGCCGCGACTTCTCCACCATCCTGCTCATCGCCCTGATTGCCGTGCTCCCCACCCTCTTGGGCCGGACGCTGGTGACCATGGGCCTGGGGCGCTGCCCGGAGCTGCTGACCCTGCTGGCCGGGACCCGTCTCCCGGCGGACCTCACCCTGGAGGAGCTCCTGGCCATGACGGAGCCCGGGAGGCAGCTGATGCTGGCGGGGCTGGGGCTCCATGTGCTGGGCTATCTGCTGGCCTTCCTGCGCCTGGGGCAGCTCCACAGCCAGATGAAGCTCCTCCGGGGGGAGGAGATCCGGCCGGCGGACGCCTTCTCCCGGGGCGGCATCTGGCTGAAGGCCATCGGCCAGCAGCTGTGGCAGACCCTGTGGGTCACCCTGTGGTCCCTGCCGGGGCTGGCGCTGGTGATCCTGGCCTCCGGGCTGGCGCTGATGGGCTGGAACGTGCGGCTGTGCATCGTGCTGACGGAGGTTGCCTACCTGGCGGGGGTGGTGCTGGCGGCCCGGGCGGCCCTGCGCTACGCCCTGGCGCCCATGATCCTGGCGGAGAAGCCGGAGACCGGCGTCCTGGCGGCCCAGCGGGAGAGCATCCGGGTGATGACCGGAAAGGTGCGCTACCTGGTGTTCCTGCTCATCAGCTTCTTCGGCTGGGGGCTGATCGTCACGCTGGTGGGCATGGTGATCCCGGGGGTACCGGGGGCGGTGCTGGGCATGGCCCTGGACCTGGCCCTGTCGGTCTACATCAGCACCACCGTGTGCGCTTTCTCCATGGCGGTGACGGGCACGACGGCCTTTGAGGACGTGCTGCGGATGCTGAGCCAGCGCTTCCGGGAATCCGGCGGAGACCCGGACGTGCTCACCCAGCCCTGGACGGAGGCCCCCGGCGCCGAGGACAAGCCGACCCCGCCGGAGGAGCAGGGGGAGCAGCAGGAGCAAGCGGAACAGCAAGCGCAAAAGGAAGAGAAAGAGGAAGAGGAAACGCAGGAGGACGGGGAAAAAGACCGGATCGACCGGTGACCCCCCCGTATCCCCGGAAGTGAAAAACCGCCGGCATGGTGCATTCCGTGCCGGCGGCGCTTTGCATTTCAGGGAAGATCGGGGTGGTATCAGAAGTCAGCGGAACGGCGGTCAGCCTCGGGAATCTCCCGATCGGTGCCGTCGTCGAAAGACACGTCAGTGACCGTGAAGGAGAGCTGCTGCGCATAGACGCAGTAGAACATGTCGGGCCAGTAGCAGACCGCCGCGGACGCTTCCGTGCCGGGATCCAGCGGGGCATCCCCCGTCCATTCGCACAGATAGCTGCAGAGGAGTTCCCCCTTGCTGTCCAGACAGTCCACCTGGAACCGGAAGGAGGAGATCCTCTTTTTCGCGCACACGTTCCTGGGGGTGATCACCAGGCAGTTGCTGTCCTCGCCGTAGGTGCGGTAGACGGCCATGGCGGAGATCTCCACCGGGATGGCGGGCTCCACGGTCAGCTGGTATGTCCCGGTCACACCGCTCCCGTCCGTGGCGGCCGCCGTGATGGCTGTGCTGCCCGGAGCAAGGGCTGTGATGTTCCCGGCGTCGTCCACTGTGGCGATCTCCCCGTTGCCGGAATCCCACGCCAGCTCCGGGATGCTGGCATTCGCCGGCCAGATCTCCGCCTTCAGCTGATGGGTATCTCCCGCAAAGAAGGAGAGGGCAGTGGGAAAGTTGATGCCGGACACGGGGGTGATCACCCGCACCTGGCAGCTGTCCTCAGCGCCGGAGCCGTCCGCTGCCCGGGCTGTGATGACGCACGTTCCCTCCGCCAAGCCTTCGACCCTGCCGTCTTTGTCCACCTTCGCCACCGTCTCGTTGCTGGAAGACCATGCGAGGGTCTTGTCTGTGGCGGAGGCCGGCAGAATGTCGACGCGGATGGCGCTGCGCCCATTCAGGGGCACCCGCACCTCTTCCTCCGGGAGCTTCACGCCGGTGACCCGCTCCTGCACGGTCAGGGTGACGGTGACGGTGAGCGGCTTTTCCACGCCGGGTTCCGGCAGCACGCCGGTGAGGGTAACGGTTCCGCCGGATTTGCCCGTAACCACGCCCTGCCCGTCCACCTCAGCCACGTCCCCGTTGCTGCTGCTCCACACCGGCGTCCTGTACCCGGCCGCCTCAGGCTTGACTTCCACCAGCTCGTTCAACGATTTGGTGGTGTTGTCCTTCCAGATCGGGTCGTGTGGATAGCTGTTCTTCTTATTGATGGTCATGCTGCTGGCCCGGAGGTACACGGTTACGGGGAAGGTCAGCTCCAGCTTCTCACCATTTGTGCGCGTGAGGGTGCAGGTGATGATGGAGGTGCCGGTGCTGCTCGGCAGGATGCGGTAAGTGTCAGGCTCCTTGGCCTGTAATGGTTTTACGGCTTTTTCGTCAGAGGAGCTCCACTGGGGTGTGCCCTTGAAGGCATTCCTGTCGTATTCCACCGTGATGTCCTTGCCGTTCTGCACGTCCTTCGGCAGGATCAGCCCCGTCTCCGGGGAAATCACTTCCTGACCGCACCTGAATGTGACGCCGGTCTCCACCGGCGCCGCCGCGGCATCCTGCGGCACAGGGCTGACGGGGTCCTCCGCCGCCCCGGCGCAGGCCATGGCAAGGCACAGCAGCAGCGCCATCATGGCTGCCCAACGCTTGAGATTCATCCGATCCTCTCCTTAATTCCGCCGGCATCATTGCTGTACCCATTATAGACAATGGGGCTTTTTCTGTCAACCTTCCGGGCCCTGAGCGAACAGAAAAAGGGCCATTGCCCGGGGCACACAGAAAGCGGGCTTTTTTGACGACTGTATTTTATTCCGCTTGTTGTTGTAAATTGCCGTGCTGTATCGTATAATACGGGCAGTGTACAGATTTGTTCTCTTTTGCCGGCGGCATATGCCCAGCCAGGGCACGGAGCAGCAGAGACAGCGAGCCCCCGGACGCACCGTTTTTCCGGTTCGGGGCAGACATATGGCGGATCATCAAAAAACCTGTGAAGGAGAAAATACCATGCCAAGAGTCAACAAACTCGATGTACCGCTGCTGGTGGTGGGCCTGGGAGGCACCGGCGCGGACGGACTGCTGCGGGTCAAGAGCCTGTTCCGGCAGCATCTGAACCCGGAAATCATCGGTGACAAAGAGCAGGACCACCCGCCCCGCACGGCGTTCCTGGCCATCGACACCGACCGCTGGGTCCTGAGAAAGTCCTGTCAGGGCGTGGAGATCGACCCGGAGACTGAGTGGTTCCCCCTGGAATGCGACATGGGTGACATCCTGAGCGACCCAACCGGCGCGCGGGTGCCGGCGTACTGCAGGGACTGGCTGAGTCCGGACTTTTACACAGATCCGATGCTGAGGACCGCGGCCATCATGGACAGCCCCTACCGCCAGACCGCCCGGCTGGCGCTGTTCCGCCATGCGGACGGGCTGTACACCCGACTTGCCGCCACGCTGCACCGGCTTGCCGCGTGCGCCCCGGGCGCCTCCCTCTCCCGGCGGCGTGTCAACGTGGTGGTGATCACCGGCCTCAGCGGCGCCACCGGCTCCGGCGTCTTCCTGGATTTCGCTTATCTGCTGCGCCATGCGGCGGAGCAGCAGAACATCAGCTTCAGCCTGGAGCTGTATGTGCTGATGCCGGATATTTTTGTCAGCAAACTGGCCTTCGGCGACCCGGGAAAGCTGTATTTGTTTGAAGCCAGGGGCGTTACGGCACTGAAGGAGCTGGACGACCTGATGGGCAGCGACGGCTGCCGGGAAGGCGGCGAAGTCCCCACTGTCCAGTACAGCGACAGCCTCATCCTGCCCTGGAAGGGCAGGCCTTACGACGACGTCGCCCTTCTGTGCGGCACCAACATGGAGGGAGTTCTCCTTCAGGACGCCTACGACACTGCCCTGGACGCGGTGGCCCAGACGCTGCTGTTCACCATGGCGGATGAGGTGGGGTGGACAGCGGCGGACAAGGAGGAGAGCGGCTGCTGCTGCACTCCCAACGTCGACTGGACCTTCCAGGCCGCCAGCGCCTATGAGCAGGCCTATCGCCAGATTGGGCGGACGGTTCCCCCCAGTGCCACTATCGCTCCATCGGCGTTTGCAGCACCCTGGAGGAGAAGCCTGCCAAGCTGACGCTGGAGACCGGGATGCTGCTGGAAGGCTTGGGGGAATTCTGCAGGCAGCCGGACCGGATGCCGGTGATGGAGGGCAAAGACCCGGAGGAATTTGTTGAGCCCTTCCGGGACAGGATTTCCGGGCTGTATGACGCCTTTATTGCCCATACGCCCTATCCGGAGGCTGTGGTCAGCGGCCTGCCGCCCTTTGATATGCAGTCGCTGCGGCGGCTGGATCCGGAGCAGGCGCCCCACAGGACACTGCTGCCCGGGTGGATCAGGGAGACCATCTATCAGCAGCCCCGGTGGATGGAAACCATTCAGGCGGATCTGCTGGACCTCTTCAGGCGGACGGCGGCGGACTTTATCCGCAGCAGGGGTCCCCAGGCGCTGGAGGTGATGCTGTCCGACCCGGATCACGGCTTCCTCCGCTGGCTCCGGGACCGGGCTGATCAATACAGGGACGTGGCACGCACAACACGGAACGCCTGCGGCACGGCCATGGAGGACGCTTCGTCGTGCTTTACGGACTTCAGGTATCAGGGCGTTATCCAGGCTCTGCTGCATCAGCCCCATCTGTTCCAGTCCTACCTTACCTTACTGAAGAACGCCTTCGAGTCCCACCGGGATCAATTGTTCTTTGCGGCCGCGGAGGAGGCGATCCGGGCTGTCCAGACCGGCATCGCCAAACGGGTGCTGGAGCGGAGTCTGCCCGGGACGATCCAGGCCCTGGAGGAGCTGAAAAAGGAGTACTCCCTGCTGTCTGTCCCCACGCCCCAGAACACGTTCATCCCGGGCGGCATGGAGCGCATCCGGCAAGAGATCAGCGGGATATACGCCGACGCCCGGACCCGGGAGCAGCTGCAGTCCGACGCGCTGGCGCAGGTGGCGGAGGTCGCCCTTGCGGGGGACCTGAACCCGGAGCAGGTGGCGGAGGCACTGCGCCACGGGCTCGCCGCCGTCCTCGACCGGGCTTTTTACCCCATCAACGACGCCCCCCTGCGGGACGTGCTGGCCGGGGCTGCCGGCGGCGACATCCAGACTTACGCCGCCACCAACCTTGCCCCCCATTTGGAGGCGGGCGCGGAGGCACTCTTTGCCCTCAGCCCGGCATGCCTTCCCGATATCCGCAGCAGCGCCGTCTTCGTATCCTTTGTCAGCGTGCCCCGCAATATGCCGGAGGTGAAGGCGGGCATCCGGCATCACATCATCATCCGCGGGAACGCATACAGCTGCGTGGTCTTCAAGAACAGCCTGGCGGAGGACCAGGTGTTCTGGCTGAATGTGACAGCGGGCCTGCCCCTGTCCGCCTACCGTTTCCTGGAGGAGTATGCGCCCATCTGCGAGCGCTACCGGGATCATCCCGGTCTGCACCTGATGCCCACCGCTCCCGGCAAGCCGGAGTAGCGGGACGAAAACCGTCAGCACCAAAAAAGGCGGGCCACCCGCCTTTTTGTATTTGGTTCCGCGGTCACTCCGCCTTGCGCTGCACGTAGCGGATATACTCCACCTCATTCTCCTCCGCCCGGGTGGCCAGGAAGTCGTAGACCAGGCGGTGGATCCGCAGGCGCTCCCGGCCGGGGGCAGCCTCGGGGTCCGGCCAGATGGGGTCGGAGAGGGTGAGGGTGAGGGCCGGGGGCAGGAAGCGCAGGAGGCGGCGCCGGCGGTAGGTCACCGCGCAGGCCACCACCGGCCGCCCGCAGTGGACGGGGTAGGCGAAGGAGGCGTCCGGGAAGGGCCGCACCCCCGTGTAGTAGGGCCAGATGTGGGCCTCCGGGTAGATGACAATGACGCCCTTCTGCCCGAGCCGCTCCTCCATGGCCCGGATGAAGGCCCGCTGGCCGGCCAGGTTGTCCGGCACCGGCAGGGCCCCCAGCATCTGGACGATGTTGCGAATGTGGGGGATGGACACGGCGTCCGGGTTGGCCACCACATAGGCCCGGTGGGGGAAGGCCAGCAGGGAGGGGTAGGTGGCGTTGGGGAAAGCCTGGGTGTGGTTGCCGTAGAGGAAATACCCGCCCTTCAGCCCCCGCAGGGCCTTCCGGTTCCGGACCCGCACCCCGAACCACAGCCGGTTCCCCAGCCACACCAGGGGCAGCACAATGGCCCAGGCCAGGCCGGAGAGGATCCGCCAGCCCAGCCCCCGGTGGATGTAGGGATAGCTGCCGTCAATGAAAACGGGCTCCTGAATCCGGGTGCCCGCAAAGTCATCCTTCATGGGGTCGGTATAGTAGACGGTCTTCCTGGGCGTTTTCATATCTTCACCTTCGTGGTTGTTCTGTGGTCAGGCTTTTTCCTCCGGCTGCTTCCGCGTCTTGGCCACGGTGTCCAGGAGCATCTGCTCCATGGCGGCCATGCAGCGGGACTGCTCAAACTGCCGGGTGTAGCCCTGGTAATCGGCGCTGCAGGCGGCCCGCTCCGCCGGGTGCTCGATCCACCAGTCGATCTTCTCCGCCAGGTCCGCCGGATCATTGCAGCGGAAGAGGTTCTGCTCCCCCCGGGCGAAGAAGCGGGTGGCGGAGCGGGGGCTGTCGGCGATCACCGGCACCAGCCCGCAGGAGATGGCCTCCAGGCAGGAGATGGCCTCGATCTCGATCTCCGCCGGATGCACATACAGGTCCGCGCTGTTGATGGTCTCCACCATCTCCTCCCGGGAGCAGAAGCGCAGCACCGGCGGGTTGGTGAGGGCGCGGCCCGCCCGCTCCAGGGTGTCCCGCAGGGGGCCTTCCCCCGCCAGCACCAGCTGGATCTCCCCCTCATGGGCGGAGCGCTGCACCGCCTCCAGCAGCACGTGCTGGGATTTCTCCTTGCTGTAGCGCCCGGTGGAGAGGATCACAAACTTCCCCTCCCAGGCCGGGGGGCGCTCCACCGGCGTCTTCACGAAGCGGCTGTTGACGCCGTTGGAGATGACATAGCCCGGGGTGGGCCCCACCTCCGCCTCAAACACGTCCCGGATGAACTGGGTGGGGTAGTGGATGGCGTCCACATACTGGTATACCAGCCGGTACATGGCCTTGTAGGTCAGGTCGTTGGCCACTGGGCTGTTCATCAGGAACAGGTGGTTGGTGATGTTCTCCGCCTGGCAGTGGAAGCCCGCGCTCACCGGCTTCCCCAGGCGCTTGGCGCAGGTCAGGGCGGCCTTGCTCACCATGAAGGGGATCATCAGGTGGACGATGTCCGCGTCCCCGATGGCCTCCTGCAATACATTCCTGTCCGGCCGGGCGATGGAGACGCCGTTCTTCTGCACATAGCCGTTCAGCGGCCCCACATTCAGCTGGGGCATGACGTAGAATCCGTCCTCCCCCTCCCGGCTCTTGTCCGGGCACACCACCCGCACCTCGTGGCCCTGCCCCCGCAGGTAGCGGATCAGGTTCATGGCGGCGATGGTGGTGCCGTTGTTCTCCTCCCCCAGGACGTCACAGACAACCGTTACGATCAATCAGGCTCTCTCCTCTGCGGGTCTCTCCGCGTGTTTGGCATAACAGTATAACATTTCTTCGCCGTCGGGCGGATTCCTGCCTGGGGATGGAAAAGATTGACGTTTATTTGTCAAAAACGCCGCCCTGCCCCCGGTCTGGCCTTGCAATTGGGGCACATTGGCCGTATAATCCTCCTCGCAGAAAGACCGCCCGCTTTTCAGCGGCGTTTTTCTGACTGACTGGAAAAACGGCGAAGGAGCTTCCCATCGATGCGCAAGTCCGGTTCCATGACGGAGGGTCCGCTTCTTCCGGCGATTGTCCGCTTCAGCATCCCCCTCATGCTGTCCAACGTCCTGCAGGTGCTGTTCAACATGTCCGACATCGCCGTGGTGGGCCGGTTTGCCGGTCCCCGGGCCCTGGGGGCGGTGGGCTCCACCACCATCCTGGTCACGCTGTTCACCGGCTTCCTCATCGGCATGGGCAGCGGGGTGAACGTGGTCACCGCCCGGTATCTGGGGGCGGGGCGGCACCAGGAGGTCTCCCGGACCGTCCACACCTCCGCGCTGCTGCTGCTGATCACGGGCCTGCTGCTGGGGGCGCTGGGCTTCCTGTTCACGCCGGCCCTGCTGGGGCTGCTGGGCACCAAGGGGGAGCTGATGCCGGGGGCCGTCCGGTATCTGCGCATCTACCTGCTGGGGATGCCCGCCATGGCGGTGTTCAACTTCGGCAACGGGGTGCTGTCCGCCTCGGGGGATACCCGGCGGCCGCTGCTGTTCCTCTCCATCGCCGGCGGGCTGAACGTGGCGCTGAACCTGCTGTTTGTGATCGCCTTTCAGATGGCGGAGGCCGGCGTAGCGCTGGCGTCGGCGGTCTCCCAGTACGTGTCCGCCGGGCTGATCGTCCTCTCCCTGGCCCGCCGGCCGGAAGCCATCGGCCTGCACCGGGCCCTCCTCCGCCTGGACGGGGGGATCAGCCGCCAGGTGCTCTCCATCTCCATCCCCTCCGGCCTGCAGAACGCCATCTTCGCCATCGCCAACCTGTTTATCCAGGCGGGGGTGAACACCTTCGACGCCGTGGTGGTGGAGGGCAACGCGGCGGCGGCCAACGCGGACGCCCTGGTCTATGATGTGATGGCGGCGGTCTACCTGGCCTGCTCCAGCTTCATGAGCCGGAACTACGGCGCGGGCCACCGGGACCGGGTGAGGAAGAGCTACCTGCTCTGCCTGGGGCTCTCCTTCGGCATCGCGGCGGTGATGAGCGCCGGGCTGGTGGTCTTCGGCCGGGCCTTCCTGTCCCTGTTCACCGGGGACGGGGCGGTGGTGGAGGCCGGCCTGACCCGGCTGCGGGTGATGGGCTGCTCCTACGCCTTTTCCGCGCTGATGGACTGCACCATCGCCGCCTCCCGGGGCCTGGGCCGGAGCATGGTGCCCACGGTCATTGTGATCCTGGGCTCCTGCGTCTTCCGGGTCATCTGGGTCTTCACGGTGTTCGCCTGGTTCCACACGATCCTGTCCCTGTACCTGCTCTACATCTTCAGCTGGACCATCACCGGCGTCGCCGAGCTGGTGTATTTCCTGCACTGCTACCGGGAAAGGATGCGGGTGCTGGAAACCTGACCCGCGGGACGACAAAAAGACCCGCCGGTGCAGCAGTCCGGCGGGTTTTATCATGTCCTGTCCGGGGCTTCCGTCAGGGCGCCTCAGTCCTTCTGCAGGTCCGCCACCATCTGGGGGATGCGGGCGGCCTCCTCGGGATCCAGTTCCGGCCAGGCGGGGTGCATCTCCTCCAGGGTGTGCACCAGCACCTCGCTGACCAGGTAGCGGGTGTACCACTTGTTGTCCGCGGGGATCACATACCAGGGGCTGTGGGGGGTGCCGGTGGCGTTCACCGCGTCCTCAAAGGCCTCGTCGTAGGCCGCCCAGGCCGCCCGCTCCTTCATGTCCCCGGTGTTGAGCTTCCAGTGCTTCTCCTCCCGCTCAATGCGCTCCATAAAGCGCTTGCGCTGCTCCTCCCGGCTCACGTGCAGGAGGATCTTCACCATGCGGTAGCCGTTCTCCCACAGGTACTCCTCCCAATTCCGCAGCTGGGCATAGCGCCGCTGGAAGAAATCCTCCGTCAGGCAGCGGGGCGCCAGGCGGTAGCCCTGCTCCATGTGGTGCACCCGCACCGTCAGCACGTCCTCATACTGGCTGCGGTTGAAGACCCCGATCTTCCCCCGGGGCGGCAGGGCGGCGTGGATGCGCCACAGGTAGTCGTGGCTGAGCTCCGTGCTGCTGGGGGCCTTGAAGGAGTGCACCTCCAGGGCGGCGGGGTTCAGCCCGGAGAACACGTGCTTGATGAGGGAGTCCTTCCCCGCGGCGTCCCGGGCCTGGATGGCCATGACCAGGCCCTCCTGCCCCGCGGCATAGAGCATCTCCTGCAGCAGGGCAGCCCGCTCCAGGTTCTCCGCGGTCTTCTTCACCAGTTCCGGTTTGTTTTCCTTCTCCTCCTCCGCGGTGGTGGGGAAACGGTGCAGCACCAGCTTCTGCTGGCCGTCAAAGCGATAGTCTTCCAGCGGCATATTTCTCTTCTCCTCCGTGTGTGCCTGGGGCACGCTTGTGACGCCATTATACACGGGGCGGGGGGAAAATGCAATGCGGAATTATGGCACGGCCCGTATTGGGCGGGAGACGGGAATGGCAACGGGGAGAAAAAAAGGCCGCCGCCGGCTTTGTGGGGGCGGAGGGGCGGCCTGAGGGCGGCGGTTTACAGGTGCGGGGCGCGGTTGCTGCCGGAGCTGCTGCTCCGATAGGACGAGCTGCTGCCGGAGGAAGAACCGGAGGCCTTATGGGCATAGACAGGCTGGGACGTAAGGGTCAGGAAGCCGTAGACCAGGGTCAGCAGGGTGGAGATGATCATCCAGACGCTGGGCTTCAGAAAGTTTTTCAGGATGCCGGCGCCGGCTGTCAGGTACTGGGCCGCGGCGCCGATGCCCGGCAGGGTGTTGACAAACGCGAGCACCTTGTCCAGGGGGAGAATGCCGGCGGCGTTGAACAGCACCACGGCCTCCAGGATGAGGGCTGCCAGCGCCGCCCCCATGCCCGCCTTCTTCATGGAGGTCAGGCTGAGCAGGGTCATCAGCACATACACGATCACCAGGAACAGGCAGAGCGTGGCGCCCAGCGTGTACAGGTCATGGCCTTTGAAGCCGTAGATGTCGCCCACCATGGGGATGGTGAACACGATCATGGGGGCAAAGAAGTACATCAGCAGCTTGACAATGGCAATCACGGTGGGCAGGAATACCATGGCTTCGTTCTTTTTCATGGGGTGGTGGCTCCTTTGCTTGTATTTCTTGGTGAAATGCTTTACTGACCGGAGAATTGATAAGCCAGCGACTTCCAGAAATTCTGCTTTTGTTTCCTCCATGCGCTTTCTGAAATATCCTTGCCTTCGTCCGCGTAGTGAATAATGTCGTAGGTTTTGGGGGCATGGTGCTGATCGTGGGTCAGGATCGCCAGCGGGGCGTCTGCCTTCTGCCCGATATGGTGCAACTCATAGGATTTGCCCGCCTGATCAATGGGCGCCAGATCCAGCTTTGTCACCCGCTGGAGATTCGTGAAACCGTTTTCGTCCACAAGATCCCAATTGATATCCTGGACAAAAGCCCAGCTTCCATTGGTCATCTTGGTAGGGTACAGTCCAGCGGCTTCGTACACCTTGTACTCATCAACCGAGTGCAGGCTCTTGATAGCATCCAGCGGCCACTTTGTCTCCTTCTGGATCAGCGCGGCCTCATGCATGGACAGTCCGCTCAGGGTGGCGCCCTTGAGCACGCTGTAGCCTTTCAAGCCGCCCTTCACGGCACCCTCGATGGCACCCCACTTGAAGCCCTCGCTGCCCTGCAGCAGTGCCGAGTGGAACGCCTGGTCCGCGTCACCTGTCTTTACATAGGTGGAAACGCCCGCCACAAGGCCCTGGATTGCGCCGCCTGTCAGGGCTTCGACCGCTGCTCCTTTAGCGGCGGCAGCAAAAATGAAGCTGACGGCCGGGGCCCCCACGCCGCCGGACACCACGGACACGGTCACACAGATCAGGATGACGCCTGTGCCAATCGCCACGTTCCGGATGATCTCATTGTAGGGATCTTCGTATTCTTCCCAGGGAACGACAATCGTTTCGTTGTTGTCTCCCAAGGTGAAAATGTACTTCTCGCCCTGAAACTCCGCGTCCAGTTCAGCCAGCGTATAGCCGAAGTACACATTGGCTTGGGAATTGAAGGCCAGCTCGTCGATGTACTCCTGGGAGATGTAGACGGCGCTCACATTCTCGACAAGGTATTCCTCGCTGTCCAGTGCTTCCACCAGTCCCGTGTAGAACGTGTCCTCCACATACGGGGCCAGTGCCGGATCGCTCATGCTGCGGAAGGATGGTGCGGCAGAAGCTTCCCCTTCCGCGAAGCACCCGGTGCACAGCAGGGCCAGCGCCAGGGCAATGGAGAGTATCTTCCGGATCATTTGCTTTCGACCTCCTTAGTTCAGGCGATCCTTGGAGAAACCGTGCTGGACATACTGCTCCAGAAGATCCTGCGTGCCGACGAAGATGGTCTTCACCGTGGATTCCCCGGTATAGTTGTTTTTAACGGAGATGGTGTAGATGCCCTCGGCAGTGTATTGTTCGCCATCCGATGCCGGCCGGTTGTACCGGACATCCTCGGTGTAACCGGTGGGGCCTTCCACCATGACGGTGCGCACCACATTGATATCCAGATACCGGGACCGGGCCAGGTCCAGCCGGAACCCGTTCTCTGTGATGCTGGTGTTCTGCAGCTCTGCCCCCGTTACCACGTCGAAGGGATAGACCATGCAGTTGCCGTTGCGGACGGAAAACTTAATGAAAATGCGATAGTTGCTGTACTTCGATGTGATGTGTGTGATGTCATTGTCCACCAGCTCGTAGTCAAGGGCAATTTCGTAGTCTCCCTCTTCGTGGAGAACAACCTTCGTGTCCGCACCGGATGTGCCTTTGGCCAGGAGATAATTGGTGTAAGTCTGGGTGTTGCTGTCTTTGCGATAGTCTGTTGACCTGACAAACAAAGCGCCACGGCCCAGGTCCGTTTTCTGTGTTTTCAGAAGGAAATCATAGCCGCCCCCATCCTCATGGAGCTTCAGGTTGGTATTTCCGTTCAGGGCCTCAATGTCCTGCTCCAGATCAAACCAGAGGGTGACAGAATCCCCCAGATTCTTGATAAACACCGGCGCATCATTCTGGCCTGCGGTTTCCCTGGTGTAGCCGCTTACGAAGAAGCGGCCCATTCGCCAATGATAATGCTTATCATTCTGCTGGATATCACGTTTTTCACGGTAACCATCGCCGCCCGCTTCCACGGCTTCCGCATCCATGTAAGTCCAGAGAATTCCCTGCTTTTCATAGCAGGTGCGCAGCCGCGCCATGCTGTCCTGATACTGCCCGGCCTTCTCAAACATCTGGGCGGCGGTCTTGTAGTCCCCCGCCTCCATGGTCTGCACCGCCAGGGCATAGCGGGCGGCCCGGCCCTGCAGGTAGCTGTCCCCGTAGCCCTCCAGGGACTCGTACAGCCTCAGGGCGGTGGCATATTCCCCGCTGTCCATGGCCTTTTGGGCCTGCTGGGCGCGGCAATCCTTCGCCAGGTTGTGGCTGTTGCGATAGTCGCCCAGGGTCTCATAGATATTGGCCGCATCATCCAGCAAGCCCCGATACTGGTAGTTCTCGGCCAGCTTGAACCGGGCTTCCGGGAAGAAGGAGCGGTCCGCGCCGATGTCCAGCCAGACCATGGGCCGCACGCCCACCTTGTCACCGACGCCCTTGTTGTTGATATCCCGCACCACGCCCACATAGGCCGCCTCCTGCAGGTTGTTGCCGGGGGAGCGCAGCCACCAGTCGCAGTTTTCTGTGCCGAAGGAGGTGATCCCCAGGAACACCGCGCCCTTGCTCCGGGCATACTCCGTGCCCCGGGTCTTCCGGGCGCCCTCCTCCGGGAAGAAGGCTTTCACTTCCCTGTAGCTCAGCAGGCTGACCTTGTCCGTGGTGCTGGAGAGCTTCTGGGTGTACCACGCGGGATTCTGCTCATCCGAGTTGTTGGCCACCTCGGTGGCCAGCAGCGCGGCCTGCTCCTCGGCGCTGAACGCGGCCTGCAGGAATTCGTTGTTCAGCCAGGCGCGCAGGCTACAGCTGACCCAGGAGGTGTCCTTCTTTTCCGTGTTGAAGGGCTGGTTGTCCAGCACATATTTGCTCAGCAGCAGGGCCTTGCCGTCCCGGACCTGCAGCACCTGCCACAGGATGGCCTCCGTCCCGTTGTCCGGGTTGTTGTCCTGCTCATAGCGGCCGAATTCGATCTCATCGCCCACCGAGAGCCCGGCGGCTGCGGCCGGCTGCTGTACACAGCACAGCGCCACCGCCAAACACAGACACACCGCCGCCCAGAACCCTTTTTTCATCATCCGGCACCGTCCCCTTTCAACGCCATGCATTCAACCGCACACCCGGCGGCTTGTTTTGTATTTATCATTATAGCACAGTCCGCCCCGGAAAAAAAGCCCGAATTCCGCGGAACAATTCACCCAAAATCGGCCACCTCCCTGACTCCACCCGTCCCATCCCCTGCCCCCGTCCCCCCCCTTGACGTCCCGCCCCCCCGCCGCTACAATAGAGGCAGCGAAACCCACAAGGAACGGAGGTCAGGAAGACATGGCCTGTGTGTTTGATACGGATATTCTGGTGATCGGCGCGGGGGTGGTGGGCTGCGGCGTGGCCCGGGTGCTCTCCCGGTGGCAGGGGCGCGTGCTGGTGGCGGAGCGGGCGGACGACGTGGCGGAGGGCGCCTCCAAGGCCAACAGCGGCCTGGTCCACGCCGGCTTCGACGCCAGGCCCGGCACGGAGAAGGCCCGGCTGAACGTCTTGGGCGCCCGGATGTACCCGGCGCTGTGCGCGGAGCTCTCCGTGCCCTACCGCCAGAGCGGCGCCCTGGTGGTGGCCTTCTCGGAGGCGGAGCGGGCCACCCTGGAGAAGCTGGGGCGCCAGGGGGAGGAGAACGGCGTCCCCGGGCTGCGGATCCTGGAGCGGGAGGAGCTGCTGGCCCTGGAGCCGGCCCTGAACCCGGCGGCGGTGTGCGCCCTGCTGGCCCCCTCCGCCGGCATCGTCAGCCCCTATGAGCTGGTGTATGCCCTGGCGGACCAGGCGGCCCTCAACGGGGTGTGCTTCGGCTTCGGGCTGGAGGTGACGTCCCTGCGCAGGGAGGGGGAGGGCTGGGTGGCCGCCACCCCCCGGGGGGACATCGTCTGCCGGGCGGTGGTGAACTGCGCCGGCACGGACAGCGCCTTCCTCCACAACCAGGTGAGCGACAGGCCGCTGCACATCACCCCCCGGCGTGGGGAGTACCACGTGCTGGACCATCCGGCCCGGCCCGTGTTCACCCACAGCGTGTTCCAGTGCCCCACCGCCATGGGCAAGGGCGTGCTGGTGACCCCCACAGTCCACGGGAACCTCCTCCTGGGCCCCACGGCGGAGGACATCCCCGACGGCCGGGACGTGGCCACCACCGCCGCCGGCCTGGCCCGGGCCCTGAAGGCCGCCTGCCTCACCTGGCCCGGTGCCTCCACCCGCACCGAGGTCACCAACTTCGCCGGCATCCGGGCCCACGAGGACGGGGGCGACTTTGTCATCGGGCAGGCGGCGCCGGGGTGCTGGGAGGCGGTGGGCATCGAGAGCCCCGGCCTCACCGCGGCCCCGGCCATCGCGGAGGAGCTGGGGGGCCAGGTGGCCCGGAGCCTGGGCCTGGCGCCCAAGACGGACTGGCAGCCCCTGCCGCCCCGGGAGAAGCCCTTCAACGAGATGACGGTGGAGGAGCAGGCGGAGGCGGTGAGGCGGAACCCCCTCCACGGCCAGCTGATCTGCCGCTGCGAGGTGGTGACGGAGGCGGAGATCCGCGCCGCCATCCGCCGGCCGGTGGGCGCCCGGAGCGTGGATGGCGTAAAACGCCGCTGCCGGGCGGGCATGGGCCGCTGCCAGGGCGGGTTCTGCGCCCCCCGGGTGGTGGAGATCCTGGCGGAGGAGCTGGGGGTACCCATGACGGAGATCACCAAGGGCAGCGGGGACAGCCGGATGCTGACGGGGAGGATATGAGCATGAAGGAGATCAGGAAATCCCTGGTGATCGTGGGCGGCGGCCCGGCGGGCCTGGCGGCGGGGATCGCGGCCCGGGAGGCCGGGGTGGAGGACCTGGTGATCCTGGAGCGGGAGCAGGAGGCGGGGGGCATCCTCCGCCAGTGCATCCACAACGGCTTCGGCCTGCACCGCCACGGGGAGGAGCTCACCGGGCCGGAGTACGCCGCCCGGGACATCGAGCGCGCCCGGGAACTGGGCCTGGACATCCGCTGCGGCACCACGGTGCTCAGCGTGGAGGAAAACCGCCGGGTGACCTGTGTCTCCCGGCAGGAAGGCCTCACCGTGTATGCGGCGGGGGCGGTGATCCTGGCCATGGGCTGCCGGGAGCGGCCCCGGGGCGCCCTGGGCACGCCGGGCACCCGCTGCGCCGGGGTCTACACCGCCGGCGCCGCCCAGAAGTTCGTGAACCTGGAGGGCCTGATGCCCGGGCGGCGGGTGGTGATCCTGGGCTCCGGCGACATCGGGCTGATCATGGCCCGGCGCATGACCCTGCAGGGGGCGCAGGTGCTGGCCTGCGTGGAGCTGATGCCCTACTCCTCCGGATTGAACCGCAACATCGTCCAGTGCCTGGAGGACTACGGCATCCCCCTGTACCTGAGGCACACGGTGATCGACATCCGGGGCCGGGAGCGCCTCACCGGCGTCACCGTGGCGGAGGTGGACGATCAGAGGAAGCCCATCCCCGGCACGGAGATGGACTTCGACTGCGACACCCTGCTGCTCTCCGTGGGCCTGATCCCGGAGAACGAACTCTCGGTGCGGGCGGGGGTGGCCCTCTCCCCGGCCACCTCCGGCGCGGTGGTGGACGACACCCTCCAGACCAGCGTCCCGGGGATCTTCGCCTGCGGCAATGTGCTCCACGTCCACGACCTGGTGGACTATGTGTCGGAGGAGAGCTTCCACGCGGGGCGGGCCGCGGCGGCCTTCCTGCGGGGGGAGGACGCCGGCGGGGAGACCCTGGCGGTGCTGGACGGGGAGGGGGTCCGGGGCGTGGTGCCTCAGCGGCTCCACCCGGGCCGGGACGTGACCCTGATGTTCCGCCCCGCGGGGGTCTACAAAAACGCCGCCGTCACCGTGAAGGCCGGCGGCGTGGAGCTGGCCCGGAAGAAGGCCCTGGTCTTCACCCCCGGCGAGATGGCCGTCCTGCCCCTGAAGGGGGAGAAGACCGCCGGCCTCACCGGCGCCATCACCGTGAGCATGGAGGTGCAATAACATGGCGGAGCGGATCATCACCTGCATCAACTGCCCCATGGGCTGCCGCATGACCGTCACCCTGGACGGGGCCGGGGAAGTGCTGGCCGTGGCGGGGAACACCTGCAAGCGGGGGGAGAAGTACGCGCGGCAGGAGGTCACCGCCCCGGTGCGGATGGTCACCGCCGTGGTGCCGGTGGCGGGCAGCCCCTGTCCCCTGTCGGTGAAAACCCGGGAGCCCATCCCCAAGGAGAAAATCTTCCCCTGCATGGAGGCCCTGCGGAGCCTGCAGCTGACCCTGCCCATCGCGGCGGGGGACGTGGTGCTCCCGGACGTGTGCGGCACGGGCATCGACGTGATCGCCACCCGGTCGCTGTGAAAGGAGGAAACTGCATGAAGCGCATCACGGCCCTGGTGCTGGCCCTGTGCCTGGCCCTGACCGCCGCCTGGACTGCGGCGGAGGAGCTCCCGGCGGAGGTCCGGGGCACCGTATCGGACGGCATCTACACCAACAAAATACTGGGCTTCGGCTTCCGGGCGGAGGGCTGGGTCTTCCTCACCCAGGAGGCCTTGGACGAAAACCGGGAGCGGTTCAACCGCGCCCTGGGTCTGGAGGACAGGCTGGTCATCGCGGACAGCGGCGCCACCATCCTCTCGGCCAGTCTCCCGGGCTATCAGGACAGCGTCAGTGTCATGGCTTACGACCTGGGCGAGGACGCGCCCTTCTACGAGGACCTGGGGGAGGAGGGCATCATGGCGGCCATGCAGGACCCCTTCCGGGAGAACCTGGCCGCCGGTTACACCGTGCACGCCTTCGGGATGGAGGACATCAGCATCAACGGCTATGAGCTGCCCTGCATCCGGGCGGAGGTCAGCGATTCCAACCTCTTGTACATGACGCATTTCGCCCTGGTCCGCACCTGCTTTGTCTCCGAAAACTACCTGGTGGTGCTGGAGGCACATGCGGACACCCCGGAGGGCGCCCTGGACGCCCTGCGGCACATCTACTGGCTGTGAACCTGTCCCGTCCGGGCCGGGAACCTCCTCCACCGCAAGCGGTCCCCCTTCCCCTGCCAGGGGAAGGCAAAAGTAAGCGCGCCAACCAAAAGCCTTCCCCTCCCAGGGGAAGGTGTCCGTGCTGGCACGGACGGATGAGGTCGTCCTCCGCCCAAACGAAAATCCCCCCACCCCGCCAACCGGCCTTCATGGAAAGCCGCGGGCGGAGCGGGGGGAATTCAGTTCAGGGGATCAGCGGCCCTTGGGGGCGCTCCAGTCATAGCCGTGCTGATTGATGCTCAGGTGACGGGGCAGGCCGGCCACCATCATGGGATTGTAGTGGCCCTGGATCAGGGGGCGCACATAGTCCAGGAAGGCCTCGGTGACATAGGTGCCGTCCTCGGAGATCCACTCCCGGGGGACCACCTTCTCGTCGTTGGCGATACGGTGGACGTCGTAGACGCCGGTGGTGCTCTGGTAGGGGTCGTCGGAGACCCGCTCGATAACCACCATGACGCCGGAGGCGCCCTCGTCGGCCGCCTTCACGGTGGCGCCGCCTACGTTGAAGGCCTCGTCCACGTCCACGCGGCTGGCCATGTGGGCCGCGGCGCGCTGGAGGGTGGACAGCTCGATGGCCCGGGTCTTGCAGCCCAGCTCACCGTTGATCACATGGGCCAGGTAGGAGGCGGTGCCGGTCATCTGGATGTGGCCGAAGGCGTCCTTGGAGGCGTTGGAGGTGGCCAGCTCGCACACATACTTGCCGTCCTCGGTCTTGATGCCCTCGGACACCACAGCCACCACCACGTCCTTCTCCTCCAGGAGCTGCTTCACCTTCGCCACGAAGTTCTCGGTGCTGAAGGGCATCTCGGGCAGGTAGATCAGGTCGGGGCCCGCGCAGTCCTCGCAGGCGGACAGGCCGGCGGCGCCGGTGAGCCAGCCCGCGTTGCGGCCCATGATCTCCACGATGGTCACGTTCTTCTTCTTGTAGGAGAAGCCCATGGCGTCGCAGATGATCTCCTTGATGGAGGTGGCGATGTACTTGGCCGCGCTGCCGAAGCCCGGGGTGTGGTCGGTGATGGCCAGGTCGTTGTCGATGGTCTTGGGGCAGCCCACGAACTTCTGGCGGGCGCCGGTGAGCAGGGAGTAGTCATACAGCTTGCGGATGGTGTCCATGGAGTCGTTGCCGCCGATGTAGATGAACACCTCGATGTTCAGCTTGTCCAGCAGCTCGAAAATGCGCTCATAGACCGCCCGGTCCTCGTGGATCTCCGGCAGCTTGTAGCGGCAGGTGCCCAGGAAGGCGGAGGGGGTGCGCTTGAGCAGCTCCAGGTCCAGCTCGTTGCGGATGAAGTCGGACATGTCGATGTACTGCTCATCCATGAAGCCCTGGATGCCGTAGCGCATGCCGTAGACCTTGTTGAAGCCGCGCTCCATCGCGGTCTTGAACACGCCCGCGAGGCTGGAGTTGATGACGGCCGTGGGGCCGCCGGACTGACCGACGAGAACGTTACCCTTCATGATGTTGCCTCATTTCTTTTTTTCTGTATGTCCATTGGCCGCCGGGGCGGCCAGGGCACGCGGGGAAGGCCGGGCTCAGCCGCGGCGGATGATGCTGTGGCGCTCGGGGCCCACGGAGATCCACTTGATGATGCAGCCTACGCTGTCCTCAATGCGCTTGACGTAGTTCTGGGCGGCCTCCGGCAGGTCCCACCAGTTGCGCACGCCGGTGATGTCGCACTTCCAGCCCGGCATGGTCTCGAAGACGGGCTCGCAGCGGCTCAGGATGGAGGGGAAGGGCATCTCGTCGATCTCCACCCCGTTGAGGCGGTAGCGGGTGCACAGCGGGATCTCGTCCAGCTCGCTGAGGACGTCCAGCTTGGTCAGGGCGATCTCGGTGGCGTTCTGGACCCGGACGCCGTAGCGGGTGGCCACCAGGTCGATGGGGCCAACCCGGTGGGGCAGGTGGCCGTATTCCCGGCCGATCTGCCGCAGGTGCTCCGCCTCGTCCCCGAAGAGCTCGCAGACGAAGGGGCCCGCGCCCACGCAGCTGGAGTAGGCCTTCACCACGCCGATGATCCGGCCCACCCGGGCCCGGGGCAGCCCCGACCCGATGGGCGCGTAGGCCGCCAGCACGTTGGAGGAGGTGGTGAAGGGGTAGATGCCGTAGTCCAGGTCCCGCAGGGCGCCCAGCTGGCCTTCAAAGAGGATGCGCTTGTGGTTCCACAGGGCGTCCGCCAGGTAGGAGCCGGTGTTGCGGATGTAGGGCACCAGCGGCTCGCAGTAGGTCTTCACCCAGTTGTTGATCTCCTCCTCCGTCTCGGCCTCGTCGCCGTAGACGCCGGTGAGGATCAGGTTTTTCCACTCCAGCAGGTCGTGCAGGTGCTGCCGGAGCACGTCCGGATAGAACAGCTCCCCGGCCAGAATGGTCTTCTTGGCGTATTTGTCGGAATAGAAGGGGGCGATGCCCTTGCGGGTGGTGTCCAGCTTCTTGTCCTTGAGCCGGGCCTCCTCCAGGGCGTCCAGGCGGCGGTGCCAGGGCATGAGCAGGGAGGCCCGCTCGCTGATCATCACGTTGTCCGGGCTGATGTCCACGCCCTTGCCCCGCAGGGTCTCGATCTCCCGGGTCAGGTGCTCGGGATCCAGGGCCATGCCGTTACCCAGGATGTTCATCACGTTGGGGCGGAACACGCCGGAGGGCAGCAGGTGCAGCATGAACTCGCCGTACTGATTCACAATGGTGTGGCCGGCGTTGCCGCCGCCCTGGTAGCGGCACACAATGTCAAAGTCCTCCGTGAGCAGGTCCACCATGCGGCCCTTGCCCTCGTCTCCCCAGTTGATGCCCACGATTGCGGTGCACGTATCCATTGTCCATCCACCTTTCGGTCTGTTCCGGCCCCTTCGGCCTGATCCGGCTTCCAAGTCTGTTCCGGCCGCCATGCCGGAGCCGGCGCCGGTCTGCGCCGACAAAACCCCATCATGGGCAATTATACCGCTGATGCCGCGGCTTGTCAACAAATATTCTTGCCCGCCAAAGTACCCGCCCAAAAACCCGCCCAAAAACCCACCAGAAATACTTGCAAATCTTACAAATCTGTGATAGACTGCATAAGACTACGCACCTCTGCCCTGCGGGCGCTTGTGCCGGAGGCCGGATCTCAGCCGGCGGCCGGTGGCGGACCGTGAAACGGCAGGGGGTGGAAGCAACAAGGAGGAAGAACCCATGGCAGTCATTTCCATGAAACAGCTGCTGGAAGCCGGTGTCCATTTCGGCCACCAGACCCGCCGCTGGAACCCGAAGATGGCGCAGTACATCTTCACCGAGCGCAACGGCATCTACATCATCGATCTGCAGAAGACGGTGAAGAAGGTGGACGAGGCCTATGCCTTCGTGCGCGACGTCGCCATGAGCGGCAAGACCGTGCTCTTCGTGGGCACCAAGAAGCAGGCCCAGGAGTCCATCCGCTCCGAGGCTGAGCGCTGCAACATGTACTACGTCAACAACCGCTGGCTGGGCGGCATGCTGACCAACTTCACCACCATCCGCACCCGGGTGGAGCGGCTGAACCAGATCGACCGCATGGAGCAGAACGGCCAGCTGGAAGTCCTGCCCAAGAAGGAAGTCGCCAAGCTGATGCACGAGCGGGAGAAGCTGCAGGAGAACCTGGGCGGCATCCGCGAGATGAAGAAGCTCCCCGGCTGCCTGTTCGTGGTGGATCCCCGCAAGGAGCACATCGCCGTGTCCGAGGCCCGGAAGCTGGGCATCCCGATCGTGGGCATCGTGGACACCAACTGCGATCCCGACGAGATCGACTATGTCATCCCCGGCAATGACGACGCCATCCGCGCCGTGAAGCTCATCGCCGGCAAGATGGCCGACGCCGTGCTGGAAGGCAAGCAGGGCGAGCAGGCCGAGCCCGAGGCCGCTGAGGCTGAGGAAGCCCCGGAGGCGTAAGCTGTATCCCCCATGCAGGCGCGTTTCCGGCCGTGGCTGAGAAGCCGCCTGCATTTTCCATGAAACAGACAAGGAGAGATGAAACATGGCTGAGATTACCGCTGCCCTGGTGAAAGAGCTGCGCGAGCGTACCAGCGCCGGCATGATGGATTGCAAAAAAGCGCTGATCGCCGCCGAAGGCGACATGGACAAGGCCATTGACTGGCTGCGGGAGAAGGGCCTGGCCCAGGCGGCCAAGAAGGCCAGCCGCATCGCCGCCGAGGGCGTGGTGGCCAAGTATGTGAGCCCCTGCGGCTGCACCGGCGTCATCGTGGAGGTCAACTGCGAGACCGACTTCGTGGCCAAGACCGACAACTTCCTGAACTTCGCCAACAACGTGGCCAAGCACATCGCCAAGGCGAACCCCGCCGACGTGGACGAGCTGATGGCCCAGAAGTTTGTGGACGACGAGAGCAAGACCATCTCCGACCTGGTGTCCGAGGCCACCGTGGCCATCGGTGAGAAGATCTCCGTCCGCCGCTTTGTCCGCTTCAAGAGCGAGGGCGTCGTGGACGCCTACATCCACCTGGGCGGCAAGGTGGGCGTGCTGGTGGAGGTCGCCACCGACGAGACCGGCAAGGCCAGCGACGCCGTGAAGCAGTTCGCCCATGACCTGGCCCTGCAGGTGGCCGCCGCCAAGCCCGAGGCCGTCCGCCGCGAGGAAGTGGACGCCACCAAGCTGGAGAAGGAGAAGGAAATCCAGCGCGCCAAGGCCCTGGAGGCCGGCAAGCCCGAGAAGATCGTGGAGAAGATCGTGGAGGGCCAGATTCAGAAGTACTACAAGGAAGTCTGCCTCCTGGAGCAGGCCTTCGTGAAGGATCCCGACAAGAACATCACCCAGCTGATGAACGAGATCGCCAAGGCTGTCGGCTGCAAGCTGGACGTGGTGCGCTTTGCCCGCTTCGAGCGCGGCGAGGGCATCGAGAAGCGCAAGGACGACCTGGCCGGCGAGATCGCGGCGATGATGAAGTAAGCCCTGTCAAACTCCTCTGGGTGGACGCCACTCAGAGGAGTTATAGTATTGTGTAATCAGAGTATCGGCGAGACATACCACCAGTACGGAGGATTCATCATGAAAAAGAGGATGGCCCTTTATATCATTCTTGGCGTAGTGATATTGTTGGCTGTGGCGGCAGTATTATGGTTTGGTGGCTTATTCAGCCTGAGCAGGCAGTTTGAATTGCGTAATGGAATTCACTTTGGTGAAAAGATTGATACGGTAATCAGCAAGGAAACACTAACGCAGAAGAGTGTTAACGATGAGAGAACAACCGTTGTTTATGAAGGAACCGTTGCCGGATATGATAACACGGAAGTATACTTCAGTTTCGATGGCAAGAACAACGGGTTGGATGAGCTGCTCTATTGGTTCGTGCCGCACAGCCAGAGCGAGTGCGACTCACAGTACAATGCTCTATTTGAGAATCTGCAAATGAAATACGGAACCCCGCTTAGTGAATCTGATCCCAGAGCATCTCTTTATCAAGGAAACGCGACAAAAGAACTGACAGCGAAAGTTGACTTCTTCCGGAATTACCTTGGAAAAAGGGGCGAGATTCGCAACAGTGCGGGATGGTTAATAGAAAAGGGTGGGGAATGTATTAAAATCGAGATTGTAAGTTGCCAGGTTATGGGAAATTACGCATATGACTTTGAGATCCGCATCAGTTATACATACTTCTCAAAAGACGCAATCAAAGAATCGTTGGAAAACGGAGTAGGCAAAGACCTATAAGTGGCATTATCCAGGTAAATACTCAAATCCATCTTCATGCGTCTGAGGAAAACCGAGCAATGCAAAAGGCTGCAGGGGCCGGAGAAGGGCCTGCTGCCTTTTGTTCACAGCCCCCTTTTGGTTAGTGAGCGAGGGCACGGGGTCTCCTCCCTGTCCCCCCAGCTGGCTGGGGGGATGTCCCCGCGGGGACAGGGGGGGCTTCCCCGCGGCGTGCCACCAGCTAAAAGCCTTCCCCTCCCAGGGGAAGGTGTCCGTGCCTGCACGGACGGATGAGGTCGTGCCCCCGCACGGGGTTACCCCTCAGTCACCGCCCGGGTCGGGCGGCGACAGCTCCCCAGCCGGCTGGGGAGCCTTTTGGTTAGTGAGCGAGGGCGGCGGGGCTTCCCCATGTCGCTCCACTATCCAAAAGCCTTCCCCTCCCAGGGGAAGGTGTCCGTGCTGGCGCGGACGGATGAGGTCGTGCCCCCGAGCATTTCCTGCACCAGTTGCCCCGCCCTTCCGCGAAGCGTAAAGAGAAAAACAAAAAACCGCCTTGCGACGGTCAGATGTCCCAGGATGCCGGTGCCATCGAATCTTCACCCGCTATATAACAGCAGGCTGGCTCCCTGCCGCTGCTTGTTTGCCGTCCCCTGGCGATCGCGAAATCGGGGGCATGACATCATCAGACGAGGACCCGGGGGCCATTTTTTGAAGTGTGGGGAAAACCGATCAGCTGCCGCACACCCCAGGAAACATCTGCTGGTATTATTATAACAAATCCTGTCCTTCTGTCAAGTGTTTCATTTCGTAATATTTCCCGTCATAGTTCCTGCCATATTCACTGCCGGGGTCGGGCTGCGTCCCCCGGAGTCCCTGCCCGGGGGACGGCCCGGCCGGCATGCCCCGGACCACCCTGCCGGCGTGGGCAAAGCGGATCAGCACCCGGTCGATGAGCGGCGGGGAGAGCTTGCCGTCCCGGCCGGTGTAGTGCTCCGGGAGCTTGCGGTAGTCGGCGCTGTCGATGACCACCTCCCCGGCGAAAAACCGCCCCGGACCCTTTTATCCGCGCCCCATCTGTGATACAATGGAAGAAACACACGAGAGGGGTGAGGGGCACGGTCATCGAGACGCTGCGGCTGAAGCATTTCCGCAACTACCCGGAGCTCACCCTGTCCCCCCACCCGGGGCTGAACCTGCTCTTCGGGCCCAACGGCGCCGGGAAGACCAACATCCTGGAGGCCATCCACTACTGCGCCCTGGGGAAGAGCCACCGGGCCGGCAGCGACCGGGAGGTGGTGGAGCGGGAGGAGGACGCCGGGGCCTGCGCCGTGACGGTGCGGGGCACCATGGGCCGCAGCGAGATCATGGTGCGCCTCACCCCCGGGGAGCCCCGGAAGAAAACCGTCTGGATCGACCGGAAGAAGGCGGAGCGTCTGGCGGACCTGATGGGCCATGTGCGCTGCGTGATCTTCTCCCCGGAGGACCTGAGCCTGGTGCGGGAGGGGCCCTCCCAGCGCCGGCGCTATCTGGACATGATGATCTGCCAGCTGGACCCCATGTATTTCATGGCCCTGCAGCGCTATGCCCGGGCCATGGAGGAGCGGGGCGCCCTGCTGCGGGAGGCCCGGAAGCAGGAGGCGGCCTCCCTGCCCGACGCCCTGCTGGCGCCCTATGAGGCCATCATGGCGGCGGAGAGCCGGAGCATCATCGCCCGGCGCCGCCAGGCGATGGCGCGCCTGGCCCCCCTGGCGGCGGAGAAGTACGGGGCCATCGCCGGGGACGGCGGGGAGCAGTTCCGGGTGGACTACAGCCCCAACGTGGCGGAGGAGGAGGACCTGGCCCGGACCCTGCGGGAGCACCGCTGGGTGGACATGAACCGGGGCGCCGCCACCCACGGCCCCCACCGGGAGGACCTGGCCCTGAGCCTCAACGGCCGGGAGATGAAGCTCTACGCCTCCCAGGGGCAGGTGCGGACCGCCGCCCTGGCCCTGAAGCTGGCCCAGCTCCTCCTCTTCCGGGAGGAGACCGGGGAGATGCCCGTGCTGCTGCTGGACGACGTGATGAGCGAGCTGGACATGCGGCGCCGGACCCGGCTGCTGGGGGAGATCGGCGACGCCCAGACCTTTGTGACCTGCACCGACGAGAGCGACCTGGAGGGATTCCGGGACTGCCGCACCTGCCATGTGACCCTGACGGAGGACCGCCGTGCCCGCCTGGAGGAGACCCGCCCCGGGCCGCCCGTGCCCGACGCGCCGGCGGCGGAGGAGCCGGACTTCAGCTGAAAGAAGGAGACGATCGCCATGCCTGCCATCATCAAGAAAATCGTGCTCACCGGCGGCCCCTGCGCGGGCAAAACCACCGGCCTGAGCTGGATCCGCAACGCCTTCTCCCAGCGGGGCTGGACGGTGCTCATCGTCCCCGAGACCGCCACGGAGCTCATCTCCGGCGGCGTGGCCCCCTGGACCTGCGGCACCAACCTGGACTACCAGCTGGGGCAGGTGCGCCTGCAGCTCACAAAGGAGGACATCTTCCTCACCGCCGCCCGCACCATGCCCGTGGAGAAGATCCTCATCGTCTGCGACCGGGGCGTGATGGACAACCGGGCCTACATGAACGAGGAGGAGTTCGCCGTGGTGGCGGACAGGCTGGGGATCAGCGTGGGAGCCGTGCTGGAGAGCTACGACGCGGTGCTCCACCTCCAGACCGCCGCCAAGGGCGCCGAGGAGGCCTACTCCCTGGCCAACAACCAGGCCCGCTACGAGACCGCCGAGGAGGCCCGGGCCCTGGATGACCGGATCATCGCCGCCTGGACCGGCCACCCCCACATGCGGGTCATCGGCAACGAGACCGACTTCGACACCAAGATGCGCCGGCTGATCTCCGAGATCGGCGGCCTCCTGGGGGAGGGGAAGACCTACGAGACGGAGCGGAAGTTCCTCATCGCCATGCCGGACACCGCCTGGCTGGAGGCGCAGCCGGGCTGCCACCGGGTGGAGATCATCCAGACCTACCTGCACACCGAGGGCGGCGTGCAGCGGCGGGTGCGCCAGTGGCTGGAGAACGGCCGGTTCTTCTACTACGAGACCGTCAAGACCCCCATGGGGGACGGCAGGCTGGTGGAGACGGAGCGCCGCCTCACCCAGGAGGAGTACCTCACCCGGCTGATGAACGCCGACATCTCCCGCCGGCCCCTGCGGAAGACCCGCTTCGTCTGGACCTGGGAGGGCCAGCGCTACGACATCGACCTCTACCCCTTCTGGAAGCGGCAGGCCATCCTGAAGATGGAGCTGCGGGAGAAGGACGCGCCCATCGCCTTCCCGCCCACGGTGCGGGTGCTGCGGGAGATCACCGGGGAGGCGGCCTACCGCAACAGCGCCCTGGCCCTGAGCGTGCCGGCGGAGGAGGACGACAGGGCGCCGGAGGAGATCGTGGCGGACGAGGGGCTGCCCTCGGCGGTGCGTGCCGCGGCGGTGGCCCGCATCCACAGCTATGCCCTGCTGACGGAGCTGGCGCTCCACGGCGCCACCGGGGAGATCCGCCGGGCCGCCCGGGCCAGGGCGGAGGAGTTGGAGGAGAGAAACCCGGACTGAGGCGAAACACAGCGTGAGGTGAGAACATGCGCCATCCCGGGAGACAGCCCGGCGCGGAAAAACCGGCGGCCCTGCCGGAGCTGATGACCCTCAGCAGCGGCGAGCCCGTGACCACCGGGGAGGACTGGGCCCGCCGCCGGCAGGAGATCCTGGCCCTCTACAGCCGCCATATCTACGGCGCCATGCCGGACCCGGCGGGAGAGCGGATCGCCTGGCGCCTCTCGGAGGAGCCCCGCACCGGCGGCACCCTGCTGACGGTGGAGGTGACGGCTGGTGGCCGCAGCGCCTCCGTCGAGGCCCTGGTGACCCTCCCCCGGGGGCCCGCACCGGCGGGGGGCTGGCCCTTCTTTGTGGAGTACGCCCCCTGGCACTACCGGAGCTTTTTCACCAGACAGTGGGTGACGGGCATCTCCCCCAACTGCCGCTATGCGGCGGAGCGGGGCTACGCGGGGCTGCAGTATGACCCCACCCGGGCGGCGGAGGACAGCGGGAAGCGCACCGGCGCCTTCTTCCACCTCTACCCCCACATCCCGGGGGATCCGGAGGCGGACCGGGGAGTGCTGCTGGCCTGGGCCTGGGGCGTCAGCCGGATCCTGGACGCCCTGGAACAGGGGGCCGGGGAGACGCTGGGCATCCACCCGGGGCTGTCCCTGGTGGCGGGTGTCTCCCGCTGGGGGAAGAGCGCGGCGGTGGCCGGGGCCTATGACCCCCGGATCCGGGTCACCATCCCCGTCTGCTCGGGGCTGGGGGGCACCGCCGTCTTCCGCACCGACAACCACGGCAAGACCTACGACCTGCGGCGCCTGGGGGGACCCGCCGACTGGGTGAACGCCTCCCGCAACGAGCCCCTGAGCAACCTCCAGGGCGGGGAGGGCTACTGGTTCTGCGGGGCCTTCGCCGGGTTTGACGGCCCGGAGTCCCTGCCGGTGGACCAGCACATGCTCTGCGCCCTGGCCGCCGGGCCGGACCGCCACCTGGTGCTGGTGACGGGCATCACCTCCGAGGGCTGGAACAACACCGAGGGGCAGTGCCTGGCCTGGCTGGCGTCCCAGCCGGTGTGGGACCTGCTGGGGGTGCCCGGCCACAATAACCTGCTGCTCCACCTGGACGGCCACGCCCTCCTGCCCACGGACATGGAGGCCATCCTGGACTACTGCGACAGCCGCCTGCTGGGCCGGGAGCCCCCACGGCCCCTGCCGCCCATGGACGGCGCCCTGTTCCTGGAGGACAACCGGGCGCGCCTGGACCCGCTGTTTGCGCCTTACCTCCCCCGGTGAAACGCCCGCCCCGGACCGCCCGGGGCGGTTTTTGCGCGGCGGACAGGGACCCGCGGCTTCCCCGGCTGTTTGTGAGGAACCAGAAAAGGCCCCCGTCCCGGCAGGGACGGGGGCCGCGATGTCTTGGGGGATCAGTCGGCGATCTCGGCGTACTCGTAGAAGATGTGGCCGATGGGGTTGCAGATGACGCCGGTGATGTTGGGCTTCACCAGGTACTGGTTCTCATAGGAGTACACCGGGAAGCCGGGCATCTCGTCCACCAGGTCGCGCTCGGCGGCGATGAGGGCAGCCTCACGCTCGGCGGGATCGGTCATGGTGAGGGTGGCGTTGAACAGGGCGTCATAGTCCGCGTCGTCCCAGCCGTTCTCGGAGGCGTTGGAGCCGGAGATCCAGATCTTCAGGTTGGCGCTGGGGTCGGTGAAGTCCACGGTGTAGCCGTTGCGGTCCGTGGAGAAGTAGCCCTTGCCCAGGTCGCCCCAGTAGGAGGAGGACTCCAGGGTCTGGATCTCATAGTTGATGCCCAGGTTGCCCTTCCACATCTCGCCGATGACCTGCATCATCAGCTTCTGCTGCTCGTCGTTCTTGCAGACCATCAGCATGGTGGGGAAGCCCGCGCCGCCGGGATAGCCGGCCTCGGCCAGCAGGGCCTGGGCCTTCTCCACATCCTCGGTGAACATGTCGCCCGCCACCTCGCGGTAGGACTTGCCGGGCTGGGTCAGGGAGGGCTGGCCGTAGGGGATGAAGCCGTACACGGCGGGCTCCACCACGCCCATGGTCTCCAGCAGCTCCTGGCGGTTGAAGGCCATGGCCAGGGCCTGGCGCACCCGCTTGTCGGTCAGGGGCAGGTTGCCGTTGGCGTCCTGCATGTAGGGCTCATAGCCCTTCACCACCTCGGTGCGGCAGTTGAAGTCGCAGTACTGGATGCCCACCTTGGCGGAGGTGTGGAACTCGGGCTGGCCGGCATACTTGGCCACGCCCTCGGCGTTGAGGCTGGCGTCGATGTTCAGCTGGCCCGCCTCGTAGGCGATGAGGGCCGCGCCGTCGTCGGCGATGATGTTGAAGATGACCGCGTCGATCTTCACGTTCTCGGCGTCATAGTAGTAGGGGTTCTTCTTCAGGACCAGGCGGTTCAGGGAGCTGTACTCCGCCAGGTAGAAGGGGCCGTTGGAGACGTAGTTGGCCACGTCGGCGGTCCAGATCTCGCCCTTGGCCTCGGCGGCCTCCACCAGGTCTTTCTTCACGGGGAAGAAGGAGGTGGTGGCGGTGAGGTTCAGCAGCCAGGGGGTCAGGGTCTCCAGCTCCACCACGAAGGTGCGGGCGTCGGGGGCCTTCACGCCCACCTCCTCCGCCGTGCACTCGCCGCTGTTGTAGGCCTTGCCGTTCTTCACGATCCACAGGTCGGAGGCGCAGCGGGACTCCGGCGCCAGGGCGTGGATCCAGGAGAAGACAAAGTCATCGGCGGTCAGGTCGGAGCCATCGGACCACTTCAGGCCCTCCCGCAGGGTGAAGGTGTAGGTCATGCCGTCCTCGGAGACCTCCACGCCCTCCGCCATGGCGGGGACATAGCTCACGCCGTCCGCGTCCAGCTTGTACAGGCCCTTGAACAGGTTCTGCAGCACGCGGGAGGAGCGGGCATAGGAGTTGCGGGTGGGGTCCATCTGCTCGGGGTTGTCGGCGATATGGGTGTTAATGACCTTCTCCCCCTCAGCGGATGCGGTCAGGGCCAGCGAGAGCAGCATGCTCAGGGCCAGCACCAGCGCCAGGATCTTCTTCATGCGGAAATCCTCCTTTTATTGGACGGATTGTTTCCATCCGCCCGATTCGCTGTATGGAATACCATCCATATACCAATTTTCCCGCGGGCTGTCAAGGGAGGGGGGGCGGATGGGCTGTTCTTCTTTCGTTTTTTTGCAGGCGGCGCCCCCGCCCCGGCGGGAGAAATCCACCGGGAAGCCGTATCCACATATTGACAATCCCTTGTTTTCCGTGCTATGATGGCGGCACAGGGACTGTGCGTTTTCATGGAGGACGGGCCGGGAAGCCGAAGGCCGCCCTCTCTTGGAGCAGTCACAGCGCGTTGAGAAAAACAAAGGGAGGCAGCAGCATGTTCAAAGCGACCAGAGCCATCTACGACGCCCTCACCGCCACCGGCGCCCTGAAGGGTGTCAACACCAACGAGAACGGCAAGACCAGCGCCGTTACCATCCCCTTCCAGGCCCCCGGCGGCGGCAGCTACACCATCATCTTTGCCAACTCCGACGACGACACCGACACGGCGGTGCGGGTCTTCAAGCTCTTCCACGTGGGCATGTTCAAGAAGGCCAAGGCCCTGGAGGCCTGCAACGAGATGAACAACAAGTTCCGCTATGTGAAATTCGTGGTGGACAAGGACGGCGACCTGAACGCGGAGTATGACATGACGGTGCGGGGCTGCGATCCGGCGGCGGCATCGGTGGAGATGGTCATCCGCTTCTCCAAGATCATCGAGGAGGCCTACCCCGTGCTGGCGGCCGCCTGCAGGTAACACGCGCCCAACCGCCTGCCCTCCGGGGCGGGCTGCGGCTCCCCGGCCCGGCCGGGGAGCTTTTGCAGTTCTCCCCCACGACCTCATCCGGACCTGCAGGCACGGACACCTTCCCCCGGGAGGGGAAGGGGGACCTCTTGCAGTGGATGGGGTTCCCCGGCGCACCAACCAAAAGGCTCCCCAGCTCGCTGGGGAGCTGTCGCCCGCCCTTGGGCGGGTGACTGAGGGGTAACCCCCGGGGAGCTCATCATCCCCCGATTCCCCATATTCTCGCGAAGCACATCCTTTGCCAGAGCAAAACCCTACTCCGCCGCCTGCGCCTTCCGGGCGGCCTTCCGCTGCGCCTTCCGCAGCCGGTTGCGGAGACCGGGATTCTTCTTCTCCACCGGCTTGATGGCCTCATAGAACGCGCAGACCAACAGGCTCTGGATCACCCTCCACAGCACAGACAAAAGCGTGCTGCCCACGAGGGCGGCGGGATGGCTGATCCGGCTTATCAGGTACTGGGGAACGAGCAGCACTGCCAGCAGCAGGAACAGCATGAACGCCTGCCACCGGTGGCCCCGCAGCATCTCCCGGGAACAGCGCATCACGCCGATGGGTCCTCTCGTATCCCGGTCCACCGCGGCCTGGTCGATGAGCGCATAGAACAGAACAAGCAGAATGCCCCACACGGCCAGGATGAGCAGCGCAAGGGGCAGTCCCCCCCGCACCCATGCGGGGGGCTGCTGCCCTCCCACAGCCAGCGCAATGGCCATGAACGTCAGAAAACCCACAGGGATCAGGTCACACAGCAGGGCAGCCCCCACGTACTTCCCCGCATAGCGGAACCCGCGAACCAGGTCTGCCAGCTCCGCCTTCTCCTCCCGGAGAAGCTTCAGGCAGATGATGGTGAAGCCGGGAACGAAAAACATGGAGATCAGGGTGAAGACCAGGGAGAGCGCGCTGCCCGGCCAGCGGTTGGCCTGGATCACGCCGGCTGCATCCAGAACGCCGGAGATCATGCCGGGGACCCCGGACAGGAAGGAGGCAAGCAGCATCAGCTTCCAGTCACGGCGGAAGGCGGCACGGGCCTTGCGGAAAAGGTCGGCAAAGGAGATCATGGCCCTCGTCCTTTCTTCAAATCGCGGGAGACAGTTTCAACTATGGAAAGGATAGCACAGCCGCCTGCGGAGTACAAGACAGCCGGGCGACAGTTGGAACGGGAAAAACGACAGGTGGGGCGGCATGCCCCGCCATCGCCCCGCAGGGCGGAAGCCCCGCCCCGGTGGACAATTCCCGGGAAATATGCTATTCTGCCCCCAGAGGGGTCCGGAATCCACCCGGCCCCGGGAGGCGCCCATGCAGAAACACCGTCTTGCCCCATGGCTCATGCCTGCGCTGCTGCCGGCAGTGCTGCTTTTGTGTGTGTGCGCGGGGAGCGTCTCCGTGCCACCGGGGCAGACGCTGGACCTGCTGTGGCGGGGGCTGTGGGGCCTGCCGCTGCCGGAGGGGTCCGCGGCGGCCATCGTGCTGCGGGTGCGGCTGCCCCGGGTGCTGTGCGTGGCCCTGACGGGGGCGTCCCTGTCCCTGTGCGGCGCCGCCATGCAGGGCCTGCTGCGCAACCCCCTGGCGGACGGCTCCACCCTGGGGGTGTCCTCCGGGGCCTCCCTGGGGGCGGTGCTGGCCATGGCCTTCGGCCTGAGCGTCCCCGGCCTGCCCTACGCCGGCACCATGGGCATGGCCATGGTCTTCGCCTTCCTCTCCCTGGCCCTGATCCTCACCCTGGCCTTCGGGCTGGACCGGTCCCTGGCCACCCACTCCATCATCCTCATCGGTGTGATCTTCTCCATGTTCGCCACCGCCCTCACCAGCCTGGTGATCAGCTTCGCCGGGGAGAAGGTGAAATCCATCACCTTCTGGACCATGGGGAGCCTGTCGGGGGTGAACTACACCCAGGCGGGGGTGCTGGCGGGCTTCCTGGCGGTGTGCGGCGGGGTGATCTTCCGCTGCCGGGAGGAGCTGAACGCCTTCGCCATGGGGGAGGAGAACGCCTGGCACATCGGGGTGAACGTGCGGCGGGTGAAGCTGGTGCTGCTGATGACGGTGTCGGTGCTCATCGGGGCCTGCGTGTCGGTGGGGGGCTCCATCGGCTTTGTGGGCCTGGTGACGCCCCATATGGCCCGGATGGTGGTGGGGCCCAACCACCGCCGCCTGCTGCCGGCCTCCCTGTGCGCCGGGGCGGTGTTCCTGATGCTGGCGGACCTGCTGGCCCGGACCATCGTGCGGCCGGTGGAGCTGCCCATCGGCGTGGTGACCTCCCTGGTGGGGGCCGTGGTGTTTGTGGTGATTTTCCTGGGAACCCGGAAGGGGGGCGCCCCATGCTGACGGTGGAACATCTCACGGTGCGCTACGGGGATTTCACGGCGGTGTCGGACGTGTCCTTCCGCCTGGAGGCGGGGCAGTGGCTGATGCTCTGCGGCCCCAACGGCGCGGGGAAGAGCTCCCTGCTGGGGGCCCTCTCCCTGCGGGTGCCCTCCGCAGGCCGGCTGCTGATGCTGGGGCAGGACCTGCGGACCATGAAGCCGGCGGAGCGGGCCCGGCGCATCGCCGTGCTGGCCCAGCGCAACAGCGCCGCCTACGCCTACACGGTGGAGGAGCTGGTCCGCCTGGGCCGCTACGCCCACCGGAAGGGCTGGCTCGCCGCCGGGGCGGATCCCGAGGGGGAGGAGAAGGTGGAGAAAGCCCTGGCGGCGGCGGGGCTGACGGAATACCGCCGCACCAGCCTGCTGGCCCTCTCCGGCGGCGAGCTCCAGCGGGCCTTCCTGGCCCAGGTGCTGGCCCAGGACCCCTGCCTGCTGCTGCTGGACGAGCCGGTGAACCACTTGGATCTGCGCTACCAGCGGCAGCTGCTGGACCTGGTAGCGGCCTGGGCGGCAGAGAAGCCCGGCCGGGCGGTGCTGGCGGCGGTCCACGACCTGAGCCTGGCCCTGCGCTACGGCACCCACGCCCTGCTGCTGCAGTCGGGCCGGGCGGCGGGCTGCGGCACCCCGGCGGAGGTGCTGACCCCGGAGCGGCTCCACTCGGTGTGGGGCATGGACGTGGCCGGCTGGATGCGGGACCTGGCGGAGCCCTGGCAGCGGGACTGAAACCGCATTTCTCCACTTGCCATTTCTCATTATTTGCGTTATACTGGATCCAGAGAATGCCCGGCGGCTGTGCCGGGTTTTGATCCCCCGAGACAAGACAAGGAGGTTTTTCCATGACCAGAAGATGGCTTTCCCTGCTCCTGGCGATGGCGATGCTCTGTGCCCTGCTGCCCCTGGGGGCCCAGGCGGAGGGCGTCACCGGCGAGTATGAGGAGGTGGAGATCAACGGCATCACCTACCACAAGGCCACCGATCTCACCCAGGAGCCCATCACCCTGACCTACTTCCACTTTGACCAGGATGAGACGGTGCAGTACTTGGCGGACCGTTTCATGGAGATTTACCCCAACATCACCGTGAAGGTGCAGTATGAGAACGTGGCCACCTACAACAACACCCTGCTGAGCCTGGTGGGCAGCGGCAAGTCCCCGGACATCATCATGTTCTCCGACTGCGACTTCGCCCTGTCCAATATGCTCCTCTCCGACATCTCCACCTACTGGGACACCGATCCGGAGACCCAGAAGCTGGCCTCCACCATCAACAGCGCCGGCGTGGGCACCTACATGACCAAGGCCCGCTTCGCCGTGCCGGTGAAGTTCTTCCCCACGGGCATGTACATCGACCTGAACGTGCTGGAGACCCTGAACCTGGATGCTCCCGACCGGAACTGGACCTGGGAGGACATGATCCAGCTGATCAAGGACGCCACCGTGCCCAACTCCCCCGACGGCATGGCCTACTACGGCTGCGGCTACTACAACCGCCTGGACTCCTACTACGGCATCGCCGCCAGCCAGCAGATCATCGGTGAGTTCGGCTTCAACGGCAGGACCTTCGACCTGGGCGTGTGGGCCGTGGGCGAGCAGGAGTTCTCCGACCTGAAGCTGGGCGGCTACATCGCCCCCTCCACCGAGACCCAGGAGATGGAGGACTGGACCGACGACTGGGAGGCCTGGTGCGGCGCCACCGGCCACGTGGCCCTCTTCACCGAGGCCTTCTGGACCTACATGGGCACCTGGGCCACCGAGGCCTATCAGCAGTACAACCTGGACATCGTGCCCTATGTGGTGCCCGCCGTGTCCGAGGAGGACGCCACCAAGGACCACCACACCATCGCCACCATCGACTTCGGCGGCATCACCCCCGCCTGCCAGCATCCCCGGGAAGCCTATGAGCTGCTGAAGTTCATGGCCTACGGCATCGACGGCTGGAAGACCCGCATCGAGATCTACAACAACGAGAGCCTGACCAACGCCTCCGGCCTGCCCCTGAAGTATGACGTCATGCCCTGCCCCATCACCACCGACGAGGAAGTGTGGGCCGGCTACATCGACATGTACTGCAAGGGCATGGACGAGGAGCACCGGACCTGCTGGGAGGAGTTCTTCGCCTCCTGCATGCAGCCCATCCCCTACGGCTGGACCTCCATCGCGGGCTACTGGAACTACTGCGATGAGTACTTCAACAAGATCGGCATCCACGACCTGGTGGACAAGGGCAAGGCCAAGGCCGCTGACTACGCCGAGGAGGCCACCCGCATGGCCAACCTCTACCACGCCAACGCCATGCTCCGCTACTTCGGCCCCGACGGCTACAACGTGCTGAGCGAGGAAGAGATCGCCGAGTACAACCAGATGGTGGCGGACAACTCCTGACGCGCCGCCCTTCCCCCCTTCCCCCCCGTTTCTGAAGCGTGAGCTTGGAAAGATATGTAAAAGGAGGAAACAACCATGAAAAAACTGCTGGCCCTGGTGCTGTGCGCCCTGCTGGCCGTCTCCCTGCTGGCCATCGTGTCGGCGGAGGACCTGCCCGAAGCCTTTGCCCACCTGACCTTCGACGGTGAGGACGAGGGCTACAAGGCCGTCACCAATGCCGAGGAGATCCCCGCCGAGATGGACGGCGCCAACAAGGGCATCGTGCCGGTGGAGGACTACAGCTTCCGCTATGGCGAGGGCCCCGTGGGCAAGGCCCTGTTCCTGGACGGCAAGGTGGCCGTGGACCTGGGCCTGAAGGCCACCGGCACCGACGCCTACACCGTGGCCTTCTGGATGAACGCCTCCCGCCTGTCCACCTACGGCCCCACCCTGCAGATGGGCTACAACGTGGGCAAGAGCGACGCCGCCAACAACGTGACCTGGCTGAACATCACCCAGTCCGAGTGGGGCGCCAACAACGCCAAGATCTTCCCCGTGGTGTGGAGCCGCAACAAGGCCAACGACACCTGGCCCTGGATGTACGCCTGGGATGACGCCATCCACGGCAAGCGGGAGTGGGTCCATGTGGCCATCGTCACCGACGGCACCGAGCCCGCCTATGTGGACGGCTCCGCCCCCCAGGTGAACGTGAAGTACTACATCAACGGCGAGCTGAAGTATGACAGCGCGGCCAACGGCCTGGCCTGGGCCAACGGCGCCCTGGCCCCCAACATCATGAAGCCCGACGAGGGCGTGCCCTTCGAGGCCTACTTCGGCGTCAACTACTGGGACAGCATGTACAAGGGCTATGTGGATGACCTGTACATCTTCGACAGCGCCATCACCGATGAGCAGGTGGCGGCCCTGTACGCCCTGGGCAATCCCGCCATCGAGTCCCCCCAGAACGGCCCCGAGGAGGCCGCTGCCGACGCTGCTGCGCCTGTGGAGGAGCCCGCTCCTGCGCCTGCGGAGATCGCCATCACCGGCACCGCTGTGGGTGCCACCACCCTGGACACCCCCTTCTGGGGCGCCCACTCCGACATCTGGGCCGTGCCCGCCGGTGAGTCCGCGGCTGTGGCCTTCGTGAACTATAACCCCGGCGAGGAGGCCGCCAACTGGAACAACTTCGACGTCGTGCTGCAGAACACCCCCACCGGCCATGCCGCCGCGGACGTGGAGGGCTATGCCGAGTACGCCGTGGTGCGGGCCGACAACTACGGCTGGGGCGCGGGCTATGACGGCAACGAGGCTCTGCAGACAGCCAACAACTATGACTGGAACACCTTCACCGCCGACCTGAACGGCGCCCAGGTGGTGGTCATCGTCACCAACAACGGCGACAACGCCGACGTGATGGCCCTGATCGCCACCGCCGACGGCAAGGGCCTGTATCAGACCTACTCCGGCATCAAGGTAGACGGCGACCTGTACTTCTGCCTGGTGGTGGACAACTGCTGCCTGGACATCCAGGGCACCCTGTCCAGCGAGGAGATCAAGGGCCTCCTGGCCGAGTAATTCCCCGACCCACGGAAGACGCACTCCGGCCACCCGCCGGGGCAGCCTTTCAACACAAGACCCCGCTGCAAAACCTGCGGCGGGGTTTTTCGGTGGCACGGCCTTATCCGGACCTGCGGGCAAGACGGATGAGGTCCGCACAAAAACAGACGGCGCAGCGGCCGTCTGTCAGGGAAAGCTGTGGAAAGGGCTTCAGGCCTCCCGCTGCCGCCCGTACCAGGCCCGCACCACCGCCTCCGCCTTCTTCCCCACGATGGAAAAGCCCATCTCCGGCGTGCGCTGAGGCAGACAGGTGTACCAGTCCCACCAGAACCAGCCCCCGAACCAGGGCTCGTCCCAGAAGGCCCGGAAGCAGGACTCGTAGAAGTTGGCCTGCTCCTCCTCGTCGTAGGGGAACTCCCGGTGGGAGAAGTCGTAGGGCATCATGGCGCAGCCCGCGGCGCTGCGGCAGCCGATCTCCATGAAGATCACCTGCTTGCCCAGGCGCCGGGAGAGGTCCGCCAGCTGCTCCCGGTGGCGCTGCCAGGCGGCCAGCATGGTCGCCATGTCCGCCCCGGGGCGGTCCGCCACCCGGTAGTAGGCGGAGGTGCCGATGTAGTCCACCGCGTCCCACCAGGCCACGCTTGCCTCGTGGCCGTGGTTGGTGTTGTAGACCAGGGGGCCGTGGTACACCGCCCGCACCCGGGCGATGGCCTCCCGCCACTGGGCCTCCCGGGCCTCCGTCCCCAGCATCTCACAGCCCACGCAGAACATCTCGCAGCCCGTCTCCTCCGCGATCTCCGCCCAGTGGCACAGGAAGGCTGTGTAGGAGGAGAACCACTCCTGCCAGTAGTCCCGGCGGCCGCTGACCTCCGGCTCCGGGAAGCTGATGTGGGCCCGCCAGACCCCGTCGGCGCAGTTCACCATGGGCTTCATGCAGACCTTCAGCCCCAGGCGGTGGAGCTCCGCCACGGCGGCGGCCACATCCCGATCCGTCACGGTGCAGCGGTAGTCCGGGCGGATCACGGTGGAGGAGAAGCTGTCCTGCAGCACCGTGAAGGCCAGGGCGGCCCAGTCGCCCCCCAGGGCGGCCATCCGCGCCATGGAGGCCGCCGCCTCCGGGGTGCGGTACATCCCCCGCCGCCCGTCAAATCCGTAGGTAAAGCCCTTGATCAGCATGGGTAGCCTCCTTGCGCCCCTCTTGCGGCTGTGTTGCTGCGCTATTGTACCACAGCCCGGCCCGGGGCGCAACAGCGCGGCCGCGGGGGATGCCGTGACGGGCCGGCTTTATCTTTGCCTGAAAAATCGGGGGCAGCCGAGAGAAAAGGGGGACATGACGCCCCCCGGCCTTTCCCTCACCGGAAGCAATCCACGTACCGGGCCCGCAGGGTCTCCGGGGTCATGGGCGTCAGGCGGTACTGCCCCACGGTCTCCACCGTCACGGCGGTGATGGCGCCCGCCCGGGCCTTCTTGTCGTGGAGCACCGCGGCCATCACCCGGTCCGGGTCCGCGTCGCAGGCGGTGGGCAGGCCCAGGCGCCGCAGCACCGGCAGCAGGCGCTCCCGGACGGCGTCGCTGCACATGGGCAGCATGCCCAGGGCCACGCACTCCCCGTGGAGCAGGCCGTTCTCCCCGTGGAGGCTCTCGATGCCGTGGCCCAGGGTGTGGCCGAAGTTCAGCACCTGCCGCAGGCCCTGCTCCTTCTCGTCCTGCTCCACCACGGCCTTCTTGATCCGCAGGCTCCCGGCGATGACGGGGGTGAGGTCCGCCGGCAGGGCCTCCGCCTCGAAGCGGGCGAACTCCCCCTCGTCGAAGCACAGGGCCATCTTTACCGCCTCCGCCAGGCCGTTGGCCACCTGCCGGGGCGGCAGGGTCCGGAGGGTCTCCGGGTCCGCCAGCACGCCCCGGGGCTGGTGGAAGGCCCCCACGATGTTCTTCACCCCGTCCAGGTTCACGGCGGTTTTCCCCCCGATGGAGGAGTCCACCTGGGACAGCACGGTGGTGGGGACGTTGTAGAAGTCCACCCCCCGCATGAAGCAGGCCGCCGCAAAGCCCGCCAGGTCCCCCACCACGCCGCCGCCCACCGCGGCCACGCAGTCGTGGCGGTTCATGCCCGCCGCCAGCATCCGGGTGAGGAGCAGGCGGAAGTTCTCCAGGCTCTTGGTCTCCTCCCCTTGGGGCAGGCGGACGATCTCCGCCCGGGCGCACTGGGCCGCCAGGGTCCGGGCATAAGCCTCCGGCACCCCGTCGTCGGTGACGATGAGCACCTTCCGCCCCAGGTTCCACACCTCGCCCGCCCGACGGAGGCTTCCCGCCTCCAGCAGGATCTCATAACTGTCCGCCCCCAGGTTCACGGGGATGATCATGGGCTTTCCCTCCTTGTGAAGAACCCCTCCGTCCAGTGGGCCGGAGGGGTTCCTTTGTCAGTGTTGTCCTGTGGCTTTTTCCATTTCCATGTCTAGAGTTTTCCGGGGATGTTTTATCAAAGTCCTATATCTACACGTACAGCAGACTCTTGTTCTGCTATTTTCCTTTGCTTGCTGAGACAGAAATCCTGTCTGTGAGGAAGCCTAGTCTCAATTCAACGCCATCACTGTTTGTTGCAAAGAATGACATATAGCTACTACGCACGTCAAGCGTAAAACCAAGCTTTTGACACGCTTCGATATACGCTTCGAATTCTTCTCTTTCCACTTCCAGAATCTCACCACGGAAGAAGCTTTCGTCATTCGCCTTTAATGTAGGATGCATTTGAATCTTCCTGCCAAATACAGATTCTGGATTTGGTAGATAGAGTCCTACTCCATAGTCATACCATCTGTCAATGTCTCCTTCTTCCTCTCTTGCCACAAGCTCGCTTTCAATCTCAGTTTTTAGCCTTATAAGTTCATCAGTGGTCATGTTCTTCAGGTTAACTTCAACTTCAGCAAGACCAGTTCCGGCACAGAACAGTACGACTAATATGATACAGATAACCCTTCTCACTGTCCATATCCTCCCTCTTGCCATTTGTGAGATTGTATTCAGGATCTTATTTGCCATTAAGAGTCACCATAAGCTCCGTCAAGCCTGCCCTGTAGTCTTCTTTCTCGTCCGGGGTTTCTTCTCCGCCGGGGCGCTCTCCGGGCTCTCCGCCTTCTTCGCGGGGGTCTTCTTCGCCGGGGCCTTCTTCGCGGGCGCCGCTTTCTCCGCCGGAGCGGCCTTTTCCGCGGGCACGGCCTTCTTCGCCGGAGCCGCCTTCTTCACGGGCTCGGCCTTTTTCGCGGTGGGCTTCCGGGCCTTTTTGGGCTCCTGGGGCCGGGCCAGCACCAAGGCGGTGCGGGCGGGGAGATAGAGCAGGACCTGGGGGTCCTTCTGCCCCTCCACCGGCTGGCTGAAGACGTGGTCCCGGGCGTTGCGGCCGTAGCCGCCGTAGTCCCAGTCGTCGGAGGAGAAGAGCACCTCATACTCCCCGGCCCGGTGCACCGGGATGGGATAGCTCTCGTAGCTGCGGTTGGGGGAGAAGTTGAACACGAAGAGCAGGCCGCCCCGCTCAAAGGCGATGACGTGGTCGTCCTCGTGGATCCGGCACAGGGTGGGCCAGCCCTCGTCGAAGATGCGGTAATACTTCGCCGTGGCGATCATGTCGTGGTCGAAGTGGTTCAGGTACTGGTATTTCAGGTCCGGGTTGCGCATCAGGCTCCACTGGCGGCGGCAATACTTGAAGCTGTTGCCGTTGCCGGGGCGGGGGAAGTCGATCCACTCCGGGTGGCCGAACTCGTTGCCCATGAAGTTCAGGTAGCCGTTGCCGCCGGCGGCCAGGGTCAGCAGGCGGATCATCTTGTGCAGGGCGATGGCCCGGTCGATGACCTCGGAGTGGGTGTCCTTCTGCATCTGGTCGTACATGGCCGCGTCGGCGAAGCGGAAGATCATGGTCTTGTCCCCCACCAGGGCCTGGTCGTGGCTCTCCACATAGGCGATGGTGGGCGCGTTGCGGAAGGTGAGCTCCGTCCACAGGTAGCCCAGGTTCCAGTCCTCGTCCCGCCGCTCCTTGGCGTATTTGATCCACAGGTCCGGGATGCCCATGCCCAGGCGGTAGTCGAAGCCGATGCCGCCGTCGGCCACGGGCTCGCACATGCCGGGCATGCCGGACATGTCCTCGGCGATGGTCAGCGCGCGCGGGTTCACCTCCCGGATCAGGTCGTTGGCCAGCTGCAGGTAGGTGACGGACTCCACGTCCGTGTTCATGGTGAAATACATCCCCAGGTTGGAGAAGGCGGTGCCCAGGCCGTGGTCCCGGTAGAGCATGGAGGTGACGCCGTCGAAGCGGAAGCCGTCGAAGTGGAACTCCTCCATCCAGAACTTCAGGTTGCTCAGCAGGAAGTGGAGCACCTCCGGCTTGTCGTAGTTGAAGCACTTGGTGCCCCAGGCGCTGTGGTCCCCCCGGCCGCCCTCGTGGAAGAACTGGTAGGACGTGCCGTCGAAGAGGTTGATGCCCTCCAGGGTGTTGCCCACCGCGTGGGAGTGCACCACGTCCAGGAGCACCCGCAGGCCCATGCCGTGGGCCTTGTTCACCAGGTACTTCAGGTCGTCCGGGTAGCCGTAGCGGCTGGAGCAGGCGAAGAAGTTGCTCACCTGGTAGCCGAAGGAGCCGTAGAAGGGGTGCTCCATGATGGCCATGAGCTGCACCGTGTTGTAGCCCATGCCCTGAATGTGGGGGAGGATGTTGTCGGCGAACTCCCGGTAGGTGGCGATGCGGTAGTCCTCGCTGGCCATGCCCACGTGGGCCTCATAGATGAGGGGCGCCTCGTCCAGGGAGAAATCCTGGTCCGTCCAGGGGAAGGTGTTCCCGTCCTCCACCACCTCGCAGCACCAGCTCTGGGTGGTCCAGTCCTGGATGGCCCGGCGGGTGTAGAGGGGGAGGTGCTGGGTGAGGCGGTCGCCGTTTTTCACGATGGTCATCACCCGGCTGCCGGGGCCGATGGTGTCCCCGGGCAGTTCCACCTCCCAGTTGCCGTTCTCCAGGCGGGTGAGGGGGGTGTCCAGCCAGTGCCAGTTGTTGAAGTCACCGGTGAGGTACAGCGCGTCCGCCCCGGGGGCCCACTCCCGGTAGACCCAGCCCGTCTCCGTCCGGTGAAAGCCGTACCAGCGGTGGGCGTTGGCAAAGTCGTTCAGGCTGGCGGCATGCTTCAGCAGCTGGGCCTTCTTGGCCCGGTAGAGCTTCATGCGCAGCTCCAGGTCGGAGGTAAAAGGCACCAGCTCCGGATGTCTCTCCAGCATGCGGATCATGGGTCATCATCATCCTTTCGGTATCAGTTATACGGGGTTTCTGCTGGGCCTATTGTAACAGATCCGGCGGGTCTTGTCCATCCCTTTTCCCGTCCGGGAGGCGCCGGAGGGGGGGAGGGGGATCACCGGGCCTGCCAGGCGGTGAACACCGCCCCGCCGTCGAAGAGGAAGTACAGGTCGTGAACGCCGCTGAGGGCCAGGGGCAGGGTGAGGGTGCCCGCCTCCGACAGGTCGCCCCAGGCCGCCACCGGCCCTGTGAGGCTGTCCGCCAGCACGTACACCCGGCCGGTGCCCGCGGCCTCCACCGTGAGGGCGGCGGTCCCCTCCCCGAAGTCTGCCCCTGCCACCCGGATCCAGCTGCCGGGGACGGTCTCCACCCGGGCATCGGGGCCGCAGCCCGTCACCCGGATCCCCGCCTGGTCCGCCATGCAGCCCGCCTCCGTCCGCTGCCGGGCGTCCAGGGGGCGCAGCTGGGGCACGCCCTTCATGGTGCCCCGCACCGACCGGAAGACCCGGCTGCCCCCGCCCAGCTCAATGCAGTCCACCTGGGGGGAGCGGTAGTTGCCGGTGATGCCCATGGCCTTCTCCACCGGCCGGCTGTGGTAGAACAGGTACCACTGGCCCTCAAACTCCACCAGGGAATGGTGGTTGTTGCCGTACAGGCCGAAGAAGCGGCCCTGGTTGGGGAAGAGCTCCCCCCCGTAGGTGTAGGGCCCCAGGGGGTCCTCCGCCGTCATGTACTGGATGGCGCCGGAGGTGAGCAGCAGGGGGTTCCCGGCGGTGTTCCAGTTGGAGCAGTAGCTGTAGACATACCGGTCCCCCACCCGGTTCAGGCCGGAGTCCTCAAAGAGCCAGGGCACGTCCAGGGTCACGGGGACGCCGTCCAGGCTCAGCATATCGTCCCCCAGCCGGACAATCCGCCCGGTGCCCGGTGCCTCGTCCTTCCCCTTGGGCACCCCGCCCCCGAAGGCCAGGTAGCCCGTGCCGTCCTCGTCCACCATCACCGCCGGGTCGAAGAGCCACACCACCCCGGCGCAGTTGGGGGTGGAGCGGGTGATGAGCAGGTGCCCCAGCTCGTCCCGCCAGGGGCCCGTGGGGCTGTCCGCCGCCAGCACCCCGATGCCGTTGCCCCCGTTGCAGAAATACAGGAAGAACTTCTCCTTCCCGTCGATGACCTTGTGGGCGGCGCAGGGGGCCCAGGAGTTGGTGGCCCACCGGGCGATGCCCCGGGGCCCCGCCACCGGGATCTGCCCGTGGTCGGTCCAGTTCACCAGGTCCGCGGAGGACAGGCAGGTGATGGAGCGGATCTGGCTGTAGCTGTTCTCCTTCACCTCCCCGGCGGCGTCGTACTCGATGGCGTCGTCGGTGAGGTAGACGTACACCCGGCCGCCGTACACCATGGCGCCGGGGTCCGCGCCGAAGCGCTGGGTGAAGAGGGGGTTCCCCTCCCCGGGCTTCTTCAGGGATTTCAGGGGGGTGATGTTCATCTCCGCCAGGGTCATGTTTCTCTCCTCCGTCTCCACAGCCTCCGCCTGCCCCTCCGTCAGGGCCGTCCACGGGAGCAGGCACAGGGCGCAGGCAAGCCACAGGGCGATCCAGTGTCTCATTTTCTCTCCTCCGTCATCGGGGCGTTCTGCTGCCATGATAGCACGTCTCCCCCCGCCCGTCAACGCGGGCCCCCTCCCCGGAGTACAGGAAAAAAACAATCCCCCGTCTTGACAGAGAAAGGCAGCCTGCCTATAATGCTCCCATCCGAAGGGAAAGGAGGAGGTCATGGTGAAGGGCGCGACGATGATCAGGAACTTTGTGTGCATCTGTCTGTGTTGCGTGTTTGCCGTGCCCTCCTTGGGATAAGGCCGCAGAAAGCAGACAGCGGCCGGAGACAGGCGGGGCAGGGCGCTCCGCCTGTTTTCATACGCGGACACACCGCGTCGGAAGGCAGGCAGCCGATCCGGCGCGGTTTTTCATTGCAGGGAGGAAGAAATTCGGATGATTCACGTAGAACACGCAGTGAAAACCTTCGCCGGGGGCCAGCAGGCGGTTCACGCCCTGCGGGACGTCTCCCTCCACGTGGCGCAGGGGGACATCTACGGCATCGTGGGCTTCTCCGGGGCGGGGAAATCCACCCTGCTGCGCCTGGTGAACGGCCTGGAGAAGCCGGACAGCGGCACCGTCACCGTGGCCGGGCAGGAGCTGGGGAAGCTGAACAAGCGGGAGCTGCTGAAGCTGCGGCGGAAGATCGGCATGGTGTTCCAGCAGTTCAACCTCCTGGAGGGCAAGACGGTCTTCCACAACGTGGCCCTGCCCCTGGAGCTGGCCGGCATGAAGAAGGAGGAGATCCGCAAGCGGGTGCGGGAGGTGCTGGCCTTTGTGGAGCTGGAGGAGAAGCAGGACGCTTACGTGAGCCAGCTCTCCGGCGGCCAGAAGCAGCGGGTGGGCATCGCCCGGGCCCTGGCCACCTCCCCGGACATCCTCCTGTGTGACGAGGCCACCTCCGCCCTGGACCCCCAGACCACCGAGGCCATCCTCCGCCTCCTGCAGAAGGTGAACCGGGAGATGGGCGTCACCATCCTGCTCATCACCCACCAGATGCAGGTGATCCAGATGATCTGCAACAAGGTGGCGGTGATGGAGGAGGGGAAGGTGGTGGAGGAGGGCAGCGTGCTGGAGGTCTTCGGCACCCCCCGGGCGGAGGTCACCCGGCGCTTTGTCCGCACGGTGATCAACGACCGCATCCCGGAGAAGTTCCTGGCCGTGGTCCGGGCGGAGCAGCGCAACCAGCAGGTGGAGCTGCTCAAGTTCATCGGGGACCAGGTGCAGGAGCCCCTCATCGCCCAGCTCTGCCGCACGGAGGGGCTGGAGGTCAACATCCTGGGCGCCACCATCCAGGAGATGCAGGGCAGCGTCATGAGCGTCTTCATCCTCCAGCTCATCGGGGAGGAGGCGCTGGTGGCGGCGGCGGAAAAGAAAATCGACGCGGCGGGAGCGCTGCGGGAAAGGCTGGTGTGGGACGCATGAGTACACCGGGCAATATCACGCCGGCGCAGGCGGGCTTCGACTTCGCCGCCTGGTTCAAGGACTTCTTCGGCATCAAGTTTGACAAGCTCCTGGGCTCCCTGGGGGACACGCTGTACATGCTGGGCTGGGGGCTGATCATCGGCGCGGCGGTGGGCTTCCTGCTGGCCCTGGTGCTGGTGATGTGCCGCCGGGGCGGCCTGTGGCAGAACCGGGTGGCCTACGGCATCGTGAACGTGTATGTGAACATCGTGCGCTCCATGCCCTTCATCATCACCCTGGTCTTCGTCTTTCCCCTGACCAAGGTCATTGTGGGCAAGACCTACGGCTCCACCGCCATGCTGGTGCCCCTGGTGATCTACATCAGCCCCTACCTGGCCCGGCTGATGGAGAACTCCCTGCTGGAGGTCTCCCCGGGGATCATCGAGGCGGCCCAGGCCATGGGCGCCACCACATGGCAGATCATCGCCCGCTTCATGCTGCCGGAGGCCCTCTCCTCCATGGTCCTGGCCCTGACCACCGGCACCGTGGGCCTCCTGGGCGCCACCGCCATGGCCGGCTATGTGGGCGGCGGCGGTGTGGGCGACCTGGCCCTCACCTACGGCTACCAGCGCTATAACCTCCCCCTGCTGATCCTCACCATCGTGATCCTGGTGGTCTTCGTCCAGCTGCTGCAGCTGCTGGGCAACCGGGTCAGCGCCCGGCTGCGGTCCCACCGGTAACCCTGCCCCTCCCGCCCCTGTCCGGACAGGGACGGCAAGGATATTTCTCACCATCAAACCCTGTGCAGTGAACCGACCCGAAGAAGAAAGGAGAAACCCATGATGAAGAAACTGCTTGCCCTGATCCTGGCCCTCGCCCTGGTGCTCTCCGCGGTTTCCATGGCCGCGGCGGAGGAGAAAACCCTCATCCGCTACTCCAAGTCCCAGGGCCCCTACACCGAGCTTTTTGAGGCCGGCATCATCCCCATCCTGGAGGCCCAGGGCTACACCTTCGAGGTGGTGGAGGCCAGCGACCTGCTGGTGGCGGACAAGATGCTGGAGGACGGCGATGTGGACGTGAACGTGGAGCAGCACACCGCCTACATCGAGACCTTCTTCAACGCCAACAACGACGGCCACCTGGTGGGCATCAGCCCCATCCCCACCGTCCCCGCCGGCCTCTTCTCCGCCAACCACGCCTCCCTGGACGAGGTGGCCGACGGCATGACCATCGCCGTGGTGAACGACGCCTCCAACATGGCCCGGTGCCTGCTGATCCTCCAGAAGATCGGCTGGGTGAAGTTTGACCCGGACGTGGACGTCACCAAGGTCACCCCCGACGACATCATCGAGAACCCCTACAACCTGGAGATCATCCCCATGCTGAACGTGAACATCCCCACCAGCCTGGCGGACTATGACTTCGGCCTCATCACCGGCTCCATCGTGTGGAACGCCCGGGAGATCGTGGACCCGTCCAGCGCCCTGGCCCAGGAGGACATCCTGCCCCACCTGGTGCTGCAGGTGACCGTGAAGGAGCAGGACAAGGACACCGAATGGGCCCAGGCCATCGTGGCGGCCTACCACTCCGAGGAATTCAAGGCCTACATGGACGCCAACAACGACGGCATGTGGTGGATCCCGGAGGAGCTCTTCCAGTAAGCGCCGATTCCCCCTTTCAGGCCGTCCGCCGCAGCCCCGGCGGGCGGCCTTTTCCGTGGCCCCGCCCCCGGCCCGCCGGCCCCCTGCCTTGCATTAATCCCCCGGCAATGCTATAATCAGGCGGGCGCAGTCGCCCCGGATCCATCTTAAGGAGAGAAATGCATGTTTGAATTTGTGAAACGGCTGCTGGGCGGAAGCAACGACCAGCAGCTGAAGAAACTGGAAAAAACCATCCAGGCCATCGAGGACAAGGGCCCCACATACCATGCCATGAGCGAGGAAGAGCTGAAGGGCATGACGGAGAAGCTGCGGGCGCGGCTGGCGGCGGGGGAGACGGAGGATGACATCCTGCCGGACGCCTTCGCCACCGTGCGGGAGGCGGCGGACCGGGTGCTGGGGATCCGGCCCTACCGGGTGCAGCTCATCGGCGGCATGGTGCTGCACCAGGGGCGCATCGCGGAGATGAAGACCGGCGAGGGCAAGACCCTGGTGGCCACGCTCCCGGCCTACCTCAACGCCCTGTCGGGGAAGGGCGTCCACGTGGTGACGGTGAACGACTACCTGGCCCGCCGGGACAGCGAGTGGATGGGCAAGGTGTACCGCTACCTGGGGCTCACGGTGGGCCTGATCGTCAACGGCCTCACGGCGGACCAGCGCCGGGCGGCCTACGCCTGCGACATCACCTACGCCACCAACAACGAGCTGGGCTTCGACTACCTCCGGGACAACATGGTCACCCGGAAGGAGCACCTGGTGCAGCGGGGCTGCCACTTCGCCATCGTGGACGAGGTGGACTCCATCCTCATCGACGAGGCCCGGACCCCCCTGATCATCTCCGGCGCGGCGGAGGAGTCCACGGACCTGTATGCCCGGGTGGACGCGGTGGTGTGCGGATTGCGCCGGGATATCCACTTCACCGTGGACGAGAAGAAAAAGAGCGTGGCCCTCACCAACGAGGGCGCCCAGGCCGTGGAGAAGGCCTTCCGCATCGAGAACCTCAACGACCCGGAGAACGCCGACCTGAACCACCACGTGAACTGCGCCCTCCGGGCCCACGCCCTGATGAAGCGGGACGTGGACTATGTGGTGAACGAGGGCCAGGTCATCATTGTGGACGAGTTCACCGGCCGGCTCATGATCGGCCGCCGCTACTCCAACGGCCTCCACCAGGCCATCGAGGCCAAGGAGCACGTGAAGGTGGAGCGGGAGAACCTCACCATGGCCACCATCACCTTCCAGAACTTCTTCCGCATGTATGAGAAGCTCTGCGGCATGACCGGCACGGCCAAGACCGAGGAGGAGGAGTTCCGCACCATCTACGGCCTGGACGTGGTGGAGATCCCCACCAACCGTCCCAACATCCGCAAGGACCTGGACGACCTGATCTATGTGAACAAGGAAGTGAAGTTCGCCGCGGTGGTGGAGGCCATCGCGGAGCGCCACGCCACGGGCCAGCCGGTGCTGGTGGGTACCGTGACGGTGGAGACCAGCGAGATGCTCTCCGGCATGCTCCGCCGCCGGGGCATCGAGCACGAGGTGCTCAACGCCAAGAACCATGCCCGGGAGGCGGACATCGTGGCCCAGGCCGGCCGCTGGGGCGCCGTCACCATCGCCACCAACATGGCGGGCCGCGGCACCGACATCCTCCTGGGAGGCAACCCCGAGTACCTGGCCCGCCGCGCCCTGCGGCAGGAGGGGCTGGAGGACGAGGTGATCGAGGCCGCCGTGGGCTATGCCGAGGACGTCACCGAGGAGATCCTGGCCGCCCGGGCCCGGTATCAGGAGCTCTACGCCGGCTTCAAGAAGAAGACCGACGAGGAGCGCGCCCGGGTGATGGCGGTGGGTGGACTGCACATCATCGGCACGGAGCGCCACGAATCCCGGCGCATCGACAACCAGCTCCGGGGCCGGGCCGGCCGCCAGGGGGACCCGGGCTCCACCCAGTTCTGCCTCTCCCTGGAGGACGACCTGCTGCGGATCTTCGGCTCCGAGCGCATCCAGGGCATCGCAGCCCGCCTGGGGGTGAAGGACGGCGTTCTGCCCTCCGCCGCCATCCTCACCAAACAGATCGAGAACGCCCAGAAGACCGTGGAGGGCCGCAACTTCGAGAGCCGCAAGAACGTGCTGGAGTACGACAACGTGATGAACCGGCAGCGGGAGGTCATCTACGGCCAGCGCCGCCGGGTCCTCATGGGGGAGGACGTGCGGGAGAACATCCTGGGCATGATGGACAAGCTCATCGACGCGGCCCTGGCCAGCCACTGCGGCGGGGAGGACAGCCGGGAGTGGGACACGGAGGGCCTGGGACAGTATCTGGAGACCCTGTGCGTCCCGGCGGGCTTCCTGGCGGGCCACCGCTACCTCATCGACAACGAGGACAAGGAGGCCCTGGCGGAGGCGCTGAAGGAGGCGGCCCACGAACTCTACGCCCGGCGGGAGGCCCAGGTGGCCGCCCTGGGCTTCGACATGCGCCACATCGAGCGCCAGGTGCTCCTGGACGCGGTGGACCGCCGCTGGATGGACCACATCGACGCCATGGACCAGCTCCGGGACGGCATTGTCTACCGTGCCTACTCCGGCAAGAACCCCGTCACCGAGTACCAGATCGAGGGCGGCCACATGTTTGAGGAGCTGAACTTCCTCATCCGGGAGGACACGGTGCGGGAGCTGTGCCAGCACAGCGTGGAGACCCTGCAGGAGATGCAGGACAAGGCAGCCGCGGCGGCCGCCGCCCGGGACCGGAAGATGGCCCAGCTCAGCGCCAAAGGCAAGCAGCCCCTGGGCGGCATGCGCAAGCCCGGCACCGCCCCGGGGAAGCGCCCCGTGGCCAACCCCACCGGCCCCCAGGCCCCCCGGAAGGTGGAGCGCACCCCCGGCCGCAACGACCTCTGCTTCTGCGGCAGCGGCAAAAAGTACAAGAACTGCCACGGGCGCATCAGCAACGAGGAGCAGCCCCAGTAAGGCATAAGGCAAGGGAAACCCGCCGGGAGGAGATTCCGGCGGGTTTTTCGCGGGGGGAACCTCATCCACCGCAAAACCTCATCCACCGCAAGCGGTCCCCCTTCCCCTGTCAGGGGAAGGCAAGAGTCAGTGCTGCTGGCCAAAACTTTTCCCTACGAAGGGAAAGCAGAAGCAAGCTCCACTCACCAAAAGCCTTCCCCTCCCAGGGGAAGGTGTCTGTGCCTGCACGTCCGGATGAGGTCGTGCTCCCACGGGGTTACCCCTCAGTCACCGCCCCGTGGGGCGGCGACAGCTCCCCTTTCAGGGGCGCCTTTTGGTTAGTGTGCCGGGGTTGCGGGGCCTTCCGGTCGGGGGCTTCCCCGTGTCGCTCCACTGACCAAAAGCCTTCCCCTCCCAGGGGAAGGTGTCCGTGCCTGCACGGACGGATGAGGTCGTGCCCCCGCCCTTATCGCAAAATAAATTTTCCCCACCCCCGTTTTCCCCCTTGCAATTCATGAAAAATCTGTTAAAATACCTAATTGGCACATCCTTGCGCTGCATGCAAGGTGCAGCGCCATATGTCCATGAGGAGGTGAAAGAATGAATAGGTACGAACTGACCTACATCATCGACGCCACACTGGAGGAGAGCGCCCGCAAGGGTCTCATCGAGAAGTTCTCCGCCCTGATCGCTGCCGGCGGCGGCAATGTGGAAAAGGTTGATGAGACCTGGGGCAAGCGTCGCCTGGCCTACGCCATCGATCACAAGACCGAAGGCTGGTATGTGCTGGTGACCTTCACGGCACCCGCCGAGCTGCCCAGGGAGATCGAGCGCAACTTGCGGATCAACGACAGCGTTCTGCGCTATCTGACCGTGAAGCTCGAGGAGAAGCAGTCCAAGGTCAAGCCGCGTCCCGTGCGCCCTGTGGCTGCGCCGGTGGCTGAGGAAGCCCCCGCTGCCGCGCCCGTGGCCGAGGAAGCGCCCGCCGCTGAAGCGCCTGTGGCTGAGGAAGCCCCCGCCGCTGAGGCCGCGCCCGCCGAGGCTGCCCCCGCCGACGCCGAGTAATCGGAAACACCATTGCCATAATCATTGTAGATGAGGTTTGAGCGAGGTAGAGAAAGATGAATAAGCTGACGATTATTGGCAATCTGACCCGTGATCCCGAACTGCGCAGTGTGAACACCGTCAATGGCCCCGTGAGCGTGTGTGACTTCACCGTAGCCGTGAACAGCCGCCGCCGCGGCGGGCAGAACAACGGCCAGCAGCAGGACGACACCCAGTTCTTCCGCTGCACCGCCTGGCGCGGGCTGGCCGATGTGATCTCCCGCTATGCGACCAAAGGCACCAAGGTCTGTGTCATCGGCCCGGTTTCCGCCCGCACCTACACCGGCAACGACGGGAACACCCGGGTGAGCCTGGAAGTGACTGTGGAGGACTTCGAGTTCGCTTCCAGCCGCAGCGCGGAAGGCGCCGCGGCGCCCGCTCCCCAGGGAGAGATGTCTCCCACCGCGCAGAACAGCGACTTTACCCCCGCGGCCAATGAGGACCTGCCCTTCTGAGAAGGCTGTCCCCTGCCGCTCCATGACTCTCTCGAAAGGAGGCCCACCGCATGTCTGAAGAACGCGAAGAGAGAAGGCCGCGCCCCCGTGGCGGCCGCCGTCCCCGCCGGAAGGTTTGCAGCTTCTGCGTGGACAAGATCGCCTTTATCGATTACAAGGACGTGAACCGCCTGCGCCGTTACATCAACGAGCGGGGCAAGATCCTGCCCTGCCGCATGACCGGCAACTGCGCCAAGCATCAGCGTCAGCTCAGTGAGGCCATCAAGCGCGCCCGTGCCATCGCGCTGCTGCCCTACACCGCTGAGTAAGGGAAAACCATCCAACACCCCCGGGCCGGCTTGCAACGGCTGCGGGGGTTTTCTCATGCCTGCATTCCTGCGCAGAAAAACCGCCGGTCACCCTGAGGGGCGTCCGGCGGCTGTTTGATTGAAGGGGGTCAGGCCCGGAGCCGCGCCAGCACCGCCTCGGTCATCCCGGTGCAGGTCAGAGGGGAAACGCCCTCGGGCAGGTCGGCAGCGATGTCCGCGGTGCGGCAGCCGTCGTTCAGGGCCTGGTCCACCGCGGCCTCGATGGCGTCGGCCTCCACCCCCAGGTCGAAGGCGTAGCGCAGCATCATGGCGGCGGAGAGGATGGTGGCCAGGGGGTTGGCGATGTTCTGGCCGGCGATGTCCGGGGCGGAGCCGTGGATGGGCTCATACAGGCCCCGGCGGGTGGCGCCCAGGGACGCGGAGGGCAGCAGGCCGATGGAGCCGCTGATCTGGCTGGCCTCGTCGGAGAGGATGTCCCCGAACATGTTGCTGGTCACCACCACGTCGAAGCGGGCGGGGTTGCGCACCAGCTGCATGGCGGCGTTGTCCACCAGCATGTCCGTCACCGTGACGTCGGGATACTCCGCCGCCACCCGGTGCACCGTCTCCCGCCACAGCCGGCTGCTCTCCAGCACGTTGGCCTTGTCGATGGACACCACGTCCCCCCGGCGCTTTCTGGCCGCCTCAAAGGCCGCCCGGGCGATGCGCTCGATCTCCATCACGCTGTAGGCCTCGGTGTCGTAGGCCTCCGGGCCGTACTTGCCCTCCCGGCGGCCCCGCTCGCCGAAGTAGATGCCGCCGGTGAGCTCCCGGACCATCATCAGGTCGAAGCCCTTCTCCACAATGTCCGCCCGGAGAGGGCAGGCGTGCTTCAGGGCGGGGTAGAGGCGGGCCGGGCGCAGGTTGGTGTACAGGCCCATGGCGGCGCGGATGCCCAGCAGGCCCTTCTCGGGGCGCTGGGCGGCGGGCAGGGTGTCCCACTTGGGGCCGCCCACGGCGCCCAGCAGCACGCTGTCGGCGGCCAGGCAGGCGTCCACCGTGCTCTGGGGCAGGGGCTCGCCGCAGGCGTCCACCGCGCAGCCGCCCATGAGGCAGGTGGTGAAGTGAAAGGTGTGGCCGTAGATTTCGCCGATCTTCTCCAGCACCCGGACGGCGGCGGAGACGATCTCCGGGCCGATGCCGTCCCCGGGCAGGAGGGTGATGCGATATTCCATGACTCAGTCCTCCTTCTTCTCTTCCAGCTCAGCCTTCAGATAGGGCAGCAGGCCGCCCTTGGCGATGATGCCCTTGATGAAGGGCGGGAAGGCCGCGGCGTGGAAGACGGCGCCGGTGGTCTCGTCGGTGATCAGGCCGGTGTCGAAGTCCACGCTCACCCGGTCGCCGTTCTGGATGGCCTGGGCCGCCTCCGGGCACTCCAGGATGGGGAAGCCGATGTTGATGGCGTTGCGGTAGAAGATCCGGGCAAAGCTGGCGGCGATGACGCAGCGGACGCCGCTGGCCCGGATGGCGATGGGGGCGTGCTCCCGGGAGGAGCCGCAGCCGAAGTTCCAGCCCCCCACCATGATGTCCCCGGGCTGCACTTTCCCCGCGAAGGAGGCGTCGATGTCCTCCATGCAGTGGCTGGCCAGGGCCGCGGGGTCCGGGTTGTTCAGGTACCGGGCCGGGATGATCACATCCGTGTCGATGTTGTCGCCGAACTTGTAGACGGTGCCGGTGAACATGGCGTACCCTCCTCTCACAGTGCTCTGGGGTCGGCCACGCAGCCGGCCAGGGCGCTGGCGGCGGCGGTGGCGGGGGAGGCCAGGATAACCTCGCTGGCGGTGTGGCCCATGCGGCCGATGAAGTTGCGGTTGGTGGTGGAGACGGCGCGCTCCCCCTCGCACATGCAGCCCATATGCCCGCCCAGGCAGGGGCCGCAGGTGGGGGTGGAGAAGACGCAGCCCGAGCGGACAAAGATCTCCGCCAGGCCCTCGGCCACGCACTGGAGATACACCTGCTGGGTGGCGGGGATCACGATGCAGCGGATCCCCTCCGCCACCTGCTTTCCCTTCAGGATCTCCGCGGCGATGCGCAGATCGCTGATCCGGCCGTTGGTGCAGGAGCCGATGACCACCTGGTCGATGGGCATGCCCGCCACCTCCGACACCCGGCGGGTGTTGCTGGGCAGGTGGGGGAGGGAGACGGTGGGCTCCAGGGTGTCCAGGTCGATGGTGACGGTGCGCTCATACACGGCGTCGGGATCCGCCGCATACACGGTGAAGTCCCGGCTGACCCGGCCCTGCTCATAGGCCAGGGTGACCTCGTCCACCGGGAAGATGCCGTTCTTGCCGCCGGCCTCGATGGCCATGTTGGCGATGGTGAAGCGGTCGTCCATGGACAGGGCCGCCACCCCCTCCCCGGTGAACTCCAGGGACTTGTACAGGGCGCCGTCCACGCCGATCAGGCCGATCAGGTGGAGGATCAGGTCCTTGCCGGAGACCATGGGGGGCAGTTTGCCCTTCAGCTCCACCCGGATGGCGGCGGGAACCTTGAACCAGTTCTTGCCCGTGGCCATGCCCGCGGCCATGTCCGTGGAGCCCACGCCGGTGGAGAAGGCGCCTAGGGCGCCGTAGGTGCAGGTGTGGCTGTCCGCGCCGATGATCAGCTCGCCGGGGGCCACGATGCCCTGCTCCGGCAGGAGGGCGTGCTCGATGCCCGCTTTGCCCACGTCATAGAAGTGGGTGATCCCGTGCTTGCGGGCGAAATCCCGGGCGGTCTTGCACAGCTGGGCGGACTTGATGTCCTTGCAGGGGGTGTAGTGGTCCAGCACGATGGCGATTTTCTCCCGGTCAAAGACCCGGGTGAAGCCCGCCTCCTCAAAAACCTTCACCGCCACCGGGGTGGTGACGTCGTTGCCCAGGACCAGGTCCAGCTTCGCCTCGATGAGATCCCCGGCGTGCACCTCGCTCAGACCCGCGTGGGCGGCCAGGATTTTTTCGGTCATGGTCATACCCATGGCGCTTCCTCCTTCCGGATCGGTATTCGTCCCGGGGTTACTGGGCGCTCTTCTGGCGCTCCACCCAGGCGTTCAGGCGGTTCAGCGCCTGGAGGTAGGCCACGATGGAGGCCTCAAAGATGTCCGTGGACAGGCCGTGGCCGGAGAAGGTGCGGCCCTCCGCCTGGAGCTTGATCCGCACGTCGCCCATGGTGTCCTTGCCCTCGGAGGTGGAGTCGATGCGGAAGACCTCGAAGGTGTGGGGCACGGGCGCCACAATGGAGTCGATGGCCTGGAAGGCCGCGTCGATGGGGCCGTCGCCCAGGGACACCGCCTGGAACTTCTCCTCCCCCTTCTTGAGGGAGACGGTGGAGGTGGCGGTGGTGAAGTTGGTGGTCTGCACGGCGAACCAGTCCAGCTGATAGCCGCCCTCCTCCTGCTCCGCCGCGGTGGTGGAGTGGGTGATGATGGCCTCGATGTCCCGGTCGGAGATGTCCTTCTTCTTGTCGCACAGGGCCTTGAACTCCTCAAAGACCCGGTTCAGCTCCTCCTCGGTGAGCTCATAGCCCATGGCCTGGAGGTGGTCGGCGAAGGCGTGGCGGCCGGAGTGCTTGCCCAGCACCAGGTTGGAGACCCGGATGCCCACGGCCTCGGGGGTGAGGATCTCGTAGGTCCGCTTGTTGGCCAGCACACCGTGCTGGTGGATGCCGCTCTCGTGGAGGAAGGCGTTGCGGCCCACGATGGGCTTGTTCAGGGGTGCGCTCTGGCCGATGATGGAGTACACCGTGCGGCTGGCCCGGGCGATCTGGGTGGTGTCGATGCGGGTGGTGTCCTCGCCGTAGATGTCCGGCCGGGTGCGCATGGCCATCACCGCCTCCTCCAGGGAGGTGTTGCCGGCCCGCTCGCCCAGGCCGTTGATGGTGCACTCGATCTGCTGCGCGCCGCCCATGACCCCCGCCAGGGAGTTGGCCACGGCCATGCCCAGGTCGTTGTGGCAGTGGACGGAGAACTCCACCCGGTCCGAGCCCGGCACCCGGGCGATGACCGTGGAGATCAGGGAGCGCATCTCGTCCGGGGTGGTGTAGCCCACCGTGTCCGGCAGGTTCACCACGGTGGCGCCGTTGCGGATGGCCACCTCCACCACCCGGCAGAGGAAGTCGATGTCCGAGCGGGTGGCGTCCTCGGCGGAGAACTCGATGTTGGCGCAGTATTTCTTCGCGTGGGCGGTCATGGCGGCGGTGCGCTCCAGGACCTGCTCCGGGGTCATGCGCAGCTTGTACTCCATGTGCAGCGGGGAGGTGGCGATGAACAGGTGGATCCGGGGATCCGCGGCCATCTTCACCGCCTCCCAGGCGCAGTCGATGTCCTTCACCGTGGCCCGGGCCAGGGACGCCACGGTGCAGTCCTTCACCGTGCGGGCGATGGTGGAGACGGACTCGAAGTCCCCGGGGGAGGAGATGGCGAAGCCCGCCTCGATCACGTCCACCCGCAGCCGCTCCAGGCACCGGGCGACCTCGATCTTCTCCTTCAGGTTCATGGAGCAGCCGGGAGACTGCTCCCCGTCCCGCAACGTGGTGTCAAAGATTTTGATGCGGCTCATGCTCTTCTCCTCCGCTTACTCCAGAATCGCGCCCCGGTCCGCGCTGGTGACCAGCTTGGCATAGCGGGCCAGGTAGCCGGTTTTCACCTTGGGCTCGGGGCAGACCCAGGCGGCCCGGCGGGCGGCCAGGGTGGCCTCGTCCACCTTCAGCTGAATGGTGCCCGCGGCGATGTCGATGGCGATCTTATCGCCCTCCTCCACCAGCGCGATGGGGCCGCCGGCGGCCGCCTCAGGGGAGACATGGCCGATGGACGCGCCACGCGTCGCGCCGGAGAAGCGCCCGTCGGTGATCAGGGCCACGCTCTCCCCCAGGCCCATGCCGCAGATGGCGGAGGTGGGGTTGAGCATTTCCCGCATGCCGGGGCCGCCCTTGGGGCCCTCGTAGCGGATCACCACCACGTCCCCGGGGTGGATCTGCCGGTCGTAGATGGCGGCGATGGCGTCGTCCTCGGAGTCGAATACCCGGGCGGGGCCCTCGTGGACCATCATCTCCGGGGCCACGGCGCTCTGCTTCACCACGCAGCCGTTGGGCGCCAGGTTGCCCTTGAGCACCGCGATGCCGCCGGTGGGGGAGTAGGGGTTGGACATGGGCCGGATGATGGTCTCGTCCAGGTTCCGGGCGCCCTCCAGGTTCTCCGCCAGGGTCTTGCCGGTGCAGGTCATGACGGAGGTGTCCAGGAGCCCTGCCTGGGCCAGCTGGGCCATCACGGCCCGCACGCCGCCGGCCCGGTCCAGATCCTCCATGAAGGTGTCCCCGGCGGGGGCCAGGTGGCAGAGGTTGGGGGTGTGGGCGGAGATCTCGTTGGCCGCCTCCAGGCTGATCTCCACGCCGGCCTCGTGGGCGATGGCGGGGAGGTGCAGCATGGTGTTGGTGGAGCAGCCCAGGGCCATGTCCACGGTCTCGGCGTTGTGGAAGGCGGCGGGGGTCATGATGTCCCGGGGGCGGATGTTGCGCCGCACCAGCTCCATCACCTGCATGCCGGCCTGCTTCGCCAGGCGGATCCGGGCGGAGAGGGGGGCGGGGATGGTGCCGTTGCCGTGCAGGGCCATGCCGATGGCCTCGGTGAGGCAGTTCATGGAGTTGGCGGTGTACATGCCGGAGCAGGAGCCGCAGGAGGGGCAGGCGTTCTCCTCATAGTCCCGCACGCCCTGCTCGTCCAGGGTGCCGGCCTTGTAGGCGCCCACGGCCTCGAACATGTGGCTCAGGCAGGTGCGCCGGCCGTCCTTGAGATGGCCCGCCAGCATGGGGCCGCCGGAGACGAAGATGGTGGGCACGTTCACCCGGGCCGCGGCCATGAGCAGGCCGGGAACGTTCTTGTCGCAGTTGGGGATCATCACCAGGCCGTCGAACTGGTGGGCGATGGCCATGGCCTCGGTGGAGTCGGCGATCAAATCCCGGGTGACCAGGGAGTACTTCATGCCGATGTGGCCCATGGCGATGCCGTCGCACACGGCGATGGCCGGGAACATGATGGGGGTGCCCCCCGCCGCCCGGATGCCGGCCTTCACGGCCTCGGCGATCTTGTCCAGGTTCATGTGCCCGGGGACGATCTCGTTGAAGGAGCTCACCACGCCGATCAGCGGCCGGGAGATCTCCTCCTCCGTCAGGCCCAGGGCAAAGAGCAGGGAGCGGTTGGGTGCGCGTTCCACGCCGCGCTTGATTTCGTCGGATCGCATGGTGGGTGGCCTCCTTCAAAACATGAATTGTTCAATAGATTTGATTTCCGGCGGGATCATAGATCTGCCAGACCCCGCCGCGCCGGACCAGACAGCCCTCGCCGTCCAAGACGGCATAGCTGGCATAGCCATCATAGTCGAAGACCGCAGGCAGAACCATGACCCCGTCCTGCCTGAGGACGCCCAGCTTGCCGTCCATGCTGACGACGGGAACGATGCCCATCGGATAGAACGGCTGCAGGCGGCCGATGCCGTCCAGGTCGTAGGCGTACCAGAGCACTTCCCGCCAGGGCTCCGGGGTCAGCGGCTGTCCGCCCGCCCCGAGGATCCGGTAACCGCTCTGTCCCGTCTCCGAATCGTCCGCACTGAACCATTCCAGCCTCGGACCCTTGGGCGGAGCGGCCTCGGATCGGATTTCCCCGGTCTCCGGATAGAAGAAACAGGTCTGCCCGTCCTCCTCAAAGCGGTAATACGGCTCGTTTTCGGTGCGGTCGCTGAGGGTGTCCCGGCCTGTCAGGTCCAGCAGCGTCCCGCCGGTGAGCCGGACAATCCGGGCTCCTTCCAGCACGGCGGTGTCGTCCCGGTAGATCTCGCCCTGCCCGTCATAGGTGCGCCAGACGCCCTGGAAGGAAGCGATCTCCGCGCCGGTCTTCAGGTCCAGCACCACCGCCTCGGCGTCCGCCGGATCCTCCCAGGAATTCCGGTAGCCGCAGACTTTTCCGTTGGTCTCCAGCTCCCACTCCGCGTTGAACTCGAAGGCGGCATAGCCTTCCGCCACGGGTGTGCCGTCGGACCGGAGAAAGAGACCGTTCCGGGCCAGCAGGATGGCTTTTTCTGTCTCCGCGTCCCGGTAAACCCGGACGTCCGAGGTGCCGTATCCCGGGAGATCCGCGAGCGGTTTCCCGTCCGTCAGCCGGTATACGCGGAGTCTGTCGGAGGACTCGCTCAGCAGCAGACCCCAGACACATTCCTCATACCAGGCATCCGGGAGAGGCTGGATGCCGGATGGTGTCAAGGTCCCGTCGCTTTCCACCCGGAACCAGTTCTCTGCCGTCCTGGCCCAGAGGAATTCGCCGTCCCCCTGAAGATCGGTGACTCCGGTCAGCAGCACGGTGTCCGTGTCCAGGCTGACCAGCTCCCCGGCGTCCTGGTCCAGAAAGACGGAGCCGCCGCACCAGAGCACGCGCTCCGCATCCGACAGACGGGAGGCGGAGGCGGGGAGGACCAGCAGCACCAGCAGGGCAAGCAGCGGGATCAGCAGACGCTTCTTCATGGCGGCTCCTTTGAGGCTCAGACGATCCGGGTGTTCAGGAAGCGGACCGTCCAGGGGGTGGGCCGCTGGGTGAGGCCCGCCAGGCGTGTGACGGTGAGCCGGATCTCCTCCGGGATGGGGTCCACGCTTTTGCTGTCCGGCAGGGAGACCTGCAGGCGCAGGATCGGGACGCCGGAGACCGCCACCTTCTCCCTGCCGGCCTGGGGGATGTCCAGCTTCTCCGCGGCGCGGGTGTGGGTACCCCAGGTGACCGAGAAGCCTTTCTCGGAGAGCTTGAGCCGGGGCTGCTTTCCGCCGGTGGTCTCGCCGTAGAGGGTGATCTCCAGCCGGGCGGCCTTCCGGTCCAGCGTCATGAGGGCGTTCAGGCTGTTCAGGCCGGGATCCAGGTCCTTGAGGGGGTCCGGCTGGATGCTGCTTGGGGCCAGCTTGACGAGGGGGACGCCGGCGCTCACCACCAGACTGACGGTGCCGTCAGACGCCTTGGCCCAGGAGATGACCCTGCCCGCCGGTGTGGTGTCCGTGTACTCCTTCCCCTGCACGACGCCCACAAAGCCCGAGGCCTTCAGCTGCTCGACAGCCTCCGCCTCCGTCAGCCCCGTGACGTCCGGGATCTGCACCGCCATCTCCAGGGTGACCAGCAGGGAGACCTCGCTCTGCCGGGTGACCTTCAGCAGGGTGTTGTCCGGCACATCGGTGCGCATCACCCGCTCCACGTGCACCTGGAAGCCGGCCTTGCGCAGAACGTCCGCGGCCTGGGAGGCGGTCATGCCTGCGGTATCCGGCAGGGCGTGGCGGATGTCCAGCTCCGCGGTCATCAGCATGTCGTCGTTGCGGTGACAGGCGTAGACCTGACCCTTGGGGGTCCCGGCGGGGTAGGTGTTCACCAGATGGATGGCGAAGCCCGCGTTCTGCAGCCGGGTGATGGCCTCATCCTCCGGTAGACCTGTCACCACGGGCATGGGATGCAGGGAGGAGATGGCGCGGGCCACCTCCTGGTGAATCTGCTGAGCCATGGAGGCCTTCAGATCACGCAGCTCCTGGAGAATCGCATCGCTGTTGGGAACAGACATGTAGGGAAGAAGATGCGAGATGTCATGGATGTCCCCTTCCACAAGGCGAATGGTTCCGCCGGACTCCTCCACTAGCACGGAATAGTTGGTTGAGTTATAGGTGGTGTCGCCGATGGTTTGGTGTGCCTCCCGGATTCCCACAATATGTGCGCGTACAATCATGATCTGACCTCCCGGCAGTTCCTGCGGATGTTCTTGTCAGAGTAGAAAAGACAGCTGGATGAAGAGGCTTGAATAAAAGGAAGGGGAGATGAACTCCCCGTTCCTTTGCTTTCTCAGTTGCTGGCGGCGTCCAGGCCCTTGTCGCCCTCGGCGGAGTCCTTCCAGAGCATGTTGTCCCGGAGCTCCTTGCCGATGATCTCCATGGGGTGCTTGGCCAGCTGGGCCCGCTTGGAGTTGAAGAAGGTGCGGCCGTTCTTGTTCTCGGCGATCCAGCGGCCGGCGAAGGTGCCGTCCTGGATGTCGCTGAGCACAGCGCGCATCCGGGCTTTGACCTCCTCGTGGGGGAGCACCCGGGGGCCGGAGACATACTCGCCGAACTCCGCGGTGTCGGAGATGGAGTAGTTCATGGCCGCCACGCCGCCCTTGTTGATCAGGTCGACGATGAGCTTCATCTCGTGGATGCACTCGAAGTAGGCATTCTCGGGGGCATAGCCCGCCTCGCACAGCACCTCGAAGCCGCACTGCATCAGGTCCACCACACCGCCGCACAGCACGGTCTGCTCGCCGAAGAGGTCGGTCTCGGTCTCGTCGTGCATGGTGGTCTCCATGATGCCCGCCCGGGCGCCGCCGATGCCGGCGATGTAGGCCAGGGCGATGTCCAGGCACTTGCCGCTGGCGTCCTGCTCCACGGCCACCAGGCAGGGCACGCCCTTGCCCGCCACATACTGGGAGCGGACGGTGTGGCCCGGGCCCTTGGGGGCGGCCATGAACACGTCCACGTCCGCCGGGGGCACGATCTGCTGGTAGCGGATGTTGAAGCCGTGGGCGAAGGCGATGGCCTTGCCGGCGGTGAGGTTGGGGGCCACGGACTCCCGGTAGATGTCCGCCGCACGCTCGTCGTTCACCAGCATCATGATGATGTCGGCGGCCTTGGCGGCCTCGGCCACGGTCATGACGGTGAAGCCGTCCTCGGTGGCCTTCTTCCAGCTGTTGCCGTGGCGCAGGCCCACGATGACGTCACAGCCGGAGTCCCGCAGGTTCTGGGCATGGGCATGGCCCTGGGAGCCGTAGCCCACGATGGCGATCTTCTTGCCGTCCAGGAAGCTCAGGTCGCAGTCCTTCTCATAGTACATTTTTGCCATAGTCGAATTCCCCTTTCTCTTTGGTCTGCTCGTCGATGGTGTATTGTCCCCGCTCCAGGGCCACCATGCCGGTGCGCACCAGCTCGAGGATTCCAAACTCCGCCAGGAGGTTTTGGATGGCTTCAGCCTTGCTCTCATCGCCGATGAGGGCGAGGGTCAGGGAGGACTTGCTCACGTCGATGATGGAGGCCCGGAAGATGTTGGCCACCTGGATGATCTCATTGCGCTGCTCGGCGTGGTCCGCCAGCACCTTGATGAGCACCAGCTCCCGGCGGATGGCGTGCTCCGGGCGCAGGGACTTCACGGAGTGGACGCAGATGAGCTTGCGGAGCTGGTTGGAGAGCAGGTTGATCTGCTGGTCGTCCGCCAGCACCTCGATGGTGATGCGGGAGATGGCGGGGTCGTCGGTGGTGCCCACCGCCAGGGACTCGATGTTGTAGCCCTTGCCGGAGAAGAGGCGGACCACCCGGGAGAGGACGCCGGCCTCGTTGTCCACCAGGACGGCCAGGGTATTGCGCTGCGGGTTCATGGCCTGTCCTCCTCTCAATAGATCATGAAGTCGGTGATGTGGCTGCCGCCGCCCACCATGGGCCGCACCATCTCGTCGATGTCGATGGCGCAGTCGATGACGGTGCCCCGGTCGGAGGCGAGGGCGTATTTCAGCGCCTCCTCAAACTGGCCGATCTCCGTGGCCCGGAAGCCGTTGAGCCCGTAGGCCTCCGCCAGCTTCACAAAGTCGGGGCCCCGGTCCAGGGTGGTCTGGCTGTAGTGCTGCTTGTAGATCAGGTTCTGCCACTGCCGCACCATGCCCAGGACGCCGTTGTTGAAGATGACGGTGATGATGGGGAGCTTGTAATACTGCTCCGTGGCCAGCTCGTTGCAGTTCATGCGGAAGCCGCCGTCGCCGGTGACGTGCAGCACGCACTTCTCCGGCCGGCCCACCTTGGCGCCGATGGCCGCCCCCAGGGAGAAGCCCATGGTGCCGAAGCCGCCGCTGGTCAGCAGCTGGCCGGGATAGTCGAAGTGGAAGTGCTGGATGGCCCACATCTGGTGCTGGCCCACGTCCGTGGACACGATGGTGTCCTGGGGGCAGAGGGCGGCGATGGCGCTGAGGATCTGGCCGGGGGTCATGCAGCCGGGGCGCTCGTCGTAGTAGGTCTCGGTGGGGTGGGCGAAGACCTCCGCCTTCCACTCGTCATGGTGCTGCTCCGGGAGCCGCTCCATGAGCAGCTCCAGCACCCGCTTGGCGTCGCCCACGATGTGGTGGTCCGTAGCCACGTTCTTGTTGATCTCCGCCCGGTCGATGTCGATCTGGACGATCTTGGCGTGCTGGGCGAAGGTGTCGGGCTTGAGGGCCACCCGGTCGGAGAAGCGGCAGCCCACGGCGATGAGCAGGTCGCAGTTGTCCACCGCGATGTTGGAGGCCTGGGAGCCGTGCATGCCGATCATGCCGGTGGTGAGGGGGTCGGTGCCCCGGATGCCGCCGGCGCCCATGAGGGTGACAGCCACGGGGGCGTCGATGTGGTGGGCGAAGGCGGTGAGCTCCCGGTGGGCCCGGGAGCGCACCACGCCGCCGCCGCAGATCAGCATGGGCTTGCGGCTCTCCCGGATCATGCCGCAGAGGATGTCGATGTCCCCGCTGTCGGGCTCGGGGGCCTTGAAGTCCCAGCGGCTCATGAGCTCGTGGAGCTTGCCCGCGCTGGCGTGCTCCGACCGGGGCAGGGGGGTGTATTCCGCCGTCTCCCAGGTGACGTTCTTCACGATGTCGATGAGCACCGGGCCCGGCCGGCCGGAGCGGGCGATGGCGAAGGCCTCCCGCACCGTGTCCGCCAGGTGGGTCACGTCGTGCACCTGGTAGTTGCACTTGGTGATGGGCATGGTGACGCCGGTGATGTCCACCTCCTGGAAGGAGTCCTTCCCCAGGTAGGGCGCCGCCACGTTGCAGGTGATGCACACGATGGGGGAGGAGTCCAGGTAGGCGGTGGCGATGCCGGTGACCAGGTTGGTGGCGCCGGGGCCGGAGGTGGCGAAGCACACGCCCACCTTGCCCGTGGCCCGGGCATAGCCGTCCGCCGCGTGGCAGGCGCCCTGCTCGTGGGCGGTGAGGATGTGCCGGATGACACCCTCATAATTCACCAGTTCGTCGTAGACATTGAGGATGGTGCCGCCGGGATAGCCGAAGATGGTGTCCACCTGCTGCTCCCTGAGGCATTCCAGCAGGATCTTCGCGCCGGTCATCCGCATGGTGTTTCCTCCTTTGTTCCGTTGGCTGTCCGGGGGGTGAAAAACGCCTGCAATCTGGCTGTCAGACTGCAGGCGCTGTCAATCGCGTGTACGAAGGCGGGCGGTGTGCGCGGCGTTTCAGGCGATGTTGCAGGCATGACAAGCGGCGTGGCTGGCGACGGACAGTCGCAGGACAGCTACGCACAGTCGTACCGGCAGCAGGGCGTTGACGGATCGCTTCATGGCGGCGCGCACTCCTTTGTGTCTTTTCGCAGGCATTATAACAAAGCGCCGGGGGGCTGTCAATGCGAGATACAGAGGAAAAACAAGGCGTGCCGCGGAGCGCCGCAGCGGGCTCAGTCCCACATCCGCTCCGGGTACAGCCCCGCGTCGGTCATGGCCCGGATGGCCGCCACCACCTGGGGCCGGTCGGCGGGGTAGGTGACGCCGTACCACTTGTCCTCGCTGGGGAGGACCCGCACCGTGGCCTTCCCCTCCGCCAGGGCGGCGTTCACCACCGTGGGGAGGAAGTACTCCGCCTTCAGGGGGTTCTTCTCCGCCGCCTCCCGCAGGAAGTCCGGGAAGCCCTCCGCCAGGCGGTCCAGGAAGGAAGAAGTGAAACCCCACATGTTCATGGACACCGGGGCGTCCGGGGCCAGGCGGCGGTAGGTCTCCCCGTCGTCGGTGCATAGGGGGCCGTCGCAGCTCTCCACGATGTGGGTGTGCTCGGTGACGCCGGTGAGCAGGCCGTTTTCATCCACCGCGCACACCCCCCGGGAGACGTGGCCGTTGGCGGTGGTGGTGTTGCTGAGGCGGTAGCCCACCATCATCCAGTTCCCCCGGCCGGGGGTGTCCTGGGCGGTGCTGAGGAAGTCGTAGGCCGCCCGGAAGGCGTGGGGACCGTAGTAGTCGTCGGCGTTGATGGCGGCGAAGGGCGCGTCCAGCAGCTCCCGGCAGCACAGCACGGCGTGGCCGGTGCCCCAGGGCTTGGTCCGCCCCTGGGGTACGGTGAAGGGCGCGGGAATCCTGTCCAGCTCCTGGAAGGCGTAGCGCACCTCCAGGTGCCGGGCCACCGGGTCCCCCACCTTCTCCCGGAAGTCCGCCTCGATCTCGTGCTTGATGAGGAAAACCACCCGCTTGAAGCCCGCCCGCATGGCATCGTAGATGGAATAGTGCAGGATGACCTCGCCGCCGGGGCCGATGGGGTCCATCTGCTTCAGCCCGCCGTAGCGGCTGCCCATCCCCGCGGCCATGATCAGCAGAATCGGTTCGTTCATGGTGATGCCTCCTGTCTGTGTCTGCCGGATGATACACCTGTTGATGATACATGTGTTATTGTAGAAAAAACCCCGCAGCCTGTCAAGGTGGGGAGGCCGGAAAGGGGGATCCAGGAAGGTTTTACCGGTTGACAACCGGCGGCATTCATTGTACCATTAAAATGTTGAACTGCGGCATTCCGGAGGCAGCAGCAAGGGAAGGAGGGAGCCCATGGCCGGCATGAACCCCACCGTCCGGCGGGAGCTGGGCTGGGTCACCCTGTGGACCCTGGGCCTGAGCGCGCTGATGAACGGCATCTTCCTCCTGCTGGGGAAGTGGGAAATGCGGGTGCTGTGGGGCACGGCCCTGGGCTGCGCCGCGGCCATCGGGAATTTCCTCCTGATGTGCCTGACGGTGGAGAAGGCGGTGGGCCAGGAGCCCGCCCGGGCGAAGGCCACCGTGGCCTCCTCCCAGACCCTGCGGCTGCTGATGCAGGGGGCCGTGCTGGTGCTGGCCTTCACGGTGAAGGTCTTCCACCCCCTGGCGGCCCTGCTGCCGCTGCTGTTCCCCCAGCTGGCCATCCGGCTCCGGCCCCTGTGGAAGAAGGGCATGGCGCCGGGACAAAGAACGAATGATCAGACAGAGACGGGAGGAGGTGACGCCCTTGACTGAGACGGAAATCCCGGAGAAGCAGGAAAAGCGCAGCCTGCGCTTCCGCGTGGTGGACATCCTGCTGATCCTGATGATGGTGCTGCCCCTGGTGACGGCCGTGGCCCTGCGGGTGCTGCTGACGCCCCCGGAGGAGGGCGTGGCCATCCACGGCGCCTGGGTCTACTGGTGCGCCAACCCCGACGCGGACCTCTCCCAGGTCATCTCCACGGACTTCATGATCACCGAGGCCCAGGTGAACTCCTGGCTGGTAATGATCTCCATCACGGGCCTGGCCCTGTTCCTGACCCACGGCCTGCGGGAGCGGGCAACCACGGTGCGCCAGCACGTGGCGGAGTGGGTGGTGGAGAAGGTGGAGGGCCTGGTGACATCCAGCATGGGCGCCTTCCATGTGCGCCCCTTCGCCCCCTTCGTCTGCGCCATCATCGCCCTGTCGGTGTTCTCCAGCCTCATGAGCCTCCTGGGGGTCTTCACCCCCACCTCGGACATGAGCGTGGTCAGCGGCTGGGCCATCCTGGTGTTCCTGGTGATCACCGCCTACAAGGCCTGCTGCGGCCCCCGGCTGTATGTGAAGACCTTCACCTCCGACGGCCCGGTGGTGGCGGTGCTCAACGTCATCGGCGAGGTGGCCACCCCCGTCTCCATGGCCTTCCGTCACTACGGCAATGTCATGAGCGGCGCGGTTATCGGCGTGCTGGTGACCACCTTCCTCACCTGGCTGTCCAGCCTGCTCCTGGGGTGGCTCCCCGGGGTGCTGGGGGAGATCCCCCTGCTGCGGGTGGGCCTGCCCGCCGTCCTGTCCGTCTACTTCGACCTCTTCTCCGGCGCACTCCAGGCTTACATCTTCGCCATGCTGACCATGATCTATGTGGGCGGCGGCTTCCCCCTGGAGGAGTATGTGAAGCGCCATTCCGGCCGCAAGGCCCGTCAGGGCGAAACCGCCCGGGCTGCCTGACCCCACCCCACCCCGCCATCTGCCGCCCCGGCGGCTGAAATACCGACCTGATGAAACGGAGGAAATCCCATGGAACTTGCTCTTGCAATCGTATTCGGCTGCTGCGCCCTGGGTGCGGGCATCGCCATGATCGCCGGCATCGGCCCGGGCATCGGCGAAGGTAACGCGGTGGCCAAGGCCTGTGAGGCCATCGGCCGCCAGCCCGAGGCCCGCGGCGAAGTCACCTCCACCATGATCATGGGCTGCGCCATCGCCGAGACCACCGGCCTGTACGCCCTGGTCATCGCCATCCTGCTCATCTTCGTGGCCCCGGGGGTCATGGGCAACCTCATCAAGGACCTGGTCAAGTAAGGAGGCGGCGCTATGCCACAGATCCAGCCATTGGGCGTGATCTCCATCAACGTCTGGTCGGCGCTGATCTCCCTGGCCAACCTGGTGCTGCTGTATTTCCTGCTGAAACGCTTCCTGTTCAAGCCGGTGCACAAGGTGCTGGAGGCGCGGCAGGCCCACGTGGACAGCGTGTATGCCGAGGCGGAGGAAGCCCGGGCGGAGGCCGAGGGCGACCGCACCGCCTGGGAGGAGAAGATGCAGGGCGTCCGGGCGGAGGCCGAGGGCATTGTTAACCGTGCCAACGAGCGGGCCCGCCTGAACAGCGACGCCATGCTGGACGAGGCCAAGCGCCGGGCGGCGGGCATCGTGCAGCAGGCCCTGGAGGAGGCCCAGCTCACCCGGAAGCAGGCGGAGGCCTCCATGCGCCGGGAGATGGCGGACGTCTCCACGGAGCTGGCGGGCAAGCTGCTGGGCCGGGAGATCAACGAGAACGACCACCGGCAGTTCATCGACTCCTTTATCGAGGAATTGGGTGAGACGCGATGAACCAGATCAGCAAGGAGTATGCCGGCGCCCTCTACGCCCTGGCCCTGGAGCAGGGGAAGGACTGCCCGCGGCAGTGGGCGGAGGAGCTGAAAACGGCCCTGGCCGTCCTGGAGGACAACCCCGCCTACCTGGCCCTGCTCTCCTCGCCTGAGGTGGACGGGGAGGAGCGGGCGCAGCTCCTGCAGGCCGCCTTCGGGGAGAGTCTCTCCCGGGAGGTGCTGTCCTTTGCGGTGCTCATGTGCCGCCGGGGTCGGGCCCGGATGCTGCCCGACGCCATCCGCCGCTTTGCGGACATGGTGGACAGCGCGGAGCGGATCAAGCACGCCCGGGTGGTGAGCGCCTTCCCCCTCACAGAGGAGGAGAAAAAGCGCCTGACGGAGAAGCTGGAGGCCATGACACAGGCCACGGTGACCCTCTCCTGCCAGGTGGACCCCGGCCTCGTGGGAGGCATGCTGGTGGAAATCGACGGCCGGATCCTGGACGGCACCGTGCGCACCAGGCTGCGTGAGATAAAGGAAGTGATCGGCGGATGAGCGCAAGACCCGAGGAAATCAGCGCCATTATCAAGGCGCAGATTCAGCAGTATGAGAACCGCTTCGAGATGCGGGAGACCGGCACCGTGATGCAGGTGGGGGACGGCATCGCCTCCATCTACGGTATCCGCAACTGCATGGCCGGCGAGCTGCTGGAGTTCGACGACGGCTCCATGGGCCTGGCCCAGAACCTGGAGGAGGAGACCGTCTCCGCCGCCCTGCTCTCCACGGGCAGCGGCATCCACGAGGGCAGCACGGTGAAGCGCACCGGGCGCGTGCTCAGCGTGCCCGTGGGGAAGACCCTGCTGGGCCGGGTGGTGAACGCCCTGGGCGAGCCCATCGACGGCAAGGGCCCCGTGGTGACGGACCAGAAAAAGCCCATCGAGGCCGAGGCCCCGGGCATCATCGAGCGCAAGAGCGTCTCGGTGCCCCTGCAGACGGGCATCAAGGCCATCGACTCCATGATCCCCATCGGCCGGGGCCAGCGGGAGCTCATCATCGGCGACCGCCAGACCGGCAAGAGCGAGATCGTCATCGACACCATCCTCAACCAGAAAAACACGGGCGTGAAGTGCATCTATGTGGCCATCGGCCAGAAGCAGAGCACCGTGGCCCAGCTGGTGCGGGAGCTGAACAGCCGGGGCGCCATGGCCTACACCATCGTGGTGAGCGCCACGGCCTCCGAGTCCGCCGCCCTGCAATATGTGGCCCCCTACGCGGGCTGCGCCATGGCGGAGTATTTCCGGGAGAAGGGGGAGGACGTGCTCATCGTCTATGACGACCTGAGCAAGCACGCGGTGGCCTACCGGGCCCTGTCCCTGCTGATCCGCCGTCCCCCGGGCCGGGAGGCCTACCCCGGCGACGTGTTCTACCTCCACTCCCGCCTGCTGGAGCGGGCGGCCTGCGTGGCGCCGGAGTACGGCGGCGGCTCCATCACCGCCCTGCCCCTCATCGAGACCCAGGCCGGCGACGTCTCCGCCTACATCCCCACCAACGTGATCTCCATCACCGACGGCCAGATCTTCCTGGAGACCGAGCTCTTCCACGCGGGCATCATGCCGGCCATCAACCCGGGCATCTCCGTGAGCCGGGTGGGCGGCTCCGCCCAGCTCAAGGGCATGAAGAAGGTGGCCGGCGAGCTGAAGCTGCTCTACAGCCAGTATCGGGAGCTGCAGGCCTTCGCCCAGTTCGGCAGCGACCTGGACGCGGACACCAAGGCCCGGCTGGCCCTGGGGGAGCGGATCGTGGAGGTCCTCAAGCAGGACCGGCAAAGCCCCGTGCGCCCCGGCTGCCAGATCGTCATCATCTACGCCGTCACCAAGGGCTACCTCAACGACCTGCCCGTGAGCCAGGTGCACGACTTTGAGCTGACCCTCTACCGCTATCTGGAGGAGTCCTGCCCCAAGCTGCTGGAGCGGCTGGAGGCGGGCTACTACGAGGAGGAGGACGTGGAGGCCATCGTGAAGGCCCTCACCTCCCTGAGGAGCTGAGCACATGCCGGATACCAGAAAGCTGCGGAGCCGGATCAAGTCCGTCAACTCCACCCTCCACCTGACCCACGCCATGGAGCTGGTGGCCTCCTCCAAGATCCGCCGGGCCACCGAGCGGATGGAGGCCAGCGGCCAGCACGCGGAGGCCTTTACCGCGGCCATGGGCCTGCTGGCGGGGAGCAGCGCCTGCGCCCGGAGCCCCTGGCTCCGCCATCGGAAGGACGGGAAAACCCTGCTGGTGGTGATCGCGGGGGACCGGGGCCTGGCGGGGGGCTACAACGCCAACGTGTTCCGCTTCATGCGGGACTGGCCCGAGGCGGAGGTGATCCCCGTGGGGAAGCGCGCCTGCGAGCGGTATGCCGGGGAGCGCATCCAGGCGGAGGGCTTCACCGCCGAGGCGGCGGAGGGGATCACGAAGCGCCTGTGCGAGGCCTTCCGCAGCGGCAGCTACGCCCGGATCGGCGTGGTCTATACCCGCTATGTCACCATCCTCTCCCAGGTGCCGGAGGTGAAGTGGCTGCTGCCCCTGACGCCGCCGGAGGAGAAGCCGCAGAGCGACATGATTTTCGAGCCCGGCGCCGAGCCCATCCTGGAGGCGGCCATCCCCGCCTACGTGTCCGGGGTCCTGACCGCCTGCGTCCGGGAGAGCTTCGCCTGCGAGGTCTGCGCCCGGCGCAACGCCATGGACGCCGCCGGCAAGAACGCCCGGGAGATGATCGACACCCTGCAGCTGCAGTACAACCGCGCACGCCAGGGCGCCATCACCCAGGAGATCACGGAGATCGTGGCCGGCGGGAATGTGTAATGTGATGACACCAAGAACAGGGAAGGAGAGACTTCCATGTCCAACAAACTGACAGGCCGGGTGTGCCAGGTGATGGGACCGGTGGTGGACGTCCGGTTTGAGGCCGGGCAGCTGCCGGCCATCCAGAACGCCCTGACCATCCCCATGGAGGGCGGGCGGGTGCTCACGGTGGAGGCCGCCCAGCACATCGGCGACCACGTGGTGCGCTGCATCGCCATGTCCTCCACCGACGGACTGCGCCGGGACACTCCCGTCACCGATACCGGCAGCCCCATCACCGTGCCCGTGGGCCGGCAGACCCTGGGCCGCATCTTCAACGTGCTGGGGGACACCGTGGACAACGGCCCTGCCCTGCCCGAGTCGGAGCGCTGGAGCATCCACCGCCCCGCCCCGGCCTTTGACGAGCTGGCCACCTCCGCCGGCATGCTGGAGACGGGCATCAAGGTGGTGGACCTGATCTGCCCCTACGCCAAGGGCGGCAAGATCGGCCTGTTCGGCGGCGCCGGCGTGGGCAAGACCGTGCTGATCATGGAGCTGATCCACAACGTGGCCCGGGAGCACGGCGGCCTGTCGGTGTTCACCGGCGTGGGGGAGCGCACCCGGGAGGGCAACGACCTGTACTGCGAGATGAAGGAGTCAGGTGTGCTGGCCAACACGGCCCTGGTCTACGGCCAGATGAACGAGCCCCCGGGAGCCCGCATGCGGGTGGGCCTCTCCGGCCTCACCATGGCGGAGTATTTCCGGGACCGGGAGAACCAGGACGTGCTGCTCTTCATCGACAACATCTTCCGCTTCACCCAGGCGGGCAGCGAGGTCAGCGCCCTGCTGGGCCGCATGCCCTCCGCCGTGGGCTATCAGCCCACCCTGGCCAACGAGATGGGCGCTCTGCAGGAGCGCATCACCTCCACCCGGAAGGGCTCCATCACCTCCATCCAGGCGGTGTATGTCCCGGCGGACGACCTGACGGACCCCGCCCCCGCCACCACCTTCGCCCACCTGGACGCCACCACCGTGCTGGACCGCGCCATCGCCTCCCAGGGCATCTACCCGGCGGTGGACCCCCTGAACTCCACCAGCCGTATCCTCACCCCCTCCGTGGTGGGGCAGGAGCACTACGACGTGGCCCGGGAGGTCCAGCGGATCCTCCAGCGCTACCAGGAGCTGATGGACATCATCGCCATCATGGGCATGGACGAGCTCTCCGACGAGGACAAGCTGCTGGTGCAGCGGGCCCGGAAGGTGCAGCGCTTCCTGTCCCAGCCCTTCTTCGTCTCGGAGAAGTTCACGGGCTTTGAGGGCGTCTATGTGCCGGTGGAGGAGACCATCCGCGGCTTCAAGGAGATCTGCGAGGGCAAGCACGACGACCTGCCCGAGTCCGCCTTCCTGTATGCGGGCACCATCGACGACGTGGTGGCGAAGGCCGGGAGGGGCTCATGAACAGCTTCTTTCACCTGAAGATCTCCACCCCGGAGGGCCTGTGCTTCGACGACGAGGCGGAGCGCCTGGTGGTGCGGGGCGCCCTGGGGGATCTGGCCATCCTGGCGGGACATGTTCCCATGATGACCACCGTGAAGGCGGGGGTCTGCCGGGTGGTGCTGCCCGACGGCAGCGTCCGGGCCGGCAGCACCGGCGGCGGCCTGCTCACCGTGGGCAAGGACCGGGTCATCGCCCTGCTGAACGGCTGGGAGACGGAGGAAGAAACCTGACAAAACCAAACACCCCGCGGGGAGACGGCCGCTGCGCAGCGGTGCACTCCCCACGGGGTGTTTTTGTCTGCCGGAAATCCGGGCGGGTCAGTCGTCCGCCTTGTTGTCCCGGCTGATGTACTCGATGATCTCCTTGGAGTGGGCGGCGATGCGGGTGAGCATGTACTCGCTCTCCTTGGACTTCTCGATGAGCTCGCCGTAGCCGAAGACCGCCAGGCCGCAGACCCAGCTGAAGAACAGGCCCAGCACAAACACCGCCACCGCCAGCACCAGCCGGGTGGAGGCACCCAGGGTCACCCCCGGAATCGCGGCATCCCGCGCCATCACCAGCGCCAAGGCCAGGGCCACAGAGATCACCGCTCCCAGGCCCGCAAGCACATAGGCCACTGCCTTCAGTTTCTTTCCGGAATGTTTGTACATGGTGCACCCTCCGTTCGATGTGTTACGAAAATATTACATCACAACCGGCGCTTTGTCAAGAGGGAAAAACCAAAAGAGCGTAAAAAAGAATCCGCCGGGGGGTACGTACCCACCGGCGGAGCGGGGCATCAGGCCATCAGCTCAATCTCGCACTGGGCGCTGCGCAGGCCCTCCGCCATGGCCCGGAGGGTGAGGGTGCCGGGGGCGCCGGTGAGGCGGATCATCACGGAGGCGCTCCCCAGCCACAGGGGCACGTTGGTGCCGGTGAGGGGGCTGTGCTCCATCATGTATCCGTTGTCCACGCCGATGATCTCCCCGGGGCCGCTGAGCTCGAAGCGCACCCGCTGGGTGGCCCGGAGGCAGGGGTTGTCCGCCGCGTCGGTGACCATCACCCGGATCAGGGCGCGGTAGCCCTTTGCCTGGGGCAGGGTGAGCCGGGGCTCGGGGAAGGCCAGCACCGCGGGCTGGGCGGGGGTGGTGAGGCGGTGGACGCAGACGCACTCCTCCCCGATGTATCCCCGGGCCTCGATGGTGCCGCTCTGCCAGGGCACAAAGCCGGTGGTGAGACCCCGGTTGGGCCTGGGGAGGGGAAGGCAGCGGCCTCCCACCCGGATCTCCACCCGCTCACAGTTGGTGGCCACGGCGCAGGGCAGGACGCCCTGGTGCAGCATGGGGAAGTCCCACAGGGGGAGGTAGGGCGGGGTGGCCCACTGGCTGCGGGTGTACTCGTCCCCCAGGGCGCTGTCCATGATGCCCAGGCGGATCATGGGGGTCCGGGACCAGCAGGCCCGGGTGACCCACCAGGAGAAGCGGGGCTCCCCGTCGGACCGGGCCAGGGAGCCCGTCCAGCCCTTGCAGGGCCAGCCCCGGCTCTCCCCCAGGTAGTCATAGCCCGCCCAGATGAAGCTCCCCGCCACATAGGGGAGGGGCTCGGCAAAGACGATGGGGCGGATGTCGGACCAGTTCCGGGGATCCTCCGCCCCCGGCAGGAACCAGGGGTGTACGGCGGAGCCCACCAGGGGCATCTCCGGCAGGACCCGGTGGAGCTCCTCATAGAGGGGCTCGCAGTCGTTGAGGCACATGACGTCCACCAGGGCGGCGATGGCCTTCAGCTTCTCCAGCCTCTCCGCCTGGGCCTGGGGCGTGTCCGCCGCCATGGGCATCAGGCAGCAGGTGACGGGGCGGGTGGGATCCATGGCCCGGGTCTCCCCGGCCAGCATGGAGAGGATGGACAGCATCTCCGGCTCCCCCTGCCCCTCCACCTCGTTGCCCACGGACCAGAGCACCACGCTGGGGCGGTTCCGGTCCCGCTCCACCATGGCCCGGAGATCCTGGAGCCAGTCCTTGGGGAAATAGCGGCGGTAGTGGCCGCTCTGCCACTTGTCGAAGCCCTCCTCCAGCACATAGAAGCCCAGCTCGTCGCACAGGTCCATGAACTCCGCGGAGAACATGTGGTGGGCGGGGTGCAGGGCGTTGACCCCGATCTCCTTCAGGGCCCGGAGGCGGGGGAGCCAGTTCTCCCGGGTGACGGCGATGCCGGCGCAGGAGACGTCCTGGTGGAGGCACACGCCGTGGAGCGGCACCCGCTCCCCGTTCACCAGGAAGCCCGCGTGGGTGAAGCGGGTCTCCCGCAGGCCCAGGCGCAGGCTCACCTGGTCGGAGCCGTCCGCCAGGGCGATGTCCAGGGGACACAACACCGGGTGCTCCGCCGTCCACAGGGGCGGGTCGGGGACCTTCAGCCGCACGCTCCGGCGGCCCTCCCCCCGGAGATGGCGCCCGTCGGGCAGGGACAGGCTGAACACACAGTCGGCGTCCAGGCCTGTGTCCACCTCCAGGGTCACCACCCCGGGCATGTGGTGCTGGATCACCCGGATCCGGGTCTCATCCAGCCACAGGTCCGGCACGTCCAGCAGGCGGACGGTGCGGTACAGCCCCGCCCCGGCATACCAGCGGTCCGCCGGCTCCCCGGTGCAGTCCACCCGGAGCAGCAGCTCGTTGGGGCCGTCCCTCAGCTGATCGGTGAGGGCGTAGCGGAAGGGGGTGCAGCCGCTGTGGTGGCGGCCCAGCTTCTCCCCGTTCAGGTAGACGGTGACATACTCGCTGACCCCGTCGAAGCACAGGAAAAGCTGCCGCCCCGGGGTGCGGCTGTGGAGACGGATCTGCTGGCGATACCAGCCCACCCGCCGCCGTTCCAGGAAACCCTGGGAGGGATCCCCCGCCGGGTCCGGCACGGACTTCACGGCCCAGTCGTGGGGCAGCTCCACCGCCTGCCAGCTGCGGTCGTCAGGCCGCTCCAGGGAGCCGGCGGTGAGGGCAAACTGCCAGCCGTCCATCAGGACGCTCTCGGTGCGTGACATGGTGCGCCTCCTGCTTCAGCAATGGATTATTCCGGCTGTCCGGGGGTTTCCGGGGACTGGGCCTTCCAGCGGAGGATGGCCTCCAGGCGGTCCTTCACGGCGGCCTCCTGCCCCTGGTCCGTGGGCCGGTAGTAGCGGCGGCCCGCCAGGCTGTCCGGCAGGCACACCATGCGGGTGAGCTTCTCCGCCGTGTCGTGGGCGTACTGGTAGCCCTCCCCGTAGCCCACCTCCTGCATCAGCCGGGTAGGGGCGTTGCGGATCTGCAGGGGGACGGGCTCCGCCGGCAGGTCCCGCACGTCCCGCTTGGCCTGTTCACAGGCCACGTAGAGGGCGTTGGACTTGGGGGCCATGGCCAGGTAGACCACGGCGTGGGTGAGGTGGACGTCGCACTCCGGCATGCCCAGGTAGTGGCAGGCCTGGTAGACGCTCACCGCCATGGGCAGGGCCTGGGGGTCCGCCAGCCCCACGTCCTCCGAGGCGAAGCGCACCAGCCGCCGGGCGATGTAGAGCGGCTCCTCCCCGCCGTCCAGCATCCGGCAGAGCCAGTACACCGCCGCGTCCGGGTCGGAGTTGCGCATGGACTTGTGCAGGGCGGAGATCAGGTTGTAGTGCTCCTCTCCGTTCTTGTCGTAGAGGAGGGAGCGGCGGTTCATGCTGTCGGAGAGCACCTGGTCGGTGACCCGGGTGCGGCCGGCCTCGTCCACCTCCCCGTTGAGCACCGCCATCTCCAGGGTGTTCAGGGCGGTGCGGGCGTCCCCGGCGGCGAAGCGGGCGATGCTCCGGAGCTGCTCCTCCGTGGTCTCCACCGCCTGGCCGCCGAAGCCCCGGGGGCTGGTGAGGGCGAAGCGGAGCAGGGCGTACAGGTCCTCCTCCGACAGGGGCTTGAGGATGAACACCTTGCAGCGGGACAGCAGGGCGGCGTTGATCTCGAAGGAGGGGTTTTCCGTGGTGGCGCCGATGAGGATGATGCTCCCCCGCTCCACCCAGGGCAGGAAGGCGTCCTGCTGGGCCTTGTTGAAGCGGTGGATCTCGTCGGCGAAGAGGATGGTGCGCATCCCCGCCCGCCGGTTCTCCTCCGCCCGGGCCATGACCTCCTTGACCTCCTTGATCCCGCTGGTGACGGCGCTGAACTCCACAAACTCCGCCCGGGTCCGCCGGGCGATCAGCCGCGCCAGGGTGGTCTTGCCCACCCCCGGCGGGCCCCAGAAGATCATGGAGGTGATCTGGTCCCGCTCCATCAGCAGCCGCAGGGGCTTTCCCGGCCCCACCAGGTGCTGCTGCCCCACATACTCCTCCAGGCTTTCGGGCCGCAGCCGGCTGGCCAGGGGGGCCGTCTCCCGCCGGTCGTCAAAGAGGTTCAGCTGTTCCATCGCCGCGCTCCTTTGCTGTATCGACATCGATGTCATCATTGTAAACCTTTTTGCGGAAAAGGCAAGGGCTGCGGGGGGAAAATCGGGGGCAAGAAAAAAGCAGGGCGAACCCTGCTTCAGCCTTTGACGTGACAGGCCAGGAAGTGGCCGGGGCTGACCTCCCGCATCTCCGGCATGGTCTCGGCGCAGGCGCCGGTGCAGTAGCGGCAGCGGGACCGGAAGGGACAGCCGGGGGGCGGGTCGATGGGGGCCGGCACGTCCCCCTGGAGCACAATGCGCTGGGAGGCGGCGGCCACATCCGGGTCCGCGATGGGCACGGCGGACATGAGCGCCTGGGTGTAGGGGTGGAGGTTGTGGGTGTAGAGCTCCCGCATATCCGCCATCTCCACCAGGTGGCCCAGGTACATGACCCCCACCCGGTGGGAGATGTGGCTCACCATGGACAGGTCGTGGCTGATGAAGAGGTAGGTGATGCCCAGCTTCTCCTGCAGCTCCTCCAGCATGTTGATCACCTGGGCCTGGATGGACACGTCCAGGGCGGAGATGGGCTCGTCGCAGACGATGAACTCCGGCCGGGTGGCCAGGGCCCGGGCGATGCCGATGCGCTGGCGCTGGCCGCCGGAAAACTCGTGGGGGTAGCGGCTCAGGTGGTCGCTCTTCAGGCCCACCTGGCTGATGAGCTCCCGCACCCGCTCCCGGATCTCCGCCTCCGGGAAGCCCTGCAGGCGCATGGGCTCGCCGATGATGGAGGACACGGTCATCCGGGGGTTCAGGGAGGCGTAGGGGTCCTGGAAAATCATCTGCATCCGCCGGCGGTAGGGGAGAACCTCCCGCTCCGCCAGGGGGGCGATGTCGGTGCCGTCGAAGAGGATCTCCCCGGCGGTGGGCTTGTAGAGGCGCACCAGGGTGCGGCCCACGGTGGTCTTGCCGCAGCCGCTCTCCCCCACCAGGCCGAAGGTCTCCCCCGCCAGCAGGGAGAAGCTGACGCCGTCCACCGCCTTCAGGACGCTGTGCTTCCGGGAGAGGAGGCCGTGGTTCACGGGGAAGTGCATCTGCAGGTCCCGGACCTCCATCAGCACGCGGCTGCGCTTTTGCTCAGTCATGCTGCAGCCCTCCCCTCTCCACTTTGGGGGCCTTGGGGTGCATGAGGTGGCAGTGGACCAGGTGGCCGTCCCCCAGGTCGGTGGGCGGGGCCATGTACCGGCGGCACACCGGCATGCAGTACTGGCAGCGGGGGGCGAAGGGACAGCCCTCCGGCGGCTTGAGCATGTCCGGCGGGGTGCCCCGGATGGGCACCAGCTTCTCGTGGCTGTCGTGGTGGATCCTGGGGATGGAGTTCAGCAGGCCCCAGGTGTAGGGGTGCCGGGCCCGGTAGAAGATGTCCCGGACGCTGCCCTCCTCGCAGATGACGCCGCCGTACATCACCAGGATGCGGCTGCACATGCTGGCGATGACCCCCAGGTCGTGGGTGATCATCACCACGGAGGTGTTCATCTCCCGCTTCAGGTTCTCCAGCAGCTCCAGGATCTGGGCCTGGATGGTGACGTCCAGGGCGGTGGTGGGCTCGTCGGCGATGACCATCTTGGGGGAGCAGGCGATGGCGATGGCGATCATAACCCGCTGGCGCATGCCGCCGGAGAACTCGTGGGGATACTGGCGCAGGCGCTGCTCCGGGTTGGGGATCTCCACCTGGTGCAACAGCTCCAGGGCCCGGAGGCGTGCCCGCTCCCGGCTCATGCCCAGGTGGATCCGCAGGGGCTCCACCATCTGGTTTTCCACGGTGAACAGCGGGTTGAGGGAGGTCATGGGGTCCTGGAAAATCATGCCGATTTCCTTGCCGTGGAGGGACCGCAGCTCCCGGGGGGACATCTGGCTCAGCTCCCGGCCGTCGAAGCGGATGCTGTCCGCCTTTACCTCCGCATACTGGGGCAGCAGCCCCATCACCGACAGCATGGTGACGCTCTTGCCGGAGCCGGATTCCCCCACAATGCCGATGAACTCGCCCTTGTCCACATGGAAAGAGATGCCCCGCACCGCCTGCACCGTGCCCACGCCGATGTGGAAGGTGGTCCGCAGGCCGCTGACTTCAAGAAGCGCCACAGAACCCCTCCTCTCAGTGCTTCATGCGCGGATCCAGCGCGTCGCGCAGGCCGTCGCCGATAAAATTGAACGAGAACATGGTCAGGCAGATAAAGGCCACCGGGAAGAACAGCTGGTGGGGATAGGTCATCATGACGGGGATGGCCTCGTTGGCCAGGGTGCCCCAGGAGGCCTGGGGGGCCTGGATGCCGATGCCCAGGAAGGACAGGAAGGCCTCGGAGAAGATGGCGCTGGGGATCAGGAAGGCGGTGGAGACGATGATGGGGCCCATGGCGTTGGGCACCAGGTGGTGCACCAGCAGATACCAGGGGGTGGCCCCGGAGAGCCGCGCCGCCAGCACATACTCCGAGTGCTTCAGCCGCATCACCTCGCTGCGCACCACCCGGGCCGTGCCGATCCAGGAGGTGAAGCACAGGGCCAGGATCACGCTGCCCACGTTGGAGCCCAGCACCAGCATGATCAGCACGATGTAGAGCAGGGAGGGCAGAGAGGTGAGGATGTCCACAATGCGCATCATGATCATGTCGGTGCGGCCCCCGGCATAGCCGGAGATGCCGCCGTAGATCACGCCGATGACAAAGTTGATGGCCGCGGCCACCACGCCCACCGTCAGGGAGATGCGGGCGCCGTAGAGGATCCGGATGAAGATGTCCCGGCCCATCTGGTCCGTGCCGCACAGGTGCTCCCAGGAGGGGCCCAGGTTCCGGCTCTTGAAGAAGAAGCCGTCGTAGGAGTAGGGGGAAAAGCGGGGAATCAGGATGGCCGCCAGGGTCATCAGCACGATGAACACCAGGCCGCACAGGGCCATGGGGTCCCGGCGGAAGCGCTGCCACACGTCGTGCCAGTAGGTGGTGGAGGGGCGTACAATGGCCTCCGCCTCGTCGTCCTCCGGGCAGATGCGGAATTGCTCCTCCGGCAGCTCCCTGTAGGTTTCGGCGTCCGGAATCCGCAGCATGTCCTCCTGCCGGAGGACAACATGTTCTTTTTTCTTTCTCGCCATGCCGTCCTCCTCACTTGCTCAGCTTCACCCGCGGGTCCACCAGGGCCAGCAGGATGTCGCTGATCAGATTGCAGATCACCACAAAGATGCCGAAGAAGATCACGATGCCCATGATCATGGTGTAGTCCCGGTCGGAGACGGACTGGACGAAGTAGCGGCCGATGCCCGGCACCGAGAAGAAGCGCTCCACCACGAAGGAGCCGGTGAGCAGGCCCGCCACCAGGGGGCCCAGGTAGGTGATGACGGGGGTGAGGGCGTTCTTCAGGGCGTGCTTGGCCACCACCATCAATTCGCTGACGCCCTTGGCCCGGGCGGTGCGGATGTAGTCCTGCTCCAGGGCCTCCAGCATGGAGGAGCGGGTCTGGCGGGCGATGTAGGCGATGGGGTTGAAGCTGAGGCAGGCCACCGGCAGGATGTAGTGCTGCCAGGAGGTCAGGCCGAAGGAGGGCAGCCACTGGAGCTTCTGGGCGAAGAGCCACAGCAGGATCACGGAGATCACGAACACCGGCACGGAGATGCCGATGGTGGCGAAGGCCATGGTGGCGAAGTCGGCGGCCTTTCCCCGGTGGATGGCGCTCACCAGGCCCAGGGGGATGCCGATGAGCAGGGAGATCACCACCGCGATGGCGCCCACCCGGGCCGACACCGGGAAGTGGGTGGCGATGATGCTGTTCACCGTGGTGTCGGTCTTCTTGAAGGAGATGCCCAGGTCGCCCCGGAAGAGGCCCTTCCAGTATTCGATGTACTGCTGGAAGACCGGCTTGTCCAGGCCGTAGCTGGCGGCCAGCCGCTCCAGGATCTCCGGGGGTACGTTCTTCTGTTCATCCGGGCTGAAGGGACCGCCGGGCATGGCGTGCATCATAAAAAACGCCACGGTGATCAGCACCACAATGGTGAGCACACCCGCCAGCAGACGCTTGAGGATATACTGCAGCATCCCTTGCCCTCCTTCCCGCGTGCCCGGGGCACGACAAAAATCATCCGCCCCATTGTAACCCACAATGCCGGGATATGCAAACGAAAAACAGTTTTTGTGCAATGTCCGGGCCTCCGACCCCGGGGACGGGCTCCGGCTGCCGCCGATTCCGCCCCGGCGCGGCTTGCCCCTCCGCCGGAAAAGTGGTATGATACCGGGTGCAGTCTATCAACAGGAGGATTTGACCATGAAGCGGCTGATGGCTTGGCTGATGACCCTGTGCCTGCTGGCGGCGTGCGCCGGCGGCATGGCGGAGGAGCAGACGGAGGAGCACCCGGTGGTGCGCATCGAGATCGAGAACTGGGGCACCATCTATGCGGAGCTCTACCCGGAGATCGCCCCCATCTCGGTGGAGAACTTCCTCTCCCTGGTGGACCGGGGCTTCTATGACGGCCTGACCTTCCACCGGATCATCTCCGGCTTTATGATCCAGGGCGGCTGGGGCAGCGAGGACCTGCCCACCATCAAGGGCGAGTTCTCCGCCAACGGCGTGGAGAACCCCCTGCTCCACGAGCGGGGCGTGCTGTCCATGGCCCGCACCAGCGTGATGGACAGCGCCACCAGCCAGTTCTTCATCATGCACGAGACCTCCCCCCACCTGGACGGGCAGTATGCCGCCTTCGGCCGGGTACTGGCGGGGATGCCCGTGGTGGACCGCATCTGCGGCATGACCCCCGTGACGGACAACAACGGCTCCGTGGCCGCGGCGGATCAGCCGGTGATCCGCACCATTGCCCGGGCGGACCGGGGGGATGCGGAGGCCGCGGCGGCGGATGAGGCCCTCAACGGCCAGAGCGGCCGCCTCTTCCGGGACGCCGCCACCACCGTGTCCTTTGTGGTGCCCCAGGGCTGGAACCTCGCCGCCTCCCGCTCCGGCGCCAGCTATTTTGTGGACGAGGCGCAGCACGTGGCGGTGGTGGCCACCATGGACTACTGGAGCCGTCTGCCCCAGGAGGAGCGGCTGCAGGCCCAGGTCGGCGGCCTCACCCGGGAGGGCCTGAAGACGGAGGTCATCCGCACGGAGGTGCTGGCAGGCTGGATCGGGGTGGAGGAAGCCCTGCTGGTGCCCGAGGAGCACAACGGCATCAGCTTCTACACCGCGGAGGACCCGGAGCAGGGGCTGTACTGGGTGGGCCTGGACAACGGCATCATTATTATGGCTCTCACCACCACGGAGGGGGCCGACGCCGTGCGGGAGATGCTGGACAGCCTCTCCGCGGTGCAGCGCTGACGGGAGGCTGCTGACATGAGAGAACTGCGCACGGCGGTCATCGGCATCGGCAACATGGGCACGGCCCACGCCCGGTGCATCCGGGAGGGGGAGATCCCCGGCCTGGCGCTGGCGGCGGTCTGCGATCTCCGGCCGGAGCGGCTCCGCTGGGCGGAGGCGAACTGGCCCGGGGTGGCCCGGCCGGCGGACTGGCGCAGCCTGCTGGACCCGGCCCTGCCCCTGGACGCCGTGATCATCGCCGTGCCCCATCCCCTGCACTGCGAAATAGCGCAGGCCTTTCTGGAGGCGGGGAAGCATGTGCTGAGCGAGAAACCCCTGGACATCCGCCTGAGCCGGGCAAGGAAGGCCGTGGCCGCCGCGGAGGAGCGGGGCCTGGTCTTTGCCGTGATGTTCAACCAGCGGACAGACCCGCTGTTTATCCGGGCCCGGGAGATCGTCCGGGATCCCGCCTTCGGGGAGATCCGGCGCAGCAGCTGGACCGTCACCAACTGGTACCGCACCCAGGCCTACTACGACAGCGGCACCTGGCGGGCCACCTGGGCCGGGGAGGGGGGCGGCGTGATGGTGAACCAGGCCCCCCACAACCTGGACCTGTGGCAGTGGATCTGCGGCATGCCCTGCCGCCTCACCGCCCGGCTGGGCTTCGGCCGCCACCACCGCATTGAAGTAGAGGACGAGGCCACCCTGCTGACGGAGTATCCCAACGGCGCCACCGGCGTGTTCACCGTCTCCACCGGCGAGTATCCGGGCACCAACCGCCTGGAGATCTGCGGCACCCGGGGTAAGCTGGTGCTGGAGGACGGCGGGCTGAAGCACTGGCGCCTCGGGGAGGACGTGCGGGAAGTCAGCGGCGGCTCGGGGGAGCACAGCCCCCGCATCCCCATGACCTGCGAAACCTGGCGGCCGGAGGACAAGGGGCCGGCCCACGCCGGCGTGCTCCGGGATTTCGCCCGGGCGGTGCTGGAGGGGGGAACCCCCATCGCCCCTGCCCGGGAGGCCCTCAACGAGCTGGCCGTGGCCAATGCCGCCTTCCTCTCCGCCTGGCAGGAGGGGGCGCCCGTGACCCTGCCGGTGGACGAGGCGCGCTTCGACGCCCTGCTGGCCCTGCGCCAGGCGGAGTCCGGGTCGTCCCGCGATCCGGGGGCGGAGGCCCTGCAGCCCGACGGGCGCTACAGCGAGCGCTGGAGTGTCCGCTGGTAGCCGCCTTGACGCACCGGGCCTTCCTTGTTATAATCCCATCGATATCAAGACTGCTGGAGGAAGCATGAAACCCCTGACCAAGCGGATTCTCAACATGGCGCTGATCCTGGGCACCCTGGCCATCGTCATTGTGATGGGCCTGCGGGACAACGATCTGCCGACCACGCTGGAAACCCTCTCCAGGATGGACTGGCTGAATATCCTGGCCTGCCTGGGGTGCTTTTTCTGCTTCCTGATGGCGGAGGGCATGAGCATCAAGTACTTCCTCTGGCGGCAGGGCTACCAGATCACGGTGGGGTACGCGCTGTTTGTGACCATTGTGGGGCAGTACTACTCCGCCATCACCCCCGGCGCCTCCGGCGGACAGCCCCTGCAGGTCTACCACCTCCACAGGCGGCATGTCTCCACCGGGGTGGCCACCTCCGCCCTGGTGACCCGCTTCTTCGCCTTCCAGTTCATGCTCTCCGTGCTCACCACGGTGTTCTGGATCGCCTACGCCCCCTTTGTCCGGGAGCAGGTGGGGGGGAGCATGTGGGTGCTGATCGTGGGCTATGTCTACAACATCTTCACCTGCGCCCTGGTGATTCTCTTCGCCTTCCTGCGGCCCCTGGTGAAGGGCATCGTGAACCTGATCCTCCGCCTGGGCACGAAGCTGCGCCTGGTGAAGAACCCGGACGGCACCCGGGAAAAGTGGATGCGGGCGGTGGACGTCTTCCACGAGAGCATCCACGAGATTGCCCGGCATCCGGTGGACCTGCTGGTGCAGCTGCTCCTGGGGGCCCTGCAGCTCCTGGCCCTGATGAGCGTGATCTGGTTTGTCTACCGGGGCCTGGACCTGGCCGGCCATACCTGGGGCCAGGTGGTGACCATGGGCATGATGGAGTACATCTCCGCAGCCTACACCCCCCTGCCCGGCGCCTCCGGCGCCCAGGAAGCCGTGTTCAGCATCTTCTTCGGCCGGATCTTCCCCGGTGCCAACATGCTGGCGGGCATCCTGCTCTGGCGGCTCTTCACCTACTATGTGTCCATTATCATCGGCGCGGTGGTGGTGACCACCGAGGGGCTGCGGTCCGGCCGCAGCCTGCGGGAGGTGGCGCAGATGGGCACCCAGCCCCCGCCCGTGGAGCAGCCCAAGGAGTGAGCTGGCAGACCCCTCTGTCCCTGCGGGGGACATCTCCCCGCCTTTCCGCAAAGACCCCACGGCAAAACCTCCCGCCGCTTCGACGGGAGGTTTTCCTCTGGGCCGGGCCGGGTCAGGGGAGGAAGGGCTGCACCGGGGCGGGGTTGCCGCCGGCGTCCAGATAGCGCCGGATGGCCTCCTGCAGCAGCTCGTGGAACTCCTCCAGGCACAGGCCGTTCTCCATGATGTAGGTGGCGGCGGGGATGCCCACATACCGCAGATGCCAGGGCTCGGTGTTGATGCCGGTCTGTTCCTTCTTGTCCGCCGGGTAGCGGATGATGAAGCCGTACTCGTGGCAGTGCTCCGCCATCCACTGGCACTCCGGCTCCTTCATCATCTTCTCGTTCATGGACTTGTCTTTCCAGTTCTTGGGCACCACGTCGCAACCCAGGCCGGTCTGGTGGTCGCTGGCCCCCTCCACGGAGACCCAGCCGTCGTCCCGGCCGTGGTTCTTCTCCAGCCGGTTGTGATACATGGTCTTCTGCTTGCGGTAGGAGCGGTAGGCGCTCTTGAGGTACATGTCCCGGAAGCCCGGCACCGCCCGCATGTCCGCGTTCATGGCGCAGAGGGCCTCGGCACAGGCCCGGCGGAGATACTGGCCCTTCAGCTTGCCGTCGGTGGGGGTGGTGGCCCAGCGGATGCCGCCCTTGGCAGGGTCCTTCTCCACCTTCACCAGGTCCTCCGGCACATAGTCCTCCGGGAGGAGGCTGCTCTTGTTGGCCAGGCGGATCAGCTCCGGGTCCAGGTCGGCCAGGGCCACCGGGAAATCCCAGGGCTGGTCGCTGTCCAGGTACTCCTCCACCAGGAGCCCGTCGTCGGCCAGAAAGAAATCCGCGTCATCCTCGGCGCAGGCCCCGGCCAGGGGACAGAGCAGCAGCACAGCCAGCAGCAGGGCGCAGGCGCGGCGCAGGGTGTTCATGGGACATCAACCTCCTCAAGCACAAGATCCCCGGGGGAGAGCAGGGCGTCCTTCAGCCGCCGGGTGCGGACCAGTTGCAGATAGTCCTCCAGGGGCATGGGGTGCTCATGGATGTATTGGGCGTGCCTCAGGCCCACATAACGGACGTGCCAGGGCTCGTAGGAGTAGCCGGTGGTCTCCTCCCAGCCCTGGTCATAGCGCAGGATGAAGCCGAAGCGCCAGCAGTTCTCCCGCAGCCAGATGCCCCCCGTCGTCTCCCCGAAGGAGGCCCCCAGGGTGCTCTTCTCCTTCCCCTTCTGCCCCAGGTCCATGGTGAGCCCGGTCTGGTGCTCGCTGGCCCCCGGCCGGGCCACATACTCGTCCGCCCGGGCCCGGCTGCCGTTGACCCGCTTCAGCTTATCGCCGTAGATCTTCTCCTGCTTGGCATAGTTGCGGTAGCCGGAGACGGAGATCAGCTGGGCGCCGGTCTCCTCCTTGCATGCGGCGAACATGGCCTCCAGGGCCTCCGCCGCCACGGGGCGCAGGCTGCGGATCTGCCCCGGCACATCGGAGAGGCGCACCTCGGGGTAGTAATTCCGGCTGATGCGCCACTGGCGGTTCACCAGCAGCAGATCGTCCGGATTGTGCTGCGGCGTGACCTCCCGGATGGGCTGCCCCACCAGCAGCAGGCCGGAGAGCAGCAGGGAACAGAGCAGTTTCAGGGCTGGGGACATAGTGCGCCTCCCGGTATCAGTTTCATGGTGATTATACCCAATCCGCCCCGGGAGGGCAAGGGGGGAGCGGGGGATGGGATTGTAAAAGATGGGGTGGGGCACCCACTTTCCCGACTTGATTTACCCGTGAAAATCCCATATAATGGGCCCATGAATCCATCCGCATCAAGTCGCAGAAAGGTGCCTGTTATGTGGAAAAGAAGCCTGCTCCTGCTGATCGCGCTGCTGATGATCACCCTGCCCTGCCAGGCAGAGGTGATCCGGCTGGGAGATACCGTCTGCCTGCTTCAGCCGCCCTCCGGGGAGGACAGCGGCACCAAGTACGTCCTCTTTGTGGGGGCCGGGGTCTATTTCCACGCGGTCCGCAATTATCGGGACTACACCGCCACGGACGGGGAGCTGCTGATCCCCCAGGCCGACCAGAAATACGACCTGCCCTCCGCCGCCAGCGATGAGGTGATCCCGGACGTGTATCCCCGCCTGCTGGAGTGGGCGGAGGCGGGGCATCCCCTGGTGCTGATCGGCTACTCCTCCGGCGGCTATCCCGCTACGATCCTGGCCGGAAAGCTGGCGGAGGCCGGCTACACCGGCACCGTCTATCTCCTGGACGGCGTCTACGGGAACTATCACTCCACCGCCTTCAACGCCAAGTATTTCCGCAGCCACCTGAGCACCTGGGACCTGCGGATCTACGCCTCCTCCGACAAGAAGACAAAGATCTCCGTGCGCACCCGCAAGGTGGGCACCTCCCTGATGGAGGACGACTTCGTGACCTATCGCCAGTACGGCAAGAACCACAACGGCATGCAGGACTTCTACGACGTCATCCTCAACGGCGCCCCGGCCCCGGAGCCCAAGCCCTTGACGCAGAAATAGGACGGACACCCCTGCGCCGACACGAAAAAAACCTGCATTTCTGCAGGTTCAATTCGTCCAGCAAAACAATCTCATATCCCGTCTGCCGGCTTTCCTCTCTCTCCCGCAGCATCCGCTCACTTCCTCTCCGTTCTTTCTCCTATATAATTCGACGTCCCTCCCTTTTCTCCTTTTGGGTTTTTCCCTTAACTTAACAAAATCTCGCCACTATTCTTGTGACGAGACTTTGTTGATGGTCTGAACCCTCTCCCAGCCCATGGGAGAGGGTCTTTCATCTTATCGGTTTTCCTTTGCCTTCAGCGCCCAGTAAGTCTTTGCCAGCCACGTGTTCTTTCACATTTAGCCACGCTGGAGAAGGCTGTAGAAGATGGCCCTTCTCTCCGTGTTGGAAGTATTTGAGAAGTCAACTTTCCTATACCAGTCAATGAGCCTCTGCTCTTCCTGTGCGCTCAATGCATCGGGGTAAAACACAAAGTAGCCAAGCAGGAAATTGATGTAATCAATGCGGTCAGGTGATTTCAAATGATGCGTGTCAATGAAGCTAAACACTCTGTCTAGTGCATCAAGTGTCATTTTGATGGCACGCCTTATCTGGTCTGGCTTCAGGTTACAAATCTGATTCTCTTTTGTATCAGGAGCCATGGGACAGTAATTGAAGGAATGAGCTTGTCCAACGATTACTTCATAGGCAGGGTTTAGTGCACTGATGGGATAGGATACATCTGTTGACTGCTTTTCGAAAACTCTTTCAAGTCCGCGTTCTTTGATTCTTGCCACATAGACGCGGGTGTAATCATCATATATGTCGATATCGTAAATCTTCAACTTCGCCAAACGCATCTGAATTACTGTCACACGCGAACCTGCATTGTTAAGTACTTCAAACCACTTTATCTGTTCATCCTCGGAAAGGTCTTTGCCTTGGTTAATCGTATAGTGGTAGCTCTTGAACTTGTTGCGCACCAGCAACAGGGCGTTTTGGACTTCAAGTTTGCTAAGTGCTGGGTGTCTTCCGAGATAGCGCCTAAACTCTTCGATGTCACGATGTAGCAGAACGCCTACAGGAATCTGGTGTGGCTTGGGTTCCGCGTCGCTTGGCTTGATGATAAACCTGCCTTTCTTAAGGTCAAGGACGACATCCTTGAAGTCTGGGTGTCCAATATATGCCTTGTAGTTTGTGGCAATGCGCTGCTGTCCATCGATGACAGAGTTGAGGCCTGGCCTCATATCAACAAGTTCCCTAGTGATAAACGAGATTTGCTGAACCGCATCTTCAGTCCTGTTGATGATGTTGTACGAAATAGCAGAAACAGGTGCTTTCCCTGAGAGCTGGTAGTTCAACAGTTCAACACATTTCTCCAAGGTCCAGCTCAGGTCGCGTTGGTAGAGTGGAAGGACAAGTGTACCCTGGTCAATGCTGGTGCACAGGTCGTCAATGGTTTGCTGCCGAGTCTCCTTGGTTGGGTTCATGTTCGCGTTCTGAATCAGTTCTGGGTTGATTCGCATGGTGATTCTCCTTTCTTACTTGCTGCAATCCTGATTGCGGTGCCATTATACAGGCGAAAGCACAAAATGTCAATAGCAGCGAGCGTAAAAATTGCATTTTCCGTTAAATATCTGCAAAAATCGGCTAGCTTGACTATATTTCAAGCTAGCCGATATTCTTGTTCATCCCATCATCTTGATGTATTTGTATGCCGTTGGTCTCGTAATCCCGCAGACCCGCGCCAGCTCTGTCACATTCATGCTGCCATCCATGTAGGATGGATAATACTTGAGGAACACGGCAGGAAGGTCAGCCTTAGTGATGGGTCTGCGGCCAATCTGCTTGCCCTTCGCGCGCGCATAGGCCATCGTAGGCGGTAAGAAGCCCCTGTCATATACCGAGGTTGAGCGGATGCGGACCCGCATCAAGCGGGAGACCTGCTTCGACGACAAGATCACGCCCCGGCGCTTCCGGACCACGGTGGCCACCGACATCTCCAACAAGACCCACGACCTGAAGCTGGTGCAGTACATGCTGGGACACTCCACGCCCCAGATGACCCTGAAGCACTACGACAAGGGCCGGAGCACGGCGGTGGACGCCAGCACTGCGGTCAGCGAGGTCTATGGTTTCGATGCGCTCTGACCGGAAGAATTGACGAAAAAACTGACGGAAAAAAGCCCGGAGATCGTTGCACAGTGCGGATCTCCGGGATCGTCAGTTGACGAGAAAATTGACGAAACCGCCCGATTCGGCACCCGCTAAAACCAGAATTGCAGTCTTTACCCCGAAATCCTGCAATTTCACCCCCAAAACCCACAAAAAAACCTGCATTTCTGCAGGTTTTGTGGAGCTGATGACCAGATTTGAACTGGTGACCTCATCCTTACCAAGGATGCGCTCTACCGACTGAGCTACATCAGCAGGTTTTTCGGGCAACAGTGGCATTATAGCATATGTTTTGAAAAATGCAAGCGTTTTTTTCACCGGTGGATGAAAAAAGCGGGGGACCCGGCGAAAAAACCGGGAGAGGCCGGGGCGCGGGGGGTGGAAGGCAGGGCAGGCCGGCGGTGATACAGGGAAAAACCAACTGCTCAAATTTTGCGGTGCCGTAACCACACGCCCCGGGAATTGCCATGGAAAAACCACGCAGCTGTACGGTTTTTCGGCTTTTTGAGCGCGATGGGGAGCGGCTGTGGACTGTTGACATACGCAGATTTTTCGTTTATGATAAGCGAGAAATATCTTTCAGGTTCACCCGTTCAACAAAATTCAGGGGTTTTGTCATTCAAATTTCGGCGTGAAAACGCCGCGATTGGGAGATGAACACATGTCAAGAAAATGGCGGAACATCCTCATCGGCGTTCTCATTGTTGCGCTTGTGGTGGTGGTGGTGCTGGTGCTGAACCGCCCGCCGGAAAACTTCAGGAGCAAATACGAGAATGTCGATCTGTCCACTGATGTCACCGGCATCGGACGGAGCAACACCTACGGCGCCTATGTGGCGCAGTACGCGGGGCTGCCGGCGGTGACGGAGCCGGTGGAGGTGGACCTGGCGGCCTTCTCGGGGACAGGCGGTGAACCGTGCGCGGACGGTGTGCTGTCTTCCGACGAGTCGGAGCTGACCTGGAAGGTGACGGTGCCCAAGGCCGGGCTCTACAACATCCGGCTGGACTACCTCACCACCCAGAGCCGGGGCGTGGACATCGAGCGCGAGCTGGCCATCAACGGGGAGGTGCCCTTCTCCGGCGCCAGCACGCTGTGTTTCTCGCGCCTGTGGACCGACGCCACCGAGAAGCGCAAGGACAACCAGGGCAACGACATCCGCCCGACGCAGGCGGAGCGCTTTGAGCGCCAGAGCGCCTATTGCCGGGACGACATGGGCTACCAGACGGAGCCCTATGCCTTCTATTTTAATGAGGGCGAGAACGAGCTGACCATCCGGGCCGTCAACGAGCCCGTGATTCTCTGCGGCATCACCCTGACGCCGCCGCTGCAGTTCCGGACCTATGCGGAGTACACCGCGGCCCAGCCCCAGGCGGCCATGACCGACGCGGGGAAGAACTTCAGCCTGACGGTGCAGGGCGAGGACGCCAAGCTGCGCAGCGCGCCCAGCCTGTATGCCCGCTATGACCGCAGCTCCTCCCTCACGGAGCCCTACTCCGTGACCAACACCATCCTCAACTACATCGGCGGCGACCCCTGGACCCACCCCGGCGAGTGGATCCAGTGGGATTTTGAGGTGCCGGAGGACGGCTATTACAACATCTCCATCAAGGCCCGGCAGATGTACCAGCGGGGCGCCCTGTCCGCCCGGACGGTGTACATCGACGGCCAGGTTCCCTTTGAGGACCTGGAGGCCGTGACCTTCGCCTACAACACCGGCTGGGAGATGCGCACCCTGGCGGACAAGGCCGGCACCCCCTTCCGCTTCTACCTGGCCAAGGGCAGCCATACCATCCGCCTGGAGGTCACCCTGGGGGAGATGGGCCCGGTGCTCAAGGAGGTGGAGGACAGCATCTTCCGCCTGAACCAGATCTACCGGAAGCTGCTGGTGCTCACCGGCGTCACCCCGGACCGCTTCCGGGACTACAAGCTGGCCTCCACCTACCCTGAGGTGATCGAGGCCATGCACCTGGAGAGCCTGCGGCTGTACAGGATTGTGGACGAAGTGGTGGCTATGACGGGGGAGAAGAGCGACCGGGTCGCCTCCGCCCAGACCCTGGCCACCCAGCTGGAGACCTTCGTGGAGTTCAACGAGCGGATCACCGAGTCCTTCGGCAACTTCAAGGACAACATCACCGCCCTGGGCACGGCCATGCAGAACATGTCCGAGAGCAAGCTGGACGTGGACCTGATCATGATCACCGGCGAGAACGTGAAGGTGCCCCAGGTGCACGAGAACTTCTTCCAGCGCGTGGGCCACGAGATCCGCAGCTGTGCCAGCTCCTTCTTTGTGGACTACAACTCCCTGGGCGACAAGTATGAGGACACGGACGACGTGCTGGAGATCTGGATCACCACCGGCCGTGACCAGAGCACCGTGCTCAAGACCATGGTGGACGACACCTTCACCGCCAACACGGGCATCAAGGTGAACGTGAAGCTGGTCCAGGCGGACGCCATCCTGCCGGCAACGGTGGCGGGCAACGGCCCGGACATCGTGCTGAGCGTCAGCGGCTGGTACGCCGTGAACTACGCCATGCGCCACGCCGTTGAGGACCTGACCCAGTTTGAGGACTTCCAGGAGGTCACCAAGCCCTTCTACGACAGCATCCTCTACCCCCTGACCTACAACGACGGCACCCACAAGGGCATCTACGGCCTGCCGGAGACCCAGAACTTCCCGGTGCTCTTCTACCGCTCCGACGTGATGGAGGAGATGGGCCTGCCCATTCCCCAGACCTGGGAGGAGCTCATCGCCCAGCTGCCCACCATCCAGGGCAACAGCCTCACCGTGGCGGTGAACTTCCCCGACATCGCGGTGGCGGACATCTCCGTCCTGGGCTCCATGATCTACCAGAACGGCGGCGCCATCTATGACGAGGACGCCAAGCACACCCTCATCGACAGCGAGGCGGGCGTGGCGGCCTTCAAGCAGTACACCAGCCTCTACAACGACTACGGCCTGCCGGTGGTGTTCGACTTTGTCAGCCGCTTCCGCAGCGGCGAGATGCCCCTGGGCGTGGCCTCCTACGCCACCTACAACACCCTGATGGTCTCCGCACCGGAGATCCGCGGCCTGTGGGACTTCACCCTCTTCCCGGGCACGAAGCAGGAGGACGGCTCCATCGACCGCACCGCCCAGACCGACGGCCTGTGCTGCATGATGATCGCCACGGACAACGAGAAGGTGAAGCAGAACGCCTGGACCTTCATGAAGTGGTGGGTCAGCGCCGAGGCCCAGGTGCGCTTCGGCCGGGAGATGGAGAGCATCCTGGGCGCCTCCGCCCGCTACCAGACCGCCAACCGGGACGCCCTGCGCCAGCTGGCCTGGTCCAACAAACAGCTGAGGGTCCTGGAGGAGCAGATGGCCCACACCCGGGGCTTCCCGGAGATCGCCGGCGGCTACTCCACCACCCGCCACATCACCAACGCTGTCCGCCGGGTCATCAACACCAAGGAGGACCAGCGGGAGACGCTGCTGAACTACGCCCGGACCATCAACGAGGAAATCAAGATCAAGCGGCGGGAATTCAACCTGCCGGTTGACTGATGAGAGAAGGAGGTTAGGCAAGTATGCAGTCACAGTCCTTTTCCCGGAGATTCCTGACGATGAAGAGGGAAAAGATGGCCCATGGCTGGGAGATGGCCAAGCGGAACAAAGGCTGTTATCTGTTCCTGGCGCCGTACGCCATCCTGTTCTTCACCTTCTTCATCCTGCCCATCGGCACCTCCATCGTCCTGAGCTTCACCTACTACAACATCCTGGAACCCCCGCGCTTCGTGGGCGTGCAGAACTACATCAACCTGGTGCTGCAGGATGAGGTCTTCCTCACCGCCATCAAGAACACCTTCGTCATCGCGGTGATCACAGGCCCGGTGGGCTACATGCTGTCCTTCCTCTTCGCCTGGGTCATCAACGAGCTGCCCAAGTGGCTCCGGGCAGTGGCGGTGGTCATCTTCTATGCGCCCTCCATCGCCGGCGCGGCCTTCACGGTGTTCTCCATCATCTTCCGGGGCGACAACTACGGCTGGTTCAACTCCATCCTGCTGGAGCTGGGCATCATCGAGGCGCCCCGGCTGTGGCTGACGGACCCCCGCTACATGATGACCATCCTGATCATCGTCATCCTGTGGATGAGCATGGGCACGGGCTTCCTGAGCTTCGTGGCCGGCTTCCAGGGCATTGACCGCAGCATGTACGAGGCGGGCTATGTGGACGGCGTGCGCAACCGCTGGCAGGAGCTGTATCACATCACCCTGCCCAGCATGAAGCCCGTGCTGCTCTTCGGCGCCGTGATGAGCATCACCGGTGCCTTCAACGTGAGCGACGTGCCCCGGGCCCTGTGCGGCTACCCCTCCACGGACTACGCGGTCCGCACCATGGTCACCCACCTGTTTGACTACGGCTTCAGCCGCTTCGAGATGGGCTACGCCAGCGCCATCGCCACGCTCCTGTTCCTGATCATGATTCTGTGCAACAAGGCAATCAGTGCGCTGCTGGGAAGGGTGGGAACCTGAGATGAGCGAAAACAACACCGTCAAATCCAGCGGAGTTCTGCGGATTCCCGGCCGCAAGGCGGTCCATGGCGAGCTGGTGGCCGGCGAGACCAGCGCGGCCTTCTACCCCCGGGGCAAGAAGGAGCCTGCCGTGGAGTGGCAGTATGTGCGGATGGAGCGCATGGACAACCAGCGCCGGGGCGGCACCTCCAGCCAGCTCACCGTGGTCCTCAAGGACGAGACCACCTATGTGTTTGAGCTGAGCCGGGGCCTGAAGCTCTACAGCCAGATGGACAAGCACTGGACCACCAAGCCCGTGGTGAAGATGACCCGGGGCGACGAGCTGCGGCGCCTGGCGGAGCTGCGGGGCGAGCAGATCGAGAAGCCCAAGAAGCACCTGATCACCCGGCGGCACCCCAACCGCTCCATCGGCGGCGACATCCTCATCTACCTGGTGCTGGCCATCTTCGGCCTGGCCATGGTGTTCCCGCTGATCTTCCTGATCGGCTCCAGCCTGAAGCCCCTGGACGAGCTGTTCCGCTTCCCGCCGCCCGTGTGGCCCAACAACCCCACCACCGACAACTTCTCCGACCTGTTTGTGACCATGGGCCAGAGCTGGGTGCCCTTCAGCCGCTACCTGGTGAACACCGTGTTCATCACCGTGGTGGGCACCTTCGGCCACCTGGTGATCGCGGGCATGGCGGCCTTTGTCCTGGCCAAGTATGAGTTCCCGGGGAACCGGCTCTTCTTCACCGTGGTCACCACCTGCCTGATGTTCTCCGGCTATGTCACCGGCATCCCCAACTACCTGATCATGAGCAAGCTGGGCATGGTGGACACCTACTGGGCGCTGATCCTCCCGGCCTTCGCCGCCCCCATCGGTTTGTTCCTGATGAAGCAGTTCATGGAGGGGCTGCCCACGGCCCTCATCGAGGCGGCCACCATCGACGGCGCCAGCCGCTTCCGGGTCTTCTGGAGCATCGTGATGCCCAACGTGAAGCCCGCCTGGCTCACCATGATCATCTTCAGCGTCCAGAGCCTGTGGAACACCAGCGCCGCCACGGTCATCTACTCCGAGGCCAAGAAGACCCTGGTCTACGCCCTGCAGCAGATCCAGGCGGGCGGCGTGGCCAGAACCGGCGAGGTGGCCGCGGCCAACGTCATCATTGTGGCAGTCCCGATCCTCATCTTCATATTCAGCCAGAGCCGAATCCTGGAGACCATGGCGTCCTCGGGCATCAAGGACTGAGGAGGCTGACAGGATGAGACGAGAAAAGCGTGAGGAGGGAACCACCGTGAAGGCAGTGACCAGGGTGATGGCAATCCTGTTCATCCTCTGTTTTCTGACGACGTCGACGGCGCTGGCAGAAGACAGCTTCAACCTGAACAAGGACGGCTACAGCACATCCTATACCTACACCTACGACTACTGGGGCGACGTGCAGGAATCCCCGGACGCCTACCGGATCAAGACGGTGATCGACACGGTGAGCCTGGGCCTGGAGAACATGGGCGGCGTGAAGCTGACCAAGCCCCAGAGCCTCTACGTCCGGGGCCATGACCTCTACATCGTGGACACCCCCAACAACCGGATCCTGCAGGTGGCCTACCGGGACCTGCAGTACACCCTGGTGCGGGTCATCAGCGAGGTCAAGGGGGCGGAGACGGCCACCTTCAACTCCCCCTACGACGTCTTCGTGGACCCGGAGAACAACATCTACGTGGCGGACTACGGCAACCACCGGGTGGTGATGATGGACGAGGACCTGAACCTGATCCGGGAGTACGTGAAGCCCACGGACGCCACCTTCGACCAGGGCCAGGACTACCTGCCCAAGAAGATCACGGTGGACGTGGCGGGCCGGGTGTATGTGCTGGCCACCAACGTGAACAAGGGCCTGATCAAGTATGAGGCGAACGGCACCTTCGTAGGCTTCATCGGCGCCAACCCCGTGCGGGTGAGCATGGGGGAGTACATCTGGAAGCGCTACTTCCAGACCAAGGAGCAGCGGGCCCAGTCCACCGCCTTCGTGCCCACGGAGTATGAGAACATCTACATCGACGACAAGGGCTTCATCTACGCCACCACCACCACCTTCAGCGAGTATGACCTGAAGAGCGACGTGGCCAAGCCCATCCGCCGGCTCAACGGCCTGGGGAACGACATCCTCATCAAGAACGACACCTACCCGCCCATCGGCGACCTGTGGTGGGCGGAGGGCGACTCCTCCTACTACGGCCCCAGCCGGATGACCGACATCACCGTCTTCGAGGACGACATCTACGTGGTGCTGGACAGGATCCGGGGACGGCTCTTCGGCTACGACAGCCAGGGCGTGATGCTGTGGGCCTTCGGCACCCGGGGCAGCACCACCGGCGCCTTCGTCCGGTCGGTGGCCCTGGAGCACATGGACCGGGACCTGCTGGTGCTGGACGAGGTGAAGGGCAGCGTCACGGTGTTCACCCCCACCGAGTATGGCAACACCATCTATGAGGCCTACCGGAAGTACAACGACGGCGACTATGCCCAGAGCGCGGAGGTCTGGAAGGACGTCCTGCGGATGAACGCCAACTACCCCCTGGCCTTCCGGGGCATCGGCCTGGCCGTGATGCGGGAGAACCGCTTCCAGGAGGCCATGGAGTACTTCAAAATGGCCCACGACCGGGAGAGCTACGGCCGGGCCTTCAAGCTCTACCGCAAGGACTGGATCGAGAAGAACGTCTGGTGGCTGGTGCTGGTGCTGGCGGCTGTCCTGATCATTCCGCTGGCCATCGGGCGGGTCAAGAAAATGAAGTGGGAGGTGATCATGCATGAGCACAACAAAGTCAAAGCCGGTGTCTGACGCCTCCAGCCGCGCTGCCGCCAGGAAAGCCTGGTGGGACCGCTACGTCCACGCCCTGAAGTACTCGCTCCATGTGATTACCCATCCTTTCGACGGCTTCTGGGACCTGACCCGGGAGGGCCACGGCACCCTGGCCGCTGCCAACACCTTCATGCTGCTGTTCCTGCTGACCCGGGTGCTGAAGCTGATGTACACCAGCTTCCAGTTCGTGGATGTGGCGGTCCAGCACATCAACGTGTTCCAGCAGATGGGCTCCCTCCTGCTGCCCTTCCTGATCCTGTGCCTGGCCAACTGGGCCATGACCACCCTCTTTGACGGCAAGGGCCGCTTCATCGACATCTACATCGCCATGTGCTACGCACTGGTGCCCTACATCCTCATCCAGCTGCCCATGGTGCTGGTCAGCAACATGCTGACCTTCGAGGAGGCCAGCATCCACACCGTGCTGCTGACGGTCAGCGTCATCTGGTGCGCCTTCCTGGCCTTCGTGGGCCTGATGCAGATCCACGACTACAGCCCCGGGAAGACCCTGATCTTCGTGGTGGTGACGGTGGTGGGCGCGGCCGTGATCATCTTCCTGATTCTCGTGTTCTTCAGCCTGCTCAGCGATGCACTCGGCTTCTTTGTCAGCCTGTACCGCGAGATGGCGTTCCGGCTCAATTAAGGAGGGGTGATGAATATGGCAAGAAAAAGCATCATCCGCCGGCTGCTTCCCTGGCTCATCGCGCTCCTGGCCCTGGGGCTGCTGATCGCCTTCGTCTTCGTGCCCATCTACACCCGGGTGGAGCGCTCCTTCGGCCGGGAGACCTCCGTGTTCTACTATGAGGGGGACAACAAGCAGCTGCAGATGGAGAACGACGAGCTGCTCTTCCAGCTGGACCCGAAGACCACCCAGTTCACCGTCACCAACAAGGCCACCGGCAAGGTCTGGTACTCCAACGCGCCGGACCGGGCCAAGGACTCCCTGGCCAGGGGCGTGAACATGGACCGGCTCTCCTCCACCCTGGACATCACCTATGTGGACTCCATCACGGTGGTGGAGATGAACAACTACACCAACTCCATCTCCAACCAGTCCTACAACGTCTACCCCCAGGAGGACGGCACCATCCGCGTGGATTACGCCATCGGCAAGATCGACCGGATCTACATGATCCCCAAGGCCATCACCAAGGAGCGCTACACCTCCTTCACGGACAAGATGGAGAACAAGGACCGGAAAAAGCTGTCCAACTACTACTCCCTCTATGAGCCGGACAAGCTGGACAAGAAGACCAACAAGGACGAGATCATCGCCCAGTATCCCAGCGTGACGGAGCAGGCCCTCTACATCCTCAAGGATGTGGACACCAAGGGCAAGGAGGCGGCGGAGAAGTACTTCGCCAGCGCGGGCTACACCGAGGAGGACCTGGCCATCGACGCGGAGCTGGAGGCCGGGGCCGGCGGCAAGAAGGGCCCGGTGTTCAACGTCAGCGTGATCTACCGCCTGGAGGGCAAGGACCTGGTGGTGGAGGTGCCCTACTCCCAGATCACCTGCGGCAGCGACTACCCCCTCACCTACATCAGCCTGCTGCCCAACTTCGGCGCCGGCACAAAGGACCAGGACGGCTTCATCCTGGTGCCCGAGGGCGGCGGCTCCCTGATCCGCTACAACAACGGCAAGTCCAGCCTGGAGGCCTACTACGCCAACATGTTCGGCTGGGACTACGGCACCAAGCGGACGGAGGTCATCAACGAGACCGAGGTGGCCTTCGACGTCTTCGGCATGAGCCAGGAGGACGGCTCCTTCATCTGCATCCTGGAGGGCGCCAACTCCTACGGCGGCATCGCTGCGGATGTCTCCGGCCGGGTCAGCGACTACAACACGGTCTATGCCAAGTACAACGTCATCCACTCCGACACCTACGATGTGTCCTCCCGTTCTCCCCGGCTGATGCTGATGTTTGAGAACAAAATCCCGGACGACACCGTGGTGCAGCGCTACCGCTTCATCGACGGCAACGGCTATGTCACCATGGCCAAGACCTACTCGGACTACCTGAAGGCCCGCGCCGGCATGAAGCAGGCGGACGTCCAGCCGGACATGCCCGTCAACATCGAGCTGGTGGGCGCCATCGACAAGAAGCTGCCCCACTTCGGCATCCCCATGGACACGGTCATTCCCGTCACCACCTTCGGGGAGGCGGAGACCATCATGACGGAGCTGGCGGAGACCGGCATCCGGAACCTGTCCGTCCGCTACACGGGCTGGGCCAACGACGGCGTGCGGCAGAAGGTCCTCACCAGCGTCCGGCCGGTGAACGCCCTGGGGGGCGACGCCGGCCTGAGAAAGCTGATCGCCGCCGCCAAGGCCAAGGGCATTGACCTCTACTTCGACGGCATCACCTGCTTCGCCTACAACAGCAACCTCTTCGACGGCTTCATCTCCTTCCAGCACGCGTCCCGCTTCACCACCCGGGAGGTGGCCAAGCTCTACGCCTACGACATCGTCACCTTCCGCGAGAGCGACTGGATGGACCCCTACTACCTGACGCGGCCGGAGTACGCCAAGCGGTGCGCCACCAACCTGATCAACGCCCTGAAGGACCGCCAGGCGGCTGGCATCGCCTTCCGGGACATCGGCAACCTGCTGAACGCGGACTACTATGACGGGGACACCCTCACCCGGGAGCAGGTGAAGGCCATGAACATCCAGACCCTCCAGGAGGCCGACGCCACGGGCATGAAGATCTCCATCAAGGAGGGCAACGAGTACGCCCTGGTCTATGCGGACCTGATCACGGACATGGACCTCACGGGCAACACCTACGGCATCATCGACGAGAAAGTCCCGTTCTACCAGATGGCCATCCACGGCCTGAAGAACTACACCGGCCCCGCCATCAACCTGGAGGGCGACTACCAGACGGCCCTGCTGGAGTGCGCGGAGTACGGCGCCGGGCTGAACTTCACCTTCATGCAGGCGGACACCATGGTGCTGCAGGACTCCAACTTCAGCTGCTACGCCTCCGCGGGCTACGGCCCCTGGAAGGACCGGACGATGGCCATGATCACCCGCTACCAGCAGGAGATGGCCGGGCTGAACAGCGTGGAGATGACCGGCCATGAGAACCTGTCCGAGGGCGTCGCCGTCACGGCGTATGCCGACGGCACCAGGGTGTATGTGAACTACACCGAGCTGGACTACAACGCCGGCGGAATCCTGGTGCCTGCCCGTGATTACATCGTGGAAAGGGGGAGGGGACAGTGAGCAAGAAAAAGAAGCAGAAGAAGTACCGGGAGCACTGGTACAGCGGCATCACGGAGGCCTTCCAGATGCTGGTGCCCGGCAACAAAATCTATCGGACCATGGCGGGCCGCAGGGCCCGCACCGGCTACCGCTTCATCCTGCCCTTCATCATCGGCTTCCTGGTGTTCATGCTGCGCCCCATGATCCTGTCGCTGCAGATGAGCCTCAGCAAGATCAACATCCTCAGCGGCACCATGAGCACCGACGCCACCATGGGCCCGGTGAACATCTTCGGCATCAAGTTCAACTTCCCCTACGGCAACTACAGCTACGCCTTCGGCACGGACCCGGACTTCAACCGGCTGCTGGTGGACGAGATCAGCCGCATGGCCATCAACGTGATCGCCACCCTGATCCTCTCCTTCGTCATTGCCGTCATCCTGAACCAGAAGTTCAAGGGCCGGATCATCTGCCGCGTCATCTTCTTCCTGCCGGTGATCCTCTCCTCCGGCGTGCTGCCGGGCATCGAGAACTCCAACTACGTCCTGAACCTGATGAACAGCGTCAACCAGTCCATCCAGGAGTCCTCCGGCGTGAACATCTCCGCCGCGCTGCAGGATCTGCTGTCGGTCTCCGGCGTGGGCTCCGGCGTGTTCGACGTGATCTTCCAGATGATCGACGCCATCTATGACATCGTCATGGCCAGCGGCATCCAGATCATCGTGTTCCTCAGCGGCCTGCAGTCCATCTCCCCCTCCCTGTACGAGGCGGCGGACGTGGAGGGCTGCTCCGCCTGGGAGTCCTTCTGGAAGATCACCTTCCCCATGGTCAGCCCCCTGCTTCTCGTCAACTGCATCTACACCATCATCGACTTCTTCATGAAGAACGACAACCAGGTGATCGAGCACATCAACGAAGTGATGTACGGCGTGCAGATGGACCTGGGCGTCGCCTCGGCGGAGAGCTGGATCTACTTCGGTGTGGCGCTGCTGTTCATCGGCATCAGCTCCATCATCATCACAGGGGCGGTGAAGTCTTATGAGTAAGGACAATACGGTCTTCATTGGCAAGCACAGCAGCTTCCGGGAGCGCAACCGCCGCAGCGGCGGCTACCTGCTGAGGCGGCGGATCAAGCAGATCGGCATCTCCGTCTTCCGCGGCCTGCTGATGTTCGGCTTGTGCTTCATGATCATCCAGCCCATGGTCAACCGCCTGGCCATGAGCTTCATGGAGGAGCGGGACCTGTACGACTCCACCATCATTCTGCTGCCCCGCCATGTGACGCTGCAGAACTATGTGGACGTGGCCAACCTCACCAGCTTCCCCACCTCCATGCTGAACACCCTGTGGATTTCCCTGCTCATGTCCCTGTGCCAGGTGATCTCCACCACCCTGGTGGCCTACGGCTTTGCGCGCTTTGAGTTCCCCCTGAAGAAATTCTGGTTTGCCTGCGTGGTGGCCCTGATCGTCATCCCGCCCCAGACCATCCAGACCGCGCTGTACATGACCTTCTCCCGGTTCGACATCTTCGGGATCTTCCAGGCCACTACAGGCGCACCCCTGAGCATCCGCTCCTCCATCTGGCCCTATGTGATGATGAGCCTCACCTGCATGGGCCTGAAGAACGGCTTGTACATCTACATGCTGCGGCAGTATTTCAAGGGCGTGCCCGAGAGCCTGGAGGAGGCCGCCTACGTGGACGGCTGCAGCACCATGCACACCTTTGTGAAGATCATGCTGCCCGACGCCTTGCCAGTGATCGCCAGCTGCTTCCTCTTCGGCTTTGTGTGGCAGTGGACGGACCTGTTCTACAGCCGGAACTTCCTCAGCGGCTACACCCTCTATGCGGTGCAGATGAGCACCATGACCACCCGGATGGGCCGGTACTACTCCACCTCCCTCACCGATGCCATCACCGTCACCACCGGCCGCTCCCTGCAGCTGATCTCCATCGCGGTGCTCTTCTGCTGCATCCCGCTGATCATCCTGTACTGCTTTACCCAGCGCACCTTCGTGGAGAGCCTGGCCATGACCGGCTCCAAGGAGTAATCAGATTACGCATCGAAAAAGCAAAATTTGAGAAGCGCGCTCTTGACGGAAGGATTTCTCTGGGCTATAATCAGGGTGACTGAGAAGTGGTTCAAGACAGACGGACAAGACCCGATGACGGGCATCACAATGTACCTGTGCAGGTTTTGGAAGAAAACCTGTGAAGGAAATAAAAAAGGAGGGTTTCTCATCATGAAGAAAATCCTGGCTCTGTTGCTGGCCGCCATGATGCTCATGGGCTGCTGCAGCGTGTTCGCGGAAGGCGAAGTGCCGGAAGGCTACCCGGCCATCATCGAAGGCCTGGACTTCGGCGGCGCGGATGTGTACATCTACGACTGGTGGTCTGATGACACCCGTGTCAATGATCCGTCTGAGGATCAGCAGCTCCAGTATGACTATCAGGACTGGATCATGAAGACCTACAACGTGAAGGTCCACGTGACTGCCCTGTCCGACTGGGCGGGCAACCCCACCGAGTTGGCCAACATGGTGGTCAACAAGGACAACTCCAAGCTGTGCATCCTGGGCATCTCCTCCGGCTTCGCCGGCGGCCCCCTGGCCAACAACCTGTATATGCCCTGGACCTATGGCCTGGATCTGGGCGTCTTCAACGAGGCGACCGTGGACTTCATGACCAAGGACGGCGTCTGCTACGGCGTCACCATGGGCCCGAAGGTTGAGCCCCGCCAGGGCGTGTTCTTCAACAAGGCCGTGCTGGAGAAAGCCAACATCAACTGGGAAGAGCTCTACGACCTGCAGGCTGCCAACGAGTGGACCTGGGACAAGTTCGAAGAGTACATGGACAAAGTCGTGGTTGGCAGCGACACCAACAACGACGGTGAGCCCGACATCTGGGCCCTGACCGGCAACGGCGACGACGTCACCATCTCCCTGGTGGTGAGCAACGAGGCGGACTTCTTCGGCTTCAACGAGGAAGGCAAGCTGGTTCCCACCATCGACACCGACGCCATGAAGGAAGCCCTGGCCCGGCGTCAGGCTTGGGGCGAGAAGTACATGCGGCCCAACGAAGCGTGGGACGACTATCAGAGGTTCTGGCCCGAGGGCAACGTGGCCTTCTTCATCGGCCAGTCCTATGAGGGCTTCAACGGCAACAGCACCATCAACCAGTGCGCGGACGACTGGGGCTTCGTGGCCCTGCCCATGGGTCCCCGTTCCAACCGCTACACCTCCTGCGCGGACAACAACGTGTACGGCATCCCCGCTGTGTATGACGAGGAGACCTCTCTGAAGCTGCAGCAGCTCTTCACCCTGTGGGCCATGCCCGTTCCCGGCACCGACGAGGACAGCTGGGCCACCAACTTCTATGCCCTGACCGACGACCGCGCCATCGAGGAGACCTACGCGATGCTCCGTGAAGGCGAGCATGCCACCATCATGAAGTACAACCTGATCGGTGACCGCAACAGCTCCATCACTGAGATCACCTGGCACCTGGGCGACGGTTCTCCCTCCGAGATCATCGAGGCTGCTCTGCCTGCATTCCAGGGCCGCTGCGACATCTTCAACGGCGACGCTCCCGCGGAAGCTCCTGCTGAGGAAGGTGCCGGCGAGTAAGCCAGCCAACCCGTAACCCACGGCCGCCCGCAAGGGCGGCCTTTTCCATGGCCTCCATGCCCTGCTCAGATTTTGCCGGGGAGGGCTGCGGGGGCTGCGGTGCCCGGCGAGGGGCTTGAACAAACCCGGGAAAAAGGGTAGAATGAAGGGGAGGAAAACGGAGACAGCTCCGGATGAAAGGACGAAAGGATGAAAGACATGGCCGCACGCATTCTGTCTGTTCTGCTGGCCCTCAGCCTGATCTGCGCAGGGGCTGTTTCTCTGGCCGAGGGGGGAACCGTGGTGTACAGTTCTGATTTCAGCCGGGGAGAGGACGGCTGGTATGGCCGGGGCGCCCAGTCCGTCAGGACCGGCGAGGGCACCCTGAAGACCACCGGCCGCCAGAGCGACTGGAACTCCCCGGGCCGGGATTTTGACCTGGTGGAGGGCTGCCCGTACGAGCTGAGCGTGGAGGTCCGGCAGACGGACCTGGACAGCGCGAACTTCATGATCTCCATCGCCCACACGGCGGACGGGGTGGAGACCTATGAGAACCTGGCCCGGGGGACGGCCCCCAGGGGGGAGTGGACCACCCTCCGGGGCAGCTACACCGCCGGCGCCTTCGACCGCTCGGTGCTGTATGTGGAGACCACCGGCGCCGGAAACCTGGACTTCGAGATCCGCAGCTTCACGGTGACCGCCCCGGCCGGCGCCCCCACCCCCAAGCCCACCGAGGCCCCCATGGTGATTGAGGAGGCGGGGGAGCTCCCCAGCCTGAAGGACGTCTATGCCGGGAAGTTTGACTTCGGCATCGCTGCGCCCCGGTCGGTTTTCGGCACCCCCAAGTGGATGGTGCTCATGCGGGAGCAGTTCAACATCCTGACCCCGGAGAACGAGCTGAAGCCGGACGCGGTGCTGAACGTGAACGAGAGCGCCCGGCTGGTCCGGGAGACCGGCGACGAGACGGCGGTGGCGGTGCGCTTCGACGCGGCCCGTCCCCTGCTGCGCTTCGCCCAGCAGAACGGCATCAAGGTCCACGGCCACGTGCTGGTGTGGCACAGCCAGACGCCGGAGACCTTCTTCCACGAGGGCTATGACAGCAAAAAGCCCCTTGTGACCCGGGAGGTCATGCTGGGCCGGCTGGAGAACTACATCAAAAACGTGCTGGAGACCATGGAGGCGGAGTATCCCGGCGTGGTGGTATCCTGGGACGTTCTGAACGAGGCCATCGACGACGGCACCAACTGGCTGCGGAACAGCAACTGGCGGAAGATCATCGGCGACGACTACCCCAATTATGCCTTCGCCTACGCCCGCAAGTATGCGCCGGCGGGCACGCTGCTGTATTACAACGACTACAACACCGCCTTCCCCGGCAAGCGCGCCGGCATCATCCGCCTGCTGAAGAGCCTGATCCCCGACGGGAACATCGACGGCTACGGCTTCCAGATGCACCACGCGGTGGGCTCCCCCTCCCTCTCCCAGATCCGGACCTCGGTGGAGGACATCGCGGCCCTGGGGCTCAAGCTGCGGGTGAGCGAGCTGGACGTGGGGGTCAAGAGCAACAGCGCGTCCTCCTTCACCAGCCAGGCCAAGTTCTACGCCGACCTGATGAAGATGCTGCTGAGCCACAGCGACCAGCTGGAGGCGGTGCAGGTCTGGGGTCTGACGGACCAGATGAGCTGGCGCAGCAAGAACTTCCCGCTGCTCTTTGACGCCGCCGGCAACCCGAAGCCGGCCTTCTGGGCGGTGGCGGATCCGGACTCGGTGGAGTAAGCCGGGGACAATGGGCGTACCGACGGCACATGCGGCTGTCGGTACGCTTTTTTGTGCGGGGGGGCGTGGTTCCGGCGGGGACCCCCCTGTCCCTGCGGGGACATCTCCCCGGCAGGGGGAGGGGGAGCGTTTGCGGTGGCGGAGCGGTTATTCAAAGCATTTCCTCCAAGTCTTTCCGGAAGAACCGCGATTGCGCCGGCACGAGGCAGCTTATCCCGGATAACAGATATTATAATACACAAAACACGTTGTTGCACTTCAGCGCCATCCATTGTATAATGGAAAAAACAAGGGCCGCCCGGTGCCGGCGCTGCGGCGGGGCGGCGGCAGGGGGGACAAGAGCATGACCATCCTGGAGGCAAGACGGATCTGCGAGGCGTATTACGCCATGACCAACCCCGGCGAGGAGGACCGCTTCCGGGTAACGGAGGCGCTGGACTTTCTGATTCACGAGACCCGGGATCCGGCATACATGGTGGCGCTGGGCGGGATCCATTACGAGCAGCGGGCGTTTGACCTGGCGCTGAAGTACTATGAGATGGCGGCGGAGTATGACAGCGTCTCCGCCCTGGTGGGCCTGGGCTATATCTGGTACTACGGCCGGACAGGGGAGCGGGACTATGAGAAGGCCTTCCGGTACTACGACCGGGCCCGGCAGCTGGGGGACCTCCAGGCGGCCTACAAGGTGGCGGACATGTACAAGAACGGCTACTATGTCCCCCGGGACATGGGGAAATACCGGGAGATCATCGAGTCGCTGTATCCCCGGGTGGAGTACGTGGACAGCGTGTACGACCCGCTGCCGGAGGTGTACACAAGGCTGGCCGCCATCCGGGCGGTGGAGGGGCGAGGGGCAGAGGCGCTGGCGCTCTACGACAAGGCCAGGGACTTCCTGGCCCGGCGGATCCAGGACCATCCCTTCTTCGGGGACCTGAACATCATGAAGTGGATGATCGGGGACATCTACCGCCTGCGGCCCTTTGACGAGGTGGATTTCGGGCTGTACGACCTGTACTTCCTGCTGGAGCGGCCGGTGAAGGTGGGCTTCCGCTTTGAGGGGGAGGCCCACACGGTGGCGTCGGTGCCGGAGGACGGCGCCATGGCGGTGTGCCTGGACGGCGACACCTGGTTCCGCACGGTGGACGACTTCTTCCGCAAGGCGGAGCTGGGGGGCGAGCACATCACAACCCTGTATGAGGAACTGCTGAATTTCGAGGTGCTGCGGGCATGAACCTGATCAAAACAGAGGACCCGGCCTATGAAGCCTATGAGGCGCTGCTGCTGGAGCGGGACCAGCTCCGGAAGGAGGCCGGCCAGGTCTGGACGGTGTATATGCGCCTCTTCGGCCAGCTGCTCACCCGGATCTATGAGGAGAAGCTGGCCTGCATCGAGCGGAAAAAGGCCATCGCTTACTGCCAGCAGGCCATCAACCGGGGCGGACAGGTGGAGCGGGAGGCGCTGAAGGCGTATCTGGACGGGGAGATGCGGGCCTACCACGATCGGCTGGCGGCCATGCTGAAGGACTATGAGGCCTGCAAAACAGCGGGGAAATCCACCGCCTATGAGGCGACCCGGGCCAGGACGCTGTACCGGCGGCTGGCGAAGCGGCTGCATCCGGATCTCAACCCGGCGACGGAGCGGCACCAGGCGCTGCGGGCCCTGTGGCAGCGGGTGATGACTGCCTACGGGCACAATGACGTAAAGACCCTGGCGGAGCTGGAGGTGCTGGCGGAGAAGGCCCTCCGGGAGCTGGGGACCGGCGGGATCCGGGTGGAGGTGCCGGACATCGGGGAGAAGATGGCCGGGCTGCAGGAGGAGATCGAGGGGATCAGGAGCACGGAGCCCTGGATCCTCAAGGCGCTGGTCACCAGCGAGGAGGCGGTCCGGAACAAAACGCTGGCGCTGGAGGAGGAGCTGGAGAACTGCCGCCGCTACCGGGCCGAGCTGGACGGGGTGCTGCAGGCCATGCTGGACGAGGGAGGGATCACCATCCAATGACAGAGGAACTGATCACCACAGACGGGGGAAGCCTGGTGGCGGCGGCCCGGGAGAAGGGACTGGGGGAACTCTTTCAGCCGCTGATCCGGGAGATCCACCTGTTCGACACTTGGGTGGCGGGCACCACCCACCTGGAGGACCCCTCCGTGCTGGACACGGTCCGGGAGGGGGACAAGCTGACCCTCCGGCGGGAGGACAACAAGTTCGACGAGCACGCCATCCTGATCTTCACCGGGGAAAACCGGCGGCTGGGCTACATCCCGGAGAAGGACAACCTGGTGTTCGCAAGGCTCATGGACGCCGGGAAGTGCCTGACGGCCCGGGTGAAGAAGCACGAGATGCGGGGCAGCTTTCACCAGATCACCATCGGCATCTGCCTGGTGGATTTCTGACGGCGGAGCGGCCCGGGGGAGGCATGGGGATGACAGCGGAGAAGAACGGCGCTTTCCGGCATACGTATGATTCCCCCATAGGGAAACTCCGCCTGACCGGGGACGGGGCGGGGCTGACGGGGCTGGCCTTCGCCGAGGGGGCGCCCGACGGGGGGGACTTCGGCGGGGAGGCCCCGGTGCTGGGGGAGACCATCCGCTGGCTGGACCTGTATTTTGCCGGGGAGGCGCCGGGCTTCACCCCCCTGCTCCGCCCCGGGGGCACCGCCTTTTGCCGCAGGGTGTGGAACATTCTGCAGACCATCCCCCGGGGCGGCACCATGACCTACGGGGAGGTGGCCCGGGAGGCGGCCCGGCGGATGGGGGTGCCCCGGATGTCCGCCCAGGCCGTGGGGGGCGCCCTGGGCCGCAACCCCATCCTGCTCATCATCCCCTGCCACCGGGTGGTGGGCGCCGGCGGCGCCCCGGTGGGCTACCGGGGCGGCTTGGCGCGGAAGGCGTGGCTGCTGGCCCTGGAAAGAGAAGGCGCGCCCGGCGGCCCGGAGGACCAGGGGAAGGGATGACACAGCAAAAACGCTGCCCGGATGGGACAGCGTTTTTGCATGGCGCCGGGGCCTTCCCGGCGTTACGGGGCGGCCTCCCCCAGGGGATAGTGCAGGGTCTCGTCGTCCTCCAGGACGATGATCTTGGTGTCCCGCTCCAGGTGGGTCCAGACCCACCAGGCGTTGAGACCGTGGTTCTCCTCCGTCACCCGCATGTCCATGCGGACGCAGCCGTGGCTGGCCTTGCGGCCCAGCTCGTCGATCTGGTCGGCGAAGTTGGGCACGTCCCCCACCTCCCGGTAGCCGATCTGGTGGATCAGGTTGGAGCCGTCGATGCGCAGGGGGTAGTCGTAGTAGTAGCCCTCCCGCCAGAAGCCGGACATCCGGCTGCCGATGAGGTACACCCCGCAGCGGGAGTCCGCCCGGGGATAGCCCTTGCGCACCAGGCCGGTGGAGACCTGCATGGTGCCGATGGGCTTCCCGTACTCGTAGATGGTCATGGTCTGGTGCTGCTTGTCCAGCACGACGCCGTAGTGGGTGTTGGGCCGGACCACCATCAGGTTGTCCTGCTTCACATAGCCCTCCACATAGGCGCCGTCCTTCTGGCGCCAGGCGCCGGCCAGCACCCAGCCGTCGTCGTAGATCTCCCGGATCACCAGGCCCACGGTGCGGCAGTTGACGGTGCCCACGTCGTCCCCCCGGCCCTTGGTCTGGTGGATGTGCAGGCCCTTGCCCTCGCCGCCGATGCCCACCGCCACCGGGGCCATCAGGGCCTCCCACACCACCTCGTCGTCGGAGAGATCCGCCGGGAAGAGGGAGGGGGTGACGGCCAGCTCCGGCTCTGCCGGCGCCTTGCTGAGGATGGTGAGGCTGTGGGTCTGTTTGTAGTCCGGCAGGGCCTTGCTGTAGGCGGTGAGGATGTAGTCGCCGGCGGGGCAGACCTTTTTGCTGTTGAGGCGCCCGTTCCACAGGACCACGGAGGGCTCCCGGGTGTCGTTGTTGCCGGTGGTGCGCCACAGGACCTTGTCGGGGTTCTTGGCGGAGGCCAGCTCGATGACAAAGTGTCCCTTCCGGCTCAGGGTGACCTCGATCTTCAGCTGGTCCTGCTTGTCGGGGTACCAGGCCTGAGCGGCGGGGAGAACACTGACCACGGCCACCCGGGGCGTGCGCACGGTGGCCTTCACTGTGGCGGTCTCCACGCTGCCGTCCCCGTGGGTCACCGTGGCGTCCAGGGTGACGGGGCCGCCCGCCACGGGCTCCCCGCCGTAGGTGAGGCCCAGCCAGGTCAGCTCGTTGATGCCGGCGGCCACCTCCAGGTCCGTAGCCGGGTTCTCCAGCTCCCGGATGCCGCTCACCGCCGTGATGGTCACCTTCCCCGGCTGGTCGCAGATCAGGGTGATGGGGTTGGGGTCAAAGGGCGTCACCGCCTTGACCTTCATCTCCAGGGCCAGCGCCGGGGCGGCCAGCAGGAGACACAGGGCCAGCAGACAGAGGCATACGGCAGGCTTTGTCAGATGCTTCATGTGCTTTTCTCCCACATTGTGTCAGGATGGTTTACAGCTCGGGGTCGGGGGCTGTCTCGGGGGCCGGCGCTTCCGCCTCCTCCGGGGCCTCCTCCCGGTCGGCCCGGGCGACGCCGATGATCTTTGCCTCGCCCTGCAGGCGCATCAGGCGCACACCCTGGGTGAAGCGGCCGCACAGGCGGATGTCGTCCACGGCGGAGCGGATGATGGTGCCGTCGTCGGTGATGAGCAGGATGTCCTCCTCCGGCAGCACCGGCAGGATGGCGGCCATCTCCCCGGTCTTGTCGGTGAGGTTCATGGCCCGGACGCCGTAGCCGTTGCGCCCCTGCTCCCGGTACTCCTCCGGGTCAGTGCGCTTGCCGTAGCCGCCGGAAGTGATGGCCAGGATCTGGGCGCCGGGCTCCAGGATGGCCATGTCGATGATCTCGTCCCCCTCCCGGAGCTTCATGGCCCGGACGCCGGTGGCATTGCGCCCCATGGCCCGGACATGCCGCTCGGAGAAGCGGATGGCCATGCCCTTGCGGCTGCCCATGATCAGCTCATCCTCGCCGGTGGACAGACGCACCCCGATGAGCTCGTCCCCCTCCCGGAGGTTGATGGCGATCAGGCCCCGCTTGCTCAGGTTCACATAGTCCGCCAGGGGCGTCTTCTTCACCATGGCCATCCGGGTGCCGAAGACCAGGTTGTAGTCCCTGTCCTCGCTGTCCCGGGGCATGGGGAGCATGGTGGAGACCTTCTCCTCCCCGGCGATCTGCAGCAGGTTCACGATGGCGGTGCCCCGGGCGGCGCGTCCGGCCTCCGGGATCTGGAAGCACTTCAGGGAGAAGCACCGGCCCCGGTTGGTGAAGAACATGATCTCCTGGTGGGTGTTCACCACGCACACCTGGACGGCGTAGTCCTCCTCCTTGGTGGTCATGCCGGAGACGCCCCGGCCGCCCCGCCGCTGCTGGCGGTAGGTGGAGGCGGAGACCCGCTTCACATAGCCGTGGCGGGTCAGGGTGACCACCATGTCCTCCTGGGCGATCAGGTCCTCCACGTCGATCTCGCCCTCCACGATGGACAGCTCCGTCCGCCGGGGATCGCTGAACTTGTCCCGGATCTCGCTGATCTCGGTGCGGATGACCCCGATGAGCAGCTGCTCGTCCGCCAGAATGGCGGTGAGGCGGGCGATGGTGCGCTCCAGCTCCTCATACTCCGCCTGGAGACGATCCCGCTCCAGGCCGGTGAGGCGGGCCAGACGCATGTCCAGGATGGCCTGGGCCTGCCGGTCGGAGAAGCCGAAGCGCTCCATCAGGCCGGCCTTGGCCGTGGCGGGATCCGGGGAGCGCTTGATCAGCTCCACGATCTCGTCGATGTAGTCCAGGGCCTTGATGAGGCCTTCCAGGATGTGAGCCCGGGCCTGGGCCTTGTCCAGCTCGAAGCGGGTGCGGCGGGTGACCACGTCCTTCTGGTGCTGGACGTAGTAGTAGATCAGCTCCCGCAGGTTCAGCACCCGGGGGGTGCCGTCCACCAGGGCCAGCATGTTGGCGTTGAAGTTCTCCTGCATGGAGGTGTGCTTGTAGAGCAGGTTGAGCACCACCTGGGGATAGGCGTCCCGCTTGAGCTCGATCACCACCCGCATGCCGTCCCGGTCGTTGGATTCGTCCCGGATGTCGGAGATGCCGTCGATGGTCTTGTCGTGGACCAGGTCGGCGATCTTCTTCACCAGCATGGCCTTGTTGACCTGGTAGGGGATCTCCCGGACGATGATCCGGCTGCGGCCGCCGCCCATGTCCTCCACCTCGGTCTTGGCCCGCACCGCGATGCGGCCGTGGCCGGTGTAGTAGGCCTCCCGGATGCCCGCCCGGCCCAGGATAATGCCGCCGGTGGGGAAGTCCGGGCCCTTGATGTGCTGCATCAGGTCCTCCACGGAGCAGTCCGGGTTGTCCAGCATGCAGATCACGCCGTCGATGACCTCCCGCAGGTTGTGGGGCGGGATGTTGGTGGCCATGCCCACGGCGATGCCGCTGGAGCCGTTCACCAGCAGGTTGGGGAAGCGGGCGGGCAGCACGGCGGGCTGGGTGAGGGTCTCGTCAAAGTTGGGGTAGAAATCCACCGTGTCCTTGTCGATGCCCTCCAGCATGTACATGGTGAGCTTCTGCATCCGGGCCTCGGTGTAACGCATGGCCGCGGCGCCGTCGCCGTCCACGGAGCCGTAGTTGCCCTGGCCCTCCACCAGGGGATAACGGATGTTGAAGGGCTGGGCCAGGCGCACCATGGCGTCGTAGACGGAGGAATCGCCGTGGGGGTGGTATTTGCCCAGCACGTCGCCCACCAGACGGGCGCTCTTGCGGTAGGGCTTGTCCGGGGTCATGCCCAGCTCGTTCATGTCGTAGAGAATCCGCCGGTGCACGGGCTTCAGGCCGTCCCGCACATCCGGCAGGGCCCGGTCGATGATGACCGCCATGGCGTAGGAGATGAAGCTCTTGCGCATCTCCTGCTCAAGGTTTACGGGTATCAGCTTATCTTTGATGTCGCTCATTTCGTGGACTCCTTGTCAAACGCTCTTATCCCGGACTCAGGAGAATTCATCCAGCACTTCCCGGAGCTTGTTCAGGAAGGCCTCCTCGCCGAAGGTGTTGATCTTGATGAAGATGGCCTGGGAGCCGCCGGCGGTGATGGCGCTCAGGTGAATCGGGCCGCCCTCCGCCTGGAACAGGGTCACCGTCATGGAGACCCGGTTGTTGCCCAGGAAGCTGTAGCGCTCGAACACCTGCACGCTGCAGCGGGCGCCGCCCTCGGTGAAGACGGAGCAGCCCTCGTCGGAGGAGGAGATGCTGCCCTTGAGGATGCCGCTGCTGATGGCCTCGGTCAGCTCATCCCAGGGTGCGTAAATGGTGCGTTCCAGCTTGGCCATTTTGCTGCTCCTCCTTACACGTCCAGGTCCTTCACCAGGCCGGCGTTCTCCTGGATGAACTGCTTGCGCGGCTCCACGGCCTCACCCATCAGCAGGGTGAAGAGGTGGTCGGCCTCCATGGCGTCCTCCGGGGTGATCTGCATCATCATCCGGGTCTCGGGGTTCATGGTGGTGTCCCACAGCTGCTGGCTGCTCATCTCGCCCAGGCCTTTGTAGCGCTGGATCTCCGGCTTGGGATCCCGGCCGATCTCGTCCAGGACCCGCTGCAGCTCCTCGTCGTCGTAGACATAGCGCTCAAACTTGCCCTTGGTGACCTTGTACAGGGGCGGCATGGCGGCGTAGACATAGCCCTTCTCCACCAGGGGCCGCATGTAGCGGTAGAAGAAGGTGAGCAGGAGGATCCGGATATGGGCGCCGTCCACGTCGGCGTCGGTCATGCACACGATCCGGTGGTAGCGCAGCTTGCTCTCGTCAAACTCCTCCCCGATGCCGCAGCCGAAGGCCGTGATCATGGCCCGGATCTCCGCGTTGCCCAGGGCCCGGTCCAGGCGCACCTTCTCCACGTTCAGGATCTTGCCCCGCAGGGGGAGGATGGCCTGGAAGCGGCTGTCCCGGCCGCCCTTGGCGCTGCCGCCGGCGCTGTCGCCCTCCACCAGGAAGATCTCGCATTTCGCCGGATCCCGGTCGGAGCAGTCGGAGAGCTTGCCCGGCAGGGAGGCGCTCTCCAGCACGGACTTTCTCCGGGTGGCCTCCCGGGCCTTCCGGGCGGCCTCCCGGGCACGGGCGGCATTGACGCAGCGGTCCAGGATGGCCCGGGCCTCCGCGGGGTGCTCCTCCAGGTAGGTGGACAGCTCCTCCGTCACCAGGGCGTCCACCACGCCCCGGACCTGGCCGGAGCCCAGCTTGGACTTGGTCTGGCTCTCGAACTGGGGGTCCTCCATCTTGATGGAGACGATGGCGGTGAGGCTCTCCCGCACGTCCTCGCCCCGGAGGTTGGGCTCGTTATCCTTGAGGAGCTTGTAGCGCCGGCCGTAGTCGTTGATGGCCCGGGTGACGGCGGTGTTGAAGCCCTGGAGATGGGTGCCGCCGTCGGGGGTGGCGATGTTGTTGGCGAAGGTGTACACGTTCTCCTGGTAGGAGTCGTTGTACTGCATGGCCACCTCCACCAGGATGCCGTCCTTGAGACCCTCGGTGTAGATGGGCTCGGGGAAGAGGACCTCCCGGTCCCGGTTCAGCCACTGGACGTACTCCTTCAGGCCGCCCCGGAAGCAGAACACGTCCTCCGTGGGCTTCTCCGGCCGCTCGTCCCGGTAGACGATGGTGATGCCCTTGTTCAGGAAGGCCATCTCCCGCAGCCGGGTCTTCAGGGTGTCGTGCTCAAAGTCCACCCCCGGCTCGAAGATGCCCTCCGGGTTCTCCTCGCTGCGGATGTCCGGCAGGAAGCGGATGGTGGTGCCGGTGCGGTCCGTCTCCCCGATGATCCTCAGGTCGTAGAGGTACTTGCCCAGGGCGTACTCCTGCTGATAGATGTGCCCGTCCTGGTACACCGTCACCGTGAGGTGCTTCGACAGGGCGTTCACCACCGAGGCACCCACGCCGTGCAGGCCGCCGGACACCTTGTATCCGCCGCCGCCGAACTTGCCGCCGGCGTGCAGCACCGTCAGGCACACCTCCACCGCCGGCCGCCCGGTCTTGGGATGGATGCCCACGGGAAAACCCCGGCCATTGTCCCGCACCTCCACGGAGCCGTCCTTGTGCAGGGTGACCCCGATCTCCGTGCAGAAGCCCGCCAGGGCCTCGTCGATGGAGTTGTCCACAATCTCGTACACCAGGTGGTGCAGACCCCGCACGTCCGTGGAACCGATGTACATGCCCGGGCGCTTCCGGACGGCCTCCAGGCCCTCCAGCACCTGAATCTGTTCCTCGCCGTAGTCCTCCGTCACCTGAATGGCGCGTTCAATCTGATCCGCCAGGTCCATGGGCTCAAGTTCTGACATGTTCAATCTCCCGTTTCCATACACTATCTCTCCCGGGCCGGGGCCCGTAAAAGACCGCACCCATTATACCACAAAAGGGGAGGCTTGAAAAGGTTTCTACTATAAATAATCGCACAAAAAACGTGGACAGCGGATATGGCCGACTGTCCACCAGATTTGACAAACAACAGGGGGGTTCCCGCCTCAGGCGGGGGGCAGGGCGGCGGCGTACTCCTCCGCCAGGCGCGCCACATGCCGCCGGGCGAAATTGGCGGCCTCCTCCGCCTCCTCCTGGCTGACGGGGCGGTCCCCCATGAGGGAGACAAACTGGCTGACCTTCAGGCCCAGGGCCTCCTGCATGGAGGCGTCGGAGCCGACGGGGGAGACCAGGTAGTAGCACAGGAGGCTGTCCTGCTGGCCGATGCGGTGGGCCCGGTCCTCCGCCTGGGCGTGGACGGCGGGGCTCCAGTCCAGCTCCCCGAAGACCACGCAGGTGGCCCGCTGCAGGTTCAGGCCGGAGGCGGAGCGCAGGCTGACGCACAGCAGGTCCGTCCTGCCCTCCATGAAGCGGGCGGCGGCCTTCTCCTTCTCGGCGGTGGTCTCCCGGCCGGTGATGAAGCCGGGGCGGAAGGCCTTCAGCTCCGCCTTGTACAGGTCCATCACCTCGTGGTGGTGGGCGAAGAGCAGCACTTTTTCTCCGCCCTCCAGCAGGGCCCGGACAAACTGGCACACGAAGGGCGCCTTGGCCACGCCGGTGGCCTGGCGGGCCCGCTGGCTGATGGCGGCCTCCAGCAGGCTCTTCTCCTGGGGGGAGAGGGCGCTGTCCGTCTTCCAGCGCAGGAGCTGGGGGAGGATGGGGGCCATGAGCCGGGCGTAGACCCTGTCGTTCCAGTCCAACTCCTGCACCAGGCGGCGCTTGGGGGGCAGCTCCGAGAGCACCTGCTCCTTGGTGCGCCGGAGCATCAGGCCCTCCCGCTTGAGATAGTCCCCCAGCAGCTCCGGCTTGGCCACGATGGCGCTGCCGTAGCCGTAGCACCACTCCCGGGAGAAGGACTCCCAGTCCCCCAGGAAGTGGTAGTCCAGGATGTTGATGACGTTCCAGATCTCCCCGCCCCGGTTGTAGATGGGGGTGCCGGAGAGGCCGTAGACCCGCTCGCAGTGCTCCGCCAGCAGGGAGGCGGCGGAGTACTTCTCCGTGCCCGTGTGGCGCAGCTCCTGGATCTCGTCGAAGATGACGCAGCGCAGGGGGAGGTCGGGGAGGACCTCCTTCCAGCCCCGGAGCAGCAGGTAGTGCATGATGTAGAGGTCGGCCTCCGGCAGGGGGTAGGGTTTCAGGCCGGTGATGATATGCACCCGGGGCGGTCTGCCTTCCAGGCGCAGGAAGCGCAGGGCCTCCTCCTGCCAGTTGAGGGTGAGGTGGGGCGGGGGCACCACAAGGGCGGGGAAGAGCCGGTCCGCTGCCAGGCACGCCAGGGCCTGCACCGTCTTGCCCAGGCCCATCTCGTCCGCCAGCAGGCAGCGGTCGTGGCCCGTGAGGAAGGACAGCCCCTCCCGCTGGAACTCCATGAGCTTCCCGGCGAAGGTGCCCTCCGGCGGGTCGGACCTGGGGGGCATGCGGGCGGCCTGCTCCTGCCGGATGGCGTAGCGCCGGGCCTCCGCCACCGCGGCGTCCCACCGGGCCAGGTCCTGCATCCGGACCTGCAGGGGGAAGCGCAGCATCAGCCAGCACAGGTCCGCCACCATCCGCCGGTGGCCGGTGAAGCGGGCCTCCCCCCGGCGGCCGCCCGCGGAGCCGGGGAACAGGCGCTTGCACATCTCCGTCACCGAGGGATCCCCCTTCACCACCCAGCAGCGGCTGCGCTGGTTCCAGGAGAGGGTGCCCCAGGTGCGGCTGCCCTCCGGCACGCCGGCGCGCAAATAGGGCGGAAGCAGCTCCTCCTCCGCCCCGGTCCAGGGGGTTTCCTCATGGATGTCGGTCATGGCGTTGCGTCCTTTTTCTCCGATGATGCTACAGCGCGATGCCCCACAGCCGCCGCAGGCAGACGGCCCGCAGGGGCTTGCCGTTCAGGGTGTCCGGGAGATCCACCGTCTGCTCGGTGACCAGCACCAGGGCCTCCACCTGAGGGCAGGCGGTGTAGCGGGCCAGCTGCTGGCGGATCCGCGCCCGCTCCGGCTGGCCGCGCTTGACCTCGATGCCCACGCCCCCGCAGAGAAAGTCGATGCGGCAGCGGGGGGCCAGGGCCACCTCGTGGCGCCTCGCCAGCCCCGCCCGGTCCAGGGCGGCCGCCACCAGGGCGTGGAGGTCATACTCCCCCCGCTCCAGGGGCGCCCGGATGGTGCGCAGGGCGGCCAGCACCGCCTCCAGCGGGGGCATCAGTAGATCCCCGCCATGGCCTGGCTCAGCCTGCCCATGGCGCCCAGAATGTCCGCCTCGCTGTAGTAGCCGGCGTTCAGCAGGCTGTTCAGGTTCCAGATGGCGTTCTGGATGGCCACCGCCTGGGGGTGGTTGGGGTCCAGGCCGTCCAGGGTGAACTGGGCCTGGGCGATGAGGTTCATGGCGTCCTGGGCGTAGACGCTGCCGTCGTTCCCCTGGACGCCCGGCTGGACGTTGTAGCCCGGGTCGGTCTGGGTGTCATAGCCGGGGAAATAGCCCGGGTCGGTCTGAGGCGTCACCTGGGCAGGGCTGTAGGCCCCGTGGAGGGTGCAGGTGATGCCGCTCTGGCCGTAGGAGAGCCCCAGATACTCCCGCAGGGTGTCCTCATACTCCGTGCCCAGGTACTGGTAGAGGGGATGGCCTTGGGGGATGGTCACCACGCCCCGGGTCTCCACATTGGGGCAGTAGGCCCCAGCGGCCATGCCGCTCTCCACGCAGACGCTCTCGGTGGTGTGCATCTGGCACTGCACGGTGGGCTGGGTGCCGCTGAGCCAGTAGTCGGTCACCACGCCGAAGCCCTTGCTGTCGCTGTAGCAGGCGTCGGTGGCCAGCTGGCCGGAGACGGCGCAGGTGGTGACCTTCACCAGGCCGTACTGCCCGGCGTCCCCCTCCAGGATGTCCCGGTTGGGCAGACCCTTGTGGATCTTGCTCATGTAGGACTGCCAGAGGGGAGCGGCCGCCCCGGAGCCGGTGGTCTTGCCGGACAGGGCCTTGTAGTTGTCGTGGCCGATCCACACGCAGGAGGCGTAGTAGCCGGTGATCCCCGCGAAGGTGACGCCCTTCTGGTCGGAGTTGGTGCCGGTCTTGCCGCCCACGGTCTGGCCGGAGATCTTCGCCGAGGTGCCCGTGCCGGAGGAGACCACGGACTTGAGCATGTCCACGATCATGTAGGCGGTGGAGGCGGAGAAGACCCGGCGGCGCTCCTGGTGCTGCCGGCCGTCCCAGACGATGCGGCCCTCACTGTCGGAGATGCCGATGACGGAGATGGGCTTCACGTAGATGCCGCCGTTGGCCAGCACGCCGTAGGCCACGGTCATCTGCAGGGGCGTGATGCCGCTGGAGCCCAGGGTCACGCCAAAGGGGGTGGCGTCGATGTGGGCGTTGTCCACCCCCATTTTATTCAGGTAGTCCACGGCGCTGGAGACCCCCACGATGGTCATCATGGTCTGGGCGGCCGCGGTGTTGTAGGACTTGGTCATGGCGGCCCGGAGGGTGATGGGGCCGGTGTAGCCGCCGCCGCCGTAGTTCTTGGGCCAGGTGTCCTGCCCCCGGGCGTTGCGCCAGCCGGCCACGGGCAGGGGCATGTTGAACACCACGCTGGCGGGGGAGGCGCCCTTCTCCAGGGCGGGGGCATAGACCGTCAGCGGCTTGATGGAGGAGCCCACGGGCATCTTCATGTCGGTGGCGCGGTTCAGGGTCTTGCGGACGGTGGGGACGTTGCGGCTGCCCACCATGGCCTTGATCTCCCCGGTGCGGTAGTCGATGATCACCGCGGCGGCCTGGGGCTCCACAATCTCCGTGTAGGTGCCGTCCCCGTTGGAGGCGCGGAAGGTCTTGTCCGCGGGATCCCGCAGGGAGGGGTACTTGGTCCAGTTAGCCACGGTGTCCTCCAGGGTGCCCTGGATGGCGGGGTCGATGGCCAGCTGCACCCGGTAGCCGCCGGTGCGGAACTTGCTCTCCATGGCGGCCCGGTTGGCCGGGGTGTTCTCCAGGCCCCCCAGCTCCAGGAGAATGTCCACCACCTCGCCCACGGCGTACTCCACATAGTGGGGATAGGCGTACATGGAGGCCGAGCCGCTGGGGTCCGCCTCCAGCACGTGGGCGGTGGCGGGGTCCAGGGCGGCCTGGTACTGCTCAAAGGTGATGAACTGGCAGTTGTACATCCAGCGCAGCACATAGTCCGTGCGGTCGTTGGTGATCTTCACATAGTCCACGCCCTCCTTGTGGCGGGTGTAGAAATTGCGCCGGGGGTTGTAGTAGTAGGGGCTGTTGGCGATGCCGGCCAGCATGGCGCACTCCCGCAGGGTCAGCTCCCCCAGCTCCTTGCCGAAGTAGCCCTGGGAGGCGGTCTGGACGCCGTAATAGTTTTCCCCCAGCCAGATGGTGTTCAGGTAGCACTCCAGGATCTGGTCCTTGGTGTAGGTCTGCTCCAGCTGGATGGCCAGGTAGGCCTCCTGGATCTTCCGCTTGTAGCTCTGCTCCGAGGAGAGCACGGTGTTCTTGATGAGCTGCTGGGTGATGGTGGAGCCGCCCTGGGTGGAGGAGGAGGTGAGGTTGGAGACAAAGGCGCCCACGATGCGCTTGAAGTCCACGCCGTTGTGGGTGTAGAAGCGGGTGTCCTCCGCCGCCACGAAGGCGCGCTGCAGGGCGGCGGGCATGGCCGCCAGGGAGACCATCACCCGGTTCTCCGTGCCCTTGTACTCGGTGATGAGGTCGCCGTTGATGTCGTAGATGAAGGAGGTCTGGGCCTGCTCGTCCAGGGCGGTGAGGTCCAGGGTGGGGGCGGTCTCCACATAGCCCTTGGCGATGCCGGCCACGGCGCCCGCCGCCGCCAGGGCCAGCAGCAGCCCCGCCACGAACAGCAGCCGGACCGCCCCCACCGCCACGCTCAGCAGGAAGGGCGGCTTGCGCATGGCGGGCTTGAAGATGGAGTGGGGCTCGTGCTCCGCGTCGTCCATGTCCTCGTCCCCGGGGTCCCGCAGGACGGGCTCGGGGGCCTCCTCCGGCGCCCGGGCCCAGTCGTCACAGGCGAGATCCTCCGGGTCGTCCGGGGCGAAATCCCCGTCCCACCCGGGCTGGGGCATGTCAAAATCCCCGCCGGGGTCTGCCGCCTGCGGGGTTTCACCCGCCGGCTGCTCCGCCGCCGGGGGCGTATAGGGAGACCAGTTCCGGGTCTGGCCGTCCCGGTCCCTGTCCTCGAAATCCGTCATGAAAAGCCTCCTGGCCGTCTATTTCCTGTCACGGGCCCATTATACCACAACACCGCCTCCGTGAAAAGCGCCGCGGGGGCGGGCGGGCACAGTGTTACATTTCTTCACGGGCGGGAAAGAAAAAGGGCGCCGCCCGGGCGCCTTCCTGGAGCGGAGGGCGTCAGCCGCCGCCGTTGTGGTCGATGTCGATGGGGAGGTCGGTGCCGCTGAAGACGTCCTCCATGCCCAGCATGTCGTCGTTCCCCGAGGCGGGAAGCACGCCGGCCTCCCGGGCGTCCGGGTAGTTCAGCAGGTTGATGCTCATGAAGCCCGTGTCGTCGAACTCCAGCAGCATCTGCTCCTTGGGCCGCACCAGGGCGATGACCTCGGTCTCCCGGCAGCGGGCGCTGCGGGCAAACTCCGCCGCCATCTCCCGGCGCCCCCAGAAGTGCATGGGCACCAGCAGGCGGGGCTTCACGGTGAGAATGAAATAGTTGGCGCCGGCGTCGTAGCCCCGTCCCTGCCGGGGGTCCACCGGGAAGAAGGCCAGGTCGATGGGCTCCCCGATCAGGGGCTCGCAGGCCTTCCGGAAGGCGGCCTCCGCCTCGTCGATCTCCTGCAGGGTGGACTCATCCCGCCAGTGCCAGAAGTTCAGGTCCCCCGCGTGGAAGATGCGGATGCCGTCCAGGTCCACCAGGAAGGAGACCCCCAGGTCGGTGGAGTCGAAGGCCTTCACCTTCACATGCTCCCCCAGGGTCACCTCGCTGCCGCACACCATCCGCACCCCGGGGACATCCGCCGGCAGCTCGTCGGCGATGACGTAGGTCACCGGCACCTCCCCCAGCCAGGTGAGCACCTCCGGGTCGAAGTGGTCGGGATGGCTGTGGCTGATGAACACATAGATCTCCTGGAACTGCTTCAGCTCCGCCAGGGTGAGGCGGCGGAAGTCCGCCAGCTCCCGGTGCTCCCCCAGCCAGTAGTCAAAGACCAGCAGCACCTCGTCCTTGGCGCAGGAAAAACCGCTGTGCAGATAGTAGGTGACCTGCATCCGCTTGTTCAACGGCTCTCCTCCTCCTTTTTACGGCGCACTGTCTTACATCGGCAATATTCTACCACACTTCTGCCACAATGTCAAACGAAAACGACCAGAACAGGCAACACAATCCCATTACTTCTGTAAAAATGCGCAAAAAAGCTGTGAACAATCCCACTTTCAATCGTAAAATACCCCGGAATTGGGACAGGGCTCCACCGGGGGCGATTTTGCGGAGTGATTGTGTTCAACGGACAATTGTGCTATGATAGACCCAGGACGCGAAGACGCGCACAAGGACGGGAGGAAGAAACATGATCGCGCTGGCCTGTGACCATACCGGCGTCGCCCTGAAGGGGGAGATCGCCCGGATGCTGGACGAGATGGGGCTCGAGTGGAAGGATTTCGGCAATTACGACGCCGCCAACCGGGACGACGACTATCCGGTGTACGGCTTCCGGGCGGCCCGGGCCGTGGCCTCCGGGGAGTGTGACCGGGGCATCCTGATCTGCGGCACGGGCGTGGGCATCGGCATCGCGGCCTCCAAGGTGAAGGGCATCCGGGTGTGCACCTGCTCGGACGTGTACACGGCGGAGCTGTCCAAGCGGCACAACAACAGCAACATCCTCACCATGGGCGCCCGGGTGGTGGGCGTGGAGGTGGCGAAGATGATCGCGCGGCACTGGCTGACCGCCGAGTTTGAGGGCGGACGGCACCAGCGGCGTATTGACCAGATCACGGCCATCGAGAACGGGGAAACCCTCTGACGGACGAAGAAGACGGACGAAGAAGGAGAAATCCCATGAAGATGAAGAAAGCACTGGCCCTCCTGCTCTGCCTGCTGCTGACGGCGGGCCTGCTCCCCGGCAGGGCGGCCGCGGCGGCGCCTGTCGTGCCCATGGCGGAGCTGATCTGGCTGGGGGACGACAGCCAGACCACCGCGGCCACGGCGGTGCATGCGGCCTTCGGGGAGGAGACGGTGTGGCTGGCGCCGGCGGCCCTCCTGCCGGACGACGTGGCCCTGTATCTGATGACGGACCAGGGAACCTATACCCGGGTGCTAGGGGCGGAGGAGCTGGGGGGCAGCGGCCTGGCGGTGCTGACCCTGGCGGACCCGGAGCTGCTGACGGAGGCCATCTCCCTGTCCGGCAGCGGCAATGTGGGCCCTGTGCGAGGCCATCTGGCGGACGGAAGCCGGGTGGAGAGCTGGGCGGAGCGGGTGGCGCCGGTGACCCTGCGGGGCCACGGCGGCATGACCCTCACCAGCCTGCCCGGGCTGCTCTCCGGCGCGGTGGTCACCGACAGCGAGGGCCTGCTGGCCGGCCTGGTGATGAGCACCTGGGGCGAGGGGGAGGGCCGCTACGGCGCCCTGACCGCCCGGGGCATCACCGAGGCCCTGCTGGCGGCGGACCGCACAGCCCTGCCGATTCAGGGGACGGAGGACAGCAGCGCCCGGCAGGCGGTGCCGGTTCACGCCTCGGTGACCCTGGACCAGGGCCTGATCTGCGTGGACTGGCGGGACCAGGCTTATCCGGGGGAGACGGAGAGCGGCGTGTATGCCGTGGTGCTGGAGGACGTGGACAACAGGTACTACACCAGCTGGCGGGTGGACCACGGGGATGAGAAGCTGGTTTACTTCCCCGCGGTGCCGGAGCGCACCTACCATGTGTGGGTGGGGTACTGGCCGGAGCGGCCGGAGTCCTTCATCGGGATCACGGTGCTGCCGCCGGAGGCGGAGATCACCCCGCCCGACCTGGGGAACGTGACGGACCACGGCTTCCGCCAGGAGTGCTGGCTGGCCCTGCGCCCCGCCTCGGAGCAACTCACGGGCATGGAGAAGCTGGAGCGGACGGAGAACATCACCCGGGCCCAGCTGGAGAGCGGGGAATACAAGCTCTGCCTGCAGGTGGTGAACCACTACAGCGTGACGGAGGAGTCCCAGGACAACCTGGTCTTCGCCCTCTTCGGCCCGGACGGCACCTGCGCCGCGGAGGCCTCCGGCTTCATCTGGGCGCCGGAGTACATGCCGGACGACGTCTGGAACAAGGACTGCTCCGGAATGCTGGAGGACATGCTGTGGGATGTGGAGACCTACCCCGAGGGCACCTACACGGTGGCCTACTATATCGGCGGCCGGCTGGCGGGGGGCGCGACCTTCACCCTGGGCCCGGCGGAGGCGGCCCCGGAGACGGACGGCACAGAGCTGCCGGAGGAGATGCTGCAGCGGCTGAAGGAGTTTGTGAACACCACCAAACCGTGATGAACCGGCTGTGAAGCCGCGCTGCCGCGGACACGAAAGGAGACCTGATCCAATGAAGCGGAACATTCTTGCCCTGCTGCTGGCCCTGTGCCTGCTGCTGACGGCCTTCCCGGCCGCGGCGGAGGAGGCGCAGATCGGCTATGTGAACACAGAGACCAAGGTCTACATGGACGCCTCGGACAAGGCCATGGTGGACGGCACGGTGGAGCTGGGCACCCAGGTGCGCATCGAGGAGGAAACCCTCACCGACGGCACGGGCTGGTACCGGGTGACCTTCCTGGCCAACAACAAGACAGGCTGGGTGCTGGCGGACGACGTGGACCTGGTCATCGCCAAGAAGGCCATCACCCCCAGCCGGCCGGAGGCCGCCACGGGGGTGACCCAGGTGACGGACGAGTTCCCCTTCCCGGTGCTCCGGGCCAGCGGCCTGGTGGACCCCGACACCCTCCCCGGCGCGGCGGATCCCGCCATGTACAGCCTGATTGAGGTGGGGGATACCAGCGACACGGTGCCCCTCATCCGGGACCGCCTCCACGAGCTGGGCTACTCCCTCAGCGCCAAGGGCAACAAGCTCACCAAGGAGTATGCCTCCGCCATCCGGCAGTTCCAGAGCAGGAACGGCATGGAGCAGGACGGCATCTGCTCGCCGGAGTTCCAGGCCCGGCTCTTCTCCCCCAAGGCCCTCACCAAATCCAAGGGCCAGCCCCTGGTGAAGGAGGACCCCATGGTCATCACCAAGGGGAACGTGAAGGCCTCCAGCAAGGGCGGCGGCACCATCACCTTCACCATCCGGAACAAGACCGGGGAGAAGGTGGACGCCTTCGACTTTGATATGCGGCTCTACAGCACCTACGGCGAGCGCTTCCTCCTGGGCAGCCTCAGCGACAAGGTGACCATCACCGACGAGATGAAGGTCTTCAACATGTCGGAGGAGCGCAAGACCCTGAACAAGAACCAGGACATGACCCTCTCCCTGAACATGGGGGACTACTACTTCGCGGGCTGCATGGTGGCCATCACCGCCTACCACAAGGTGAGCGGGGAGACGGTGCGGATCCCGGAGGACCAGCAGCACTGGTTCGCCTTCGGCAAGGGCGTGACGGCGGGGTATCAGGACATCCCGGTGACGCCCCTGACCCGGAAGGAGGAGCAGCTGGCGGCGGCTTGGTCCCTGGGGGTCACCAGCGTCTATGTGGACCCGGAGATCGCCAAGTTCTACGGCGCCCGGGAGGGTGAGCTGATCACGGCCATGGAGCCGGGGAGCCCGGCGGACCTGGCGGGACTGAAGGCCGGGGACGTGCTGCTGGCCATCGGGGACGTGCGCATCTTCGGCGGCACCTCCGTGGACCGGGCCAAGGCCGCCATGGCGGAGGGGGACACCGTGACGGTGCTGTTCTTCCGCAACGGCAGCGTCTGGCAGACCCAGCTCACCCGGCCCAGCACGGCCTCCAGCATCTGACAGCATCGGATAAACAACGAAGCCGCCTCCCGGCGCGGGGGGGCGGCTTTTCCCGTGGAGAGATGCACAGAAAAAGGGAGGGCCGGCTCAGCCCTCCCCCGGAAAGCTCTCAGGTTGATTGAACACCGGCACGAAGTCCACCGTGGCGCTGGTGGGCCCCTGGAGGAAGCCCGGCAGCCCCAGGGCCTCCATGTGCGCCCGGACCCGGCGGTACTCCCGGGGGGTGATGCGCCGGTCCAGGCCGGGAATGTCCACGTGGTTGCAGGGGACGTACTGCTGCATCAGGGAGACGGGAATCTCCCGGCCGAAGGTCTCCGCCACCCAGTCCAGGAGGGCGATGGCGTCCCCGGTGGCGCCGGGGAGGATCAGGTGGCGGATCAGGGTGCCCCGGGTCATGACGCCGTCCTCATCGTACCGGGGCGCGCCGGTCTGGCGCACCATCTCCCGGATGGCGGCGGAGGCCACGGGGAAGTAGTCGGCGGCCCCGGCGCACAGCTGGGCGATCCGCGGGGTGTAGTGCTTCAGGTCGGGGAGGTAGACATCCACCACTCCCTCCAGGCGCCGGAGGGTCTCCACGGTCTCGTAGCCGGAGGTGTTCCACACCAGGGGCAGGGGCGGCCGGTAGAGCGCCAGGGTCTCCAGCACCTGCTCCGTGTAGGGCGTGGCGGTGATGAAGGAGATGCTCTGCATGCCCATGTCCACCAGGCGGCGGAGGGCGTCGGCCAGCGCCGCCGGGGTGAAGGGGCGGCCGGCGTTGCGGTGGCTGATCTCCGCGTTCTGGCAGTAGGCGCAGCGCAGGGTGCAGCCGGAGAAAAACACGGCGCCGGTGCCCCGTTGGCCGCTGACGGGGGGCTCCTCCCACAGGTGGGGGGCGATCCGGGCGATGCGCATGGTCTCCGGCAGGCGGCAGAAGCCGTGCCCCTCCTCCGCCGTCCGCAAGGCGCCGCAGCGGCGCGGGCAGAGCGTGCAGTGATCCATGGCTGTCCCCCCTTTCCGCCGGGCATTATAGCACAGGACCGGGCGGGAGCACAAGCACGGGGCGGGGTTTGTCATTTGCCCTCCCTTGTGCTATAATGCGCCCATGGAATCCGGATCCCGGAGAGGAAGGTGAAGTGTGTGCGCCGTTTTCTGACCCTGTGCCTCTGCCTTTTGCTCTGCCTGGCCCCCAGCCTGACGGCCCGGGGGGAGGACACCGTCTGCTGGCGGGTGCCCGGGGTGGTGACCGCCCGGGCGGGGGCTGTGACGGCCGTCTCCTTCCGGAAGATCAGCAGCGCCCCGGCGGGGGAGATGCAGGTGCTGGATGAGGAGGGGAATGTGCTGACCTCCGTCCATCTGGCCCGGGGCGCGAAGGACGGGCGGATCCTGCTGCGGCCGGAGATGGGCCTCAAAAACGGGCAGATCCTGCGCTTCTGCTTCCTGCACGACGGCGTGTCCGAGCTCCAGAGCGAGACCATGCTGGCCATTGACGACGGCCGGGAGGGCATTGTCCGGGTGGACACGGCGGAGAAGAAGATCGCCATCACCTTCGACAGCGCCAACGGCGTGGGCCGGGTGCCGGACCTGCTGGACCTGCTGGACCGCTACGACGCCAAGTGTACCTTCTTCCTCCAGGGGGCCTTCCTGCTGAACCACCCGGACCAGGCCATCATGATCAGTCAGCGGGGCCACGAGCTGGCCAACCACTCCATGAACCACGCGGACATGCGGGTGGTGGATGACGGAAAGATCCTCCGGGAGATTCAGGACTGCAGCGCCATCATCCGGGAGGTCACCGGGCAGACGGTGCGCTACTACCGGCCCCCGGGGGGCTATTACACCTGGCGGGACCACGCCATCGGCCAGGCCCTGGGCCACGAGATGATTCTCTGGACCTTTGACAGCCTGGACGGCTTCCCCCAGACCGGCCGCTATGCCATGCAGAACCGCATGATGCAGGAGTCCCGCCCCGGCGCCATCATCCTGATGCACATCTACGGCCAGTACACCCTGCAGGTGCTGGAGACCTACCTGCCGGCCATGCGGGAGCAGGGCTACAGCTTCGTGACGGTGGGGGAGCTGATGACCTGCGGACCCGCGGTGGAAAAATGATCCCCGGGGACTTGCAAACATATGTTCGCTATGCTATACTGAAATCGCAATCCAACAACGGAAGAGGACGTGATGCAATTGGCTCCCAAGAAGGAGAAACCGGCTGCGGCGCAGCCCAAGGAAAACCCCATGGACGAGCGGCTGAAGGCCCTGGAGCACGCGCTGGCGGACTTGGATAAGCAGTTCGGCAAGGGCACCGTGATGCGCCTGGGGGAGAACGCGGCCAAGCAGGGGATCCCGGTGATCTCCACCGGCTGCCTGACCCTGGACGCGGCCCTGGGGGTGGGCGGCCTGCCCCGGGGCAGGATCGTGGAGATCTTCGGACCGGAGAGCTCCGGCAAGACCACCGTGGCCCTGCACGTGGTGGCCCAGGCCCAGAAGGCGGGCGGCATCGCGGCCTTTGTGGACGCGGAGCACGCCCTGGATCCCCTCTATGCCCAGAAGCTGGGCGTGAACATTGACGAGCTGTATGTGAGCCAGCCGGACAACGGGGAGCAGGCCCTGGAGATCACCGAGGCCCTGGTGCGCTCCGGCGCCCTGGACGTGGTGGTCATCGACTCCGTGGCGGCCCTGGTGCCCAAGGCGGAGATCGAGGGGGAGATGGGGGACGCCTTTGTGGGCCTCCAGGCCCGGCTCATGTCCCAGGCCCTGCGCAAGCTCACCGGCATCCTGAACAAGACCGGCTGCGTGGCCATCTTCATCAACCAGCTGCGGGAAAAGGTGGGCGTGATGTACGGCAGCCCCGAGACCACCCCCGGCGGCCGGGCGCTGAAGTTCTACGCCTCCGTGCGCCTGGACGTGCGCCGGGGCGAGCAGCTGAAGAACGGCAGTGAGGTGGTGGGCAACCACACCAAGGTGAAGGTGGTGAAGAACAAGGTGGCCCCGCCCTTCCGGGTGGCGGAGTTCGACATCGTCTACGGCGAGGGCATCAGCCGGGAGGGCACCCTGCTGGACATGGCGGTGGAGCGGGACATCATCCGCAAGAGCGGCGCCTGGTTCTCCTACGGGGAGCAGCGCATCGGACAGGGCCGGGAGAACACCCGCCTGTACCTGCGGGACCACCCCGAGGTCACCGACGCCATCGAGGCCATCCTGCGCAAGGAGCTCTTTGCCGACGGCGCGGCCCCCGAGGCGGTGCCGGTGGAGGCCCCCACGGAGGAGGAACTCCGGGAGGACACCGAGGAGGACCTGCTGGACCTGCTGGAGGGCACCCCGGAGGCGTAAGCTGCCTTTCATCCCGGCCGGCGGATACCCGGCCGGGTTTTTCCACGCTTTGACGACGGAGGCGAACATCCATGGCCAACCAGAAGAAAAAGAGCCCGGCCCGCACCCTGGTGAAGGTGCTGGTCATCCTCCTGTGCGTTGTCTTCCTGATCCTCAACGCCGGCCGATTCTATTTCCGCCTGCCGGTGCTGGGCTACTACGGCGCCTCGGAGAAGGCCTTCCGGATCCCCGGCCTGTGGGAGGGCTTTGTGCCCCAGGGTCTGTCCTTTGACCGGGAGAGCGACAGCTTCCTGATCACCGGCTACCGCAAGGACAAGACGGCCTCCCCCGTGTATGTGGTGGGCCGCGGGGACGGGAAGCAGACGGGCATGGCGCTGCTGACGGCGCCGGACGGCACGGCCTATAACGGCCATGCCGGCGGCCTGAGCGTGGCCGGGGACTATGTCTATGTGGCCGGGGGCGGGGACGGGCTGTATGTCTACAGCCGTGCCGACGTGCTCTCGGCGCCGGCGGGGGGCGCCCCGGTGCCCTGCCTGGGGGTGATCCCCACCCGGCTGGGGGAATTGGACATCCAGGTGTCCTTCACCACCCTCCACGACGGCGTGCTGACGGTGGGGGAGTTCTACCGGGATCCCCAGTATCCCACCCCGGAGAGCCACAAGTTCACCACCGCCGGGGGAGAGCGCCTGCAGGCCCTGGCGGTGGGCTACCGCCTGGACCCGGAGGCGCCCCTGGGGCTGGATCCCGCCCCCGTCAGCGCCTGGGCCCTGCCGGACCTGGCCCAGGGCATGTGCTTCGGGGAGGACGGCACCATCCTGGTCTCCACCTCCTGGGGGGCGGCCTTCTCCGCCATCCGGCGGTATGACCCCGCCCGGGCGGCGGTGCTGACGGAGCTGCCCCTGGGGGAGGGCGGGGAGACCATCCCCCTGTACGCCCTGGACAGCACGGCGAACATCGGGGACTGGAAGCTGCCCCCCATGGCCGAGGAGATCGAGCTGGTGGAGGGGAAGCTCTACACCATGTGCGAGTCCGCCTCCACCCTCTACTGGTTCGGCAAGCTCACCGGCGCCCAGTGGTGCTACGCCACGGCGACGGAGAAGATGAAGTAAGGCATGGTGTCTATGGAGAATCGCTCTGCCTCGGTTGTCAGCAGGATACCCGCATAATACTTATTGTCTCATGGCCAACTGACATAGAATCTGCGGATTGGATATGGTCTGGGACGCAAGGAGCCGCCGGCATGAACACACAATGCCGGCGGCTCTTTTCCATTTCTGGATCGGCGATAATAGTGGCTGTTTTCTAATAAACAGACTGGGGAAAACGCCGATGCGATCAATGCAACTGTTCCGGAAGTCACTGTGGCGGACGGGCCGGATGCTGAGCCCATTTGAAGCTGAAACACTTGTTATAAATACTACAGAAACGATATAGCGTGGTTATCTGCAGATCAATTGTTACTCGTTTATTGTCCAAGTAAAACTGAATATCTCGAGCTCCTCAACTTTGTAGGTTATGGTATGTTCACCAACAAGCATATGGAGGACTGCGTTATTCTCGGACAAAACGAATTTCGTGGTTTGTCCTGTCTGTATCGAGCACTCTTTCCAGGGCTTTGTATACACACCATCAATATAGCAACTAACACTAAATAGAGGGGTATCCGAACCAAGGTTCTTTATTGTCAGCACAGGGCAAAAGTACTCATTACCGCTGAGCTGCTCAAGCGACCCAGTCAACCCTGAATCCATTATCAGTTTTGACTCATCCAATATGCATAAGGTTGCGGAGCATGTCAGTGAAGACAACCACTTCTCATCAGCAGTCCCCCTTTTGTCTGGTGCTTTGACACGTTCGCCGCAGTAAGGGCAATAAGTACTATCTTTGGGGATAGCTTTGCCGCACTTTCTACAGTATGACGCCGAGTGAATTGCTGACTGTGCAAGATCATCTTGTTTGTCTTTGCCTGTTGTGGGTTTAGGAGGTGTAGGCTGTGAAACCTTTTGTGGTTTCTTTTCCTGTGACGCGCCATCCCTAATTGGTTGCGATTCCGTTCTTCTTGGAATTCGTCGAAGAGGTTTCCCATTGACAACGAGAATTGGAAACGACTCTTCTGGTAGCAGATCAAGCTTTTTTTGCATCGATTTTCCGATCAAATCATCAATGCGGTAGCCAAAAAACAACACAATTATCGCAATAACAAGCAGCGGACTCATAATCATGACAGGAAGAAAACCTTCTTTTGAACTCCCGATAGTCATCAGAGAGACAACAAAGAGAAGGCAGATCCATGGAAAAAGAAATGTGAAAATGTTCTGCATAGCACGATTAATGCCGCCCAGGGAAAAGGACCAAGGTTCCTTATTCCCACACTTTTCACATACCCCTTTTATGGACATATTTCTATATGAATAGTCCGAGGCATATCCACGAGACAGTGCCAGTAAATCCATGTCGAAAATATGCCTGGTCATGACGTCATCAGCAGATGTACTTGATTGTGCACTTTGTTTAGCTCTACCAAGGATATATCTGCTACTAACCTTTTTGATCTCTGATGTACACTGGTTTGTTGCACCACACCCCGAGCACTTCCACGTGTATGTTACGGGAAGCTTCGTTGTTGTTGTCCTGATTGTATAAGCCAATCATATCACTCCTTTGCGGGAGGTCGAGTTGATCATCAGGTCAAGGAGGCTAATACTATACGATTTGTTTACGGAGGCAAACTTACGGCAACGCCGGCACCACCAGCACCGCCACGGACCAGGCCGGGAGGCTGCAGGCGCAGGCGCCGTTCTCCACCGTGACGGGCTGGGTCTCCGGGGTGATGAGGTCCGGGTCGTCCTTGGTGACCACCACCTCGGGGCTATCCGCGTGGAGGAGGGTCAGCGTCCCCTCCGGCGCCCAGTGGGCGGGGTCATCGCCGTCCAGGGCGATCTCCAGGGTGACGGGGGCGTCCCCGGCGTTGACCCACTTGAGGACCAGGTCCCCGTTTTCCGCCACCCCCGCGGAGCCGTAGAGCCCGTCCCCGGCCAGGGTGAGGGGGAGCACACGCGCCACCCGGTGGTCCATGAAGAGCTTCTGCACCTGGTAGTTGGCGCTGCCCCAGGCGGAGGTGTTGTTGAACCAGATCAGGTCCGGCGCCCACTGGTTGTGGGTGCTGTTGCCGAAGAGGGGCGCGTAGCAGGCCATGGCCACCACGTCGCCGTTGCGCTCAATGCCGGTCATGAAGGCGGCCTCCGACAGGGCGGAGATCCAGCGGTTGGACTGGCTGGCGTATTCCCCCAGGAAGACCTTCGCCGCCAGGCCGCGGTCGTAGTGGTCATAGCGGTCGGTGTGGCTGAGGAACCATTCCGGGGGCTCGTAGAAGTGCTCATCCACCAGGCCGGTGAGGGGATCGTCCCAGGGGCACCAGCCGTCCACATAGTCCCAGCCCTGGCCGCTGGCGGAGGTGGGGCCGTTGGCCACCATGAGGGTGATGCCGCCGTAGATCTCCGGCTGCTCCTCCGCCGCCCCGGCGAAGGCCTCCACAAAGGCCAGATAGTGGTCGAAGTACTCGCTCTGCCACTGCTCGTTGCCGATGGCCAGATAGGGGAGGGGGAAGGGCTCAGGGTGCCCCATGGCGATGCGCACCGCGCCCCAGGGGGTGTCCGCGCCGCCCCGGCAGAACTCCGCCAGGTCCAGGGCGTCCTGCACACACTGTTTGAACTCGGGGCTGCTCATGGGGTAGACGATGTACTGGGGGCTCTGGACGGGGCAGGTCATGCCGGCGTTGAGCACCGGCACGGGCAGGCAGTTCAGGGCCTCGCAGAGGCAGAAGTATTCATAGAAGCCCAGGCGGTAGGTGGTGTAGTTGGGGTAGGCCACGGTGCCCTGCCAGATGCACTGCCCCTGGGGCCGCAGGGCCGGGTGGCCGGCGCCGTAGTCCACCCCCTTCACCGTGAGCATCTCCCCCCCGCCGATGGAGGCCTTCCAGCTGTACATGGTCTCGGGGCTCCTGCCCTCGATGACGCAGCCGCCGGGGAAGCGCAGGAAGGATGGGTGGAGGGCCTCCAGCAGCTCTCCCAGGTCCTTGCGGACCGGCAGCCCGGCGTAGGTGTCCGCCGGCATGAGGGACACCATGTCCACCCACAGCTCATAGCCGGCAGGGATGCGCAGGGCCAGGCGCAGGTTCCGGCTGCAGTCCGCCTCCGGCACCAGCACGGCGCTGAGCTGCTGCATCTCCTCGTTGATGCCGTGGATGTCGGTCTCGGCATAGACGGTGCCGGTGGTGTCCTCCAGGGAGACATGCACCCGGTCCAGGGCGCCGGAGCAGCAGAACAGGGAGAAGTTGTAGGCCTCCCCGGCCCGCACGGCCATGCCGTCCAGGTAGCCGCTGCCCACAATGCCCGCCGGGGCATCGCTCTGGTTGAAGATCACGGCGTAGTGGGGGTTGTTGGGGTGGAGGGCGAAGGGCGCCCCCTCGCCGATGGTGAAGGTCACGTCCGGCTCGGCCCGCCAGCCGTGCTTGTTCATCTGGGCGGCAGCGGAGCCGTACTCAAAGGAGCCGTTCTTCACCAGCTCCGCGCAGAGGCCGCCGTCCGCCGCGTGGTTGATGTCCTCCAGGAAAATGCCCCAGAGGGTGGGGGAGACCGCCGTGCCCTCCGCCTCCAGGTCCACCCGGCAGGGAATGCCCTCCGCGGACCCCCACGGGCAGCACAGCATCACGGCGATGAGCAGCAGAAGAAAACGCCGCATGGAATGCACCTCCTGTCAGAAATTGCGACCGTTCCAGCCCCAGTCGCTGACGGGGTGGTAGGTGACATAGACGGCCTCGCCGGGGATATCCAGCTTGTCGGCCAGGAGACGGCAGATCTGCCCGGTGAGGGTGTCGTAGGCCTCCCGGGGGGCGTCGCCATAGAGGCTCACCGCCACATAGGCGCCCTTCTCCAGCTTCTCCCCGCCCAGCCACAGGTCGCAGCGGTCCTGGATGGAGACCATGAGATAGGTCTCGCTCTTGTGCAGGGTGGTGATGAGCCGGCCCAGGTCGGTCTTGATCTCCTCCCGGAGGGCGGGGCTGACGGGGACGGTGATCCGGGAATCAATGAATGGCATTTTCCTCCTCCTCTCTGCTGTGCGGGAAAAACGGGCATTATTGGATCAGGTCGAGTTTTCTCAGCCGGGACCGGATGGCTCCCCGGGTGCGCTTGTGTCTTCGGGACAGCGTCCCGACGGAGTCCCCGGCCTGCCAGGCCGCCTTTAGGGCCGCGTCCTCCTCCGGCCGCCACGGCTGATAAGCGCTGGTGCTGCCTTGGGCGATCACCTGGTCCCGGTAGGAGGTCTTGGGCTCGGCCGCCGCAGGAGCCGGCGGATCCACAGGGAGGTTGGCCGCGGAGGGGGCCGGTGCCTCTGCTGGAGGCTCAGGCGGCGCTGAGGGGAGCGGGGCGGGCGCATACGCTTCCGGCGCAGGTTCCACCGGGTAGACAGCGGCGACAAACTTGTAGTACAGGCCGTCCCTGTGGGGGATGCCGGGAATGGAGACCACCAGGTAGGCCTCGGGGATCTCCCGGGGGGCCGGGGGCGGGGCGTCCGGGTCGGTCTCAAAGCCCGGATCCGTGACCCGGATGCTGCGGTAGGACTTTTCCCCGATCCGGAAGGAGACCTGCGGGTTTTTCTTGTTCTCCGCCCAGACGAAGCAGAGTTCCCGGGCCATGCAGATCTCCACGGAGTGGTCATAGACGGAGACGTCATGGATCCAGGGGGAGGGATCGGCCATGTAGCGGGGGGAGGCCGTTTTTTTGCAGCGCAGGGCGATGTCCCGGATCGACAGCCGACCACGCCCCAGGGAGCGGATGCTGTCCCTGGGGATCATGCGGTTCTCCGTCTGGGGCGGCTCCGGCACATCCCGCAGCGGCGTGACCCGGACCTCGTCCAGGACGTCGAACACCCGCAGGCCGGGGCCGCGGAGGGGGCCGCCCTCCGGCGCCTGGACAAAGCGCTCCAGTGCGCGGGTCTCCAGGTTGTAGGCCACGACGCAGACACCGGCGAGGGTGGCGTCGCCGATCTTCTTTTTCATGCCGGATTTCGTCAGAATGATGTACCGGCCCACAGCGCCTCATCCCCTTCCCGCGGTGTTCACAGGTGCGTGATCTCCTCCCCGAAGAGCCGGGCCATGCGCTCCGCCACCAGCCGCCGGTGGCACTGCTCCGGGGTGGGCTCGCTGCACAGCAGGCAGATCCGCTTCCCCTGCAGCTCGCCGTAGGCCGCCCGCAGGTGGGCATCGATATCCCGCCGGGCCATGAGCGCCCCGAAGATCTGTTCGTACTCCGCCCAGGAAACCTTCTTCGCCCGGTAGTCCCGCAGCAGCTCCTCCGTGGGGGCCAGCAGGGGGTCGTGGAGATAGCGGATGCCGCACAGCTCCTCCAGGAACCAGGGGAGGTCCGGATACTTGGCAAACCCCGCCAGCTGGGAGGTGTTGCTGATGCGCACGTCCAGCAGCACCTCCACCCCGTTTTCCCGCAGCAGGGTGAAGAACTGCCTGGCCGTCTTTTTGGTGAAGCCGATGGTGAGGATCATCCCTGCAGGCCCTCCTTCTGGGTGTCCGGGCGGAAGCCGATGCGCCGGTTCTGCTCCCGGTAGAATTCCTCGATGCGCTGCTCCGGGGGGAAGAAGGACAGCTGATCCCCGATGGCCCGCTGCTCCAGCGCCTCCTGGGTCTCGATCCGGTCCGGGTACAGGATGTGGTGCACCGGGAAGCCGCGGTCCTTCAGGGCCCGGCCGATCATGATGGCCCGGTGGCAGTTCATTGGGTCCTTCTCCGCGCACATCAGGGCGAAGACATAGCCCAGGGCCATGCCCCGGCGAAGCTTCTCCACCCCCTCCTCAAAGGCGGCGGAGCGGGTGAAGAGGCTGAAATCCAGATAGCCCTCCGGGTGGTAGTACCGGGGGTCCTCCTGCCGGGCACCGAACTCCCGGGCGTAGTTGCGGTACTGCATCCCCGCCCGCTCCACCTGGCGGGAGAAGGCCTCCGCGTTGAAATCGGTGTAGTAGGCGGAGTGGGGGTTGCTGCGCACATCCACCAGGCAGCTCACGCCAAAGGGCCGGAGGGTGCTGATCAGCTCCTCCGGGCGGTAGGAGACGTATCCGACGGTATAGACAGGCTTCATGGCGTTTTCCTCTCTTATGTCCGGCCCACCGCCGGACGCTCTATACCAGTATACCATTGTTTCCGGGAAAACACAAATCAGAGGGGCACCCGTCTCCGGGCTTCTGCCTTTGTTTTTCCGCCGTCGCGGATGAATTTTCTATTGATTTTGCCCCCGGGTTTTGCTACAATCTCCCCGTCAGCGAGCCCGCTGGCAGTGGAGGAGACGGGACAGGAGAGGAAGGAAACCGCATGCAGAACAACGTTCGTCCGGAAACCATGAAGAGAATCACCACCCCGGCCCTGGCGCAGGCGTTCATCGAGGAGCAGCTGGCGGCGATCAAGGCACAGGTGGGGGACAAGAAGGTCCTGCTGGCCCTGTCCGGCGGCGTGGACTCCTCCGTCGTGGCGGCCCTGCTGGTGAAGGCCATCGGCAAGCAGCTGGTGTGCGTGCACGTGAACCACGGCCTCCTGCGCAAGGGAGAGCCCGAGCAGGTGATCCGGGTGTTCCGGGACGAGCTGGACGCCAACCTGGTGTATGTGGACGCGGTGGACCGCTTCCTGGACAAGCTGGCCGGGGTGAGCGACCCGGAGCAGAAGCGCAAGATCATCGGCGCCGAGTTCATCCGCGTGTTTGAGGAGGAGGCCCGGAAGCAGGAGGGCATCGCCTTCCTGGCCCAGGGCACCATCTACCCGGACATCACCGAGAGCGTGGGCGTGAAGGCGCACCACAACGTGGGCGGCCTGCCGGAGGATCTGCAGTTTGAGCTGGTGGAGCCCGTCAAGTTCCTCTACAAGGACGAGGTGCGCGTGGTGGGCAAGGCCCTGGGCCTGCCGGACGCCATGGTGTACCGTCAGCCCTTCCCGGGCCCCGGCCTGGGCGTGCGCTGCGTGGGCGCCATCACCCGGGACCGCCTGGAGGCCCTGCGGGAGGCCGACGCCATCGTCCGGGAGGAGATCGGCAAGCTCCCCGAGACGCCCTGGCAGTACTTCTGCGTCATCCCGGACTTCCAGTCCACCGGCATCCGCTATGTGGACGGCAAGGGTGAGCGCTACATGGGCTGGGCCGTGGTGGTGCGCGCGGTGAACACCGTGGACGCCGTCACCGCCACCGTCCCGGAGATCCCCTTCTCCGTCCTGTGCACCATCCGCGACCGCATCATCGCCACCGTCCCCGGCGTGAACCGCGTGCTGTGGGATGTGTCCGAGAAGCCGGTGGCGACGATTGAGTGGGAGTGAGAACTCAAACACCGGAGCCCTGGCTTCGGAAGGGCTTTCAGCCTCGGAAATCCAGTTCTGATAACCAGATGATAACATTCAGTGCAACGGTTTCCCGGCAACGCTCATGGCAGGGGGGCAGATAAGGCCATCCTGCCTTTTTTGATTTGGCAGGATTATGATAACATATGGCGTATGTTTTTATGAAAGGCATTTGTCGAGGAAAAAAGAAACACGGGAACAGCAGACGCAGGTTCTGCGTTTGATGGATGGAAGCTATTTTTCTGCAGGAGAGCCGTATGGGAGGGAGTTGAACGGATATGAAACGCCTGATGCTGGTTTGGGTGATGATCCTGTGCCTGGTGCCGCTGGGCGCGTGGGCGGAGGAGGAGACAGTCGAATGGTTCAGCGAATCCAGTGAGCTGTACAACTCGCGGGGTGAACACTTTTGCTTTGAGATTGAAGGTGACCACGCCGTTCTGACAGACTATCGTGTAGACCCCGATGCGAGCCAGCCGGCGATTGTGCACGTGCCTGATACTTTGGGCGGTGTCCCGTTGACCGTCATCGACTCCAATGCGTTCAACAATTACGGCGGCTCCTATGACGGCACAAAGGTCGAATGCATCGCAATTCCAGAGGGCGTCGTGGCATTGAGGAGCGATGCATTTCAGTGCGCGCATGACGTCCGGCGGATTGAACTGCCGTCGACGCTGGAGAGAATCGACGGATACCCGTTCCACCATGTTCACGCAGACATCAGCTTTCCGGATGGAAACCAGTTCTATCAAGTCAATGACGGGTTTCTTGTGGACACCCGGACCGATGCACTGATCTATTGCAACTCTTCGTCAGCCTCGCTGCCGCTGCCAAGGGTGAGCCGGGTCGAAGATTGGGCACTGGAAAACTACAGCCAGTACCAGGTCACGCTGGAGTTTCCTGACAGTGTGACGTTTATCGGAGCAAATAACGCATATGATTGCGTGGACATAGAAACAATCATCGTCCCCGGCAGCGTGGTGGAGCTGGCGGATGAAGCCCTGCGTGTCAATACCGCGACGGAGATCATCCTGAACGAGGGGCTTCGCAGGATTGGCGCGTTTGCATTTGAACAAACGGAGATCACCTCCATCCGCATTCCCTCAACGGTCGAGTGGATTGGCTGGGGCGCGTTTTTCCTGACAGAGGTGGAGGACCAGGATCTCGGCTTGACCTGCCAGATTGAGACTGAGGAGGAGTACGAAATTCGCAGCAGCTGGCCGGATGATGACGAATGAGACAGCATTTCAAGACAGACCCGACCGTTACAACACAACCGTCTGGCCCTGGTGGAGAAAGACGGCAAGCTGATGCACATTGACCGCAGTGGGGCTGTGGTGTGGGAGGAGCGATGACCATGAAACGCTTGCTGCTGACCCTTTTGATTGCCATGAATGCCATGATCTGTTTTGCTTGTGCTGCGTCAGCCCAAGCATCTGACCCGTGGGCCGGCATTGAACCTGTAAACGTTGGAGAGATAAGAGGCAGCCGCTTCATGACTGTAGCATATGACGACGGTGATACAGAGTATGCTGGCATACTGGATCTCCGTGGCGGATATGCTGTAGAGCCATCCTCTGTCTATGCGGTCGACGAAGGTCAGGGCGAGGACGATGATGACATCCAATACTACGGTGGCAGGGATACTGGCGTCTACTGGATTGAGAATATCGAAACGGACAAGGTTGCGTTCTTAGATGTGCAATCAGGGTATTTCAGTGGATTTCGCTTCCACATCAGCCAAGACCCGTGGTTTGCCGATCCAGAAACGGATTTCCTGAGGGTGACGGAGGATGGAAAGAGCTATGCCTACATTAACCGCAGGAACGGGGAATTCCTGACGGACTATATCTTCCAACAGATGAATCTGACCGGGTTTGTAGGACCCTTTGCCGTGGAGCAACTGGCTGCTTCTGGGGCTTGGGTGGTTGTAAACAGAAACGGGACATTCACACTGTTGCCTGCCGGATGTGAGCCGGTTGACTGGTATGACGGTCTTGAGGAAGATCTGCGTAGCGGCAGGGTCCTGCTGCAGCGTGAGGATGGCAGCATCTTCTTCTGTGAGATGAAAATGTCCCATGATGCTGGCATATCTTTCGACTATGACATTCGTGAATATAACGCCTCCGATGAATGGAATGATGAAGAAGAATGGGATGATGGTGAAGACTGGGAAGACGAAGAATGGGAGGATGAATGGGAATGAAACGCCTGATGCTGGTTTGGGTGATGGTGTTGTGCCTGGTTCCGCTAGGCGCATGGGCGGAGGAAGAAACCGCCCCTGCCCTCTACCCCATCCGCGAAAACGGCCTCTGGGGCTATATGAACCGGGCGGGGGAAGTGGTGATTGAGCCGCAGTTTGCTGAGGCGGAGTCATTCACTAGTTCTACTGCTATTGTTGCGCAGACCCAGCAGAATGGAAAACCTGTCTTTGGGATCATTGATCAACACGGTACTCCGGTCGTTCCAATCGAATATGAACAGATAGAGGACTGCGGACCATATTACGTCGTCTGTGACACCGAGGACTTGGATGAATGGGTCGTCGGCTGGTACGACAAGACCAGCGGATACTTCCAGGAACCGGCATATCCTTTTATCGACGATACCCCTTCTGACAGCTTTCTGGTCGCCGTAGACATGGAAGTGGTTGCGGATGAGGACGGGTTCATCATCCGAGGCGCCTACATAGATCGGCGCAACGGTGAGATTGCGATGTTATACGACTTGAGCGGTGAGCCTTATTCCACTGGAACGTTCCGGGAAGGCTACGCCTATTGGCTCATTGAAAGAGAAGAAGCGATTGATGAATTTCTGCTGGATTTGACCTTTCAACGGGTTAAGTTTCCGGATGGCATCTGGCCCAGAGGCGATGTTCGAGAGGGTGTGTTGCCCATTGTTGACGATAAAGAACTGTTTGGTCTGGCCAAACCGGACGGCACAGTGATTCTGCAGCCTTTGTATGACTTGATCAATGCGGCCAGTGAGGGCAGAATGTTCTTTGAACAAGACGGGAAGCTTGGCATCATGGACCTGGAGGGGAATGTGATTCTGCCGGCTTCGTTGGATTGGGAGCCGGGCTGGGATGATTACGGTGGGGGTGAGGAGCACTTTTTCCGAAATGGATATGCTCTGGCACGTGTCTTGGGAGATGGCGGCACCGAGATGTATGTATATCTGAATCGGGATGGAAAGATCGTATGGTCATCTCCTGTATGCACGGACGAGGACACCATGATTGCTCCCTACGCCTATGTTATGGAAGGTGGAAAGGCCTGGATTCAGAAGATTGAACAGCAGCCGGACGGTACGAATAAGCTTACAGCCTGCTGTCTAATTCAATTGACGGAGGATGGTAGTGAAGATCTCTCAGGTTACGTGTTTGATAAAACGATCTCATCAGATGGCAGTGTGATTGACTTCCATGAGGGACTGTTGCATGTGCGTCAGAAAGGCCTATGGGGCTACATCGACGAACAAGCCCAGTGGGTCATCCCACCGCAGTACGACAGCGCCGACAATTTCCGGGATGGTCTGGCCCTGGTGGAGAAGGGCGGAAGGCTGATGTACATTGACCACAGCGGAACTGTGGTGTGGGAGGAGAAATGACAGCAAACGAGACAATACAAACCGCGGCTATTCCCCAATTTCAAAGATTTCTTGATTTTGGGGAATAGACGTTGTATAATGAGGCCATCCGGAGAGGAGGGCTGCGCCTTGAAACTGATCGTTCGCTCTGCGTATCTCGAGGAAATGGCTTCGCTGGCGCTGACGCCGGACATCAAGGTCATCACCGGTGTCAGGCGGTCAGGCAAATCAAAACTGATGGAAGCGTTTTCGGAGCGGCTGAAACAGGCGGATGCCGGCGCAAACATTATCCATATCAACTTCAATCTGACGGAGTTTGAGGGCCTGCTGGAGTACCACGCGCTGGAGCAGTATATCGAAGCGCGGTATCAGTCGGGGAAGAACAATTATGTGCTGATCGATGAAGTGCAGATGTGTCCTTCCTTCGAAAAGGCCATCAACAGCCTGCACGCGAAGGAGAAATATGACATCTGGGTGACCGGATCAAACGCCTTCCTGCAGAGCAGCGACCTGGCCACGCTCTTTGTGGGAAGGACCTATGAGGTGCATGTCTTCCCCTTCTCCTTCAGCGAATACCTCGCCTATTATCCGGCCGAAAACCTGTACGGAAGCCTGAGCAGCTACATCCGCGAAGGCGGCATGGCCGGGTCCTATCTGTACAGGAACGAGGCCCAGAAATACCGGTACATCAACACGGAAGTCCTGAACGCGCTGATCGTCCGGGACATCATGACCAAGTATCATCTCCGGAACGAGCCGCTGCTCCATGAACTGATCGACTTCCTGATGGACAACATCGGCAATGTGACGTCCGTCCGCACCATCGCCGACACACTGGCCTCCGGGAAAAAGAAGGCCGATCACAAAACCATCGGAAAGTACATCGACGCGCTGTGCAAGGCCTTCGCGTTCTACCGCATCCGCCGTTATGACATCCGGGGAAAGCGATACCTCCGGTCCGAGGACAAGTACTATCTGACGGATCACAGTTTCCGCTTCGCCCGGCTCGGCACAAAGAACATGGACTACGGCCGGGTGCTGGAGAACATCGTCGCCGTGGAACTGCTTCGGCGGGGTTATGAGGTGTATGTGGGCGTCCTGTATCAGAAGGAAATCGACTTCGTGGCCATTCGCCAGGGAGAAAGGTTATATATCCAGGTGGCTAACGACATCTCAGCGCCTGACACCTTCCGGCGGGAGATTGACCCGCTGCTGAGGATCCGCGATGCGTATCCCAAACTGCTGATCGCCCGGATCTACCAGCCTGCCTGGCAGCACGAGGGCATCCGGATCATGGATGCCGCCGACTGGCTGGCGGACGCTGTTCCCCAAAGTGAAGAATCGTGAGGTTTTGGGGAATTGAGGGTGGATGGGATCGACAGCGCAGAGATGATGTACATTGACCGCAGCGGGGCTGTGGTGTGGGAGGAGCGTTCAGAATGACAGAATCCATCAGTCCCAACGGAACAAAACACCACGGCGACAAAGGCTTGGCAGAAGGCTCATGGAAAGGGATGAAGAAATACCTGGAGCAGGAGATGCTCTGCCCGGCGCTGCGGGGGCGGTTGACTTATGACCTGACGCGGTTCCGGTCCACGGGGGATGAAGGGACTGTGTTCACGGTATGCCTGGACGGGCAGCCTGTGAAACAGTTCGGTTTCCAACTGGCTGCGAAAGCGCTTCGGGACCAAGGCTTCGTTATCCGGCACGCATGGGACATCCCCTTCGACCAGCGGGACGAATACACAGATGATGAATTCGCTGAGTCGCTGAAGGCCTACCGAAACCAGCCCATCGTCCAGTCCATCGCCAGCGAAAACCCGATCATCCGGATGTTCGCCATCGTGGACCGACGGATCGGGAAGCGGCGGCTGGAACGGTTGAAGGATGAAATCGAAGAGCAACCTGCGTGGCTGAGACCGCTGTATGCGGCGAGGTTGCAGGTGGAGGGGATCATACCCGGGTGACCAAGCATTAACAGTATCGACGATGATGGGACAGTTGCGCGGGAGGAGGAACGACGATGAAACGCCGGATAGCGGTTTGGGTAATGATCCTGTTCGTTGCGGTAGCCGGATGGGCAGGGAAAGGCCTCGCCGAGAGCGATAACGCAGCTTACTATGTCTATGACGCGGGCAGTCCGACGTCATCAGGGATCCCGTATACCCATACCAGCGGCGACTGGAAGTATATCCTGCTGGAGAACGGCGGAGCCAGTCTGTCCGACTATACGGGACCGGGGGGTGAGATTGCGATTCCCGAGGAGATCGACGGGCATCCGGTCCTGGACCTGAAATGGAATCTGTTCAGCGGCAATTACACACTGATCGTTCCGGAGACACATCCCGCTGTGGAACTGCGGAACGGTGTGCTGTTCGGGAAGAACGACCATCGCCTGATCTGCTATCCGCAGAATCTGACAGCGACCAGCTATGCCATCCCGGATGACACGGAGATTATCGGGTTTTACGCGTTTCTGGACTGTGAGCACCTGGTGGACGTGACCATTCCGGACTCGGTGACGGAGATCGGGGATTGCGCCTTCCTTGGATGCACCAGCTTGACCCGGATCAGGATCCCAGACAGCGTGGCCGTGGTCGGAGACAATGCGTTCTACGGATGTGCTTCCCTGGTGGAAATCGAGGTCGGGAAGCAGGCGGTCAACGTCTCATATGCGATTTCCTGCTGCCCCAATCTGCTCCGGATTCGTGTGGACGAGGGAAACCCGCACTATTTCGAAGCGGACGGTGTCCTGTTTTACAGGGATGATAAGATCGACAGGGATATCGGACAGCCAAAGTATATGCTGGCGAAATACCCTGCCGGGCTGCCCGGGACCGAATATGTGATCCCTGACGGCGTCAATTGTATAGACGCCTGTGCGTTTGACTCCTGCGCTCATCTGGAATCCATCTTCATACCAAACAGCGTGGTCCTGATCGGGTACAATGCGTTCTGTGATTGTGCGAATCTGACAAGCGTGACGATTCCTGCGAGCGTGGTCAGCTTGTACATAGAGGCTGACTCCGGCTGTGATCAGTTGGTTTTTCGCGTGCATCCCGGGAGCTGGGCGGAGGAGGTCTTTCAGAATGACGGAGTGCCTTATGAGGTGATCGGGATCGAGTGAGGCAGCTTCGGGTTTTGCTGACTGTTCCGACGGGAGGGCGACGGAGGCAAAGAGCGGAAAACAGTGTAGGTAGACCGCGGCTGGGCTGTGGTGTGGGAGGAGCGATGACAATGAAACGCCTGTTGCTGGTTTGGGTGATGATCCTGATCACTGCTTTTCTGTCGTCCTGTGCCGGAATCAACAGCAACCTTGTGGGTTCATGGATTGTTGACACACCTGACGAATATGATCTGAGCCTTGGGAAAAAACCGCGCTATGGAGATATTGCCCAAGTAGTTTACAGAATCTCAAGGTATATGTTCCGTTGCCGATGGTGAGAACAAGTGACGGTTTTTCTTCTTCCTTCGGTTCTTGGATAACCTGAATATCGCTCACGTTGGTCAATCGGGCCTCCTTTCCGCACCTGTGGTGCTTAGATTTGACTGCAGGAATTATACATAGTTGGTCGAAGTATTCCTTGGGCGTTGGCTCGACAAATCGAAGTTTATGGAGAGAAACAAAATGGATAAGAAAACAACAATGGAAAACCTTGCCCGGGCGCTGCAGGAAAAAGATGGCTTCAACGGGGCGTGGCTCTATGCGGAACACGGCGAGATCGTGTCCAAGGGAGCTCTCGGCTTCCGGGATCCTGAAAACACGCTTCCGATTACGGAGGACACGATCTTTCAGCTGGCTTCGATCAGTAAGCAGTTCACGGCGACGGCCGTCATGCTGCTGATGCGGCAGAGCCTTCTCAGCCCGGAGGATAGGATCACAAAGTATTTTCCGGAACTTGCTGCGTATGAAGGCGTAACTGTCCGGCATCTTCTGAACCACACCAGCGGAATTCCCGACTATTTTGACGATGCGGACTGGTTTATAAGAATCTGGAAGGAAGAACAACGGGTCCCGTGCAACGACGAAATCCTCAGTTTTCTCCTTGAAACCAAAGCGAAACCATACTTCGCACCGGGGGAAGGATTGCGTTACTCCAATACCGGCTATAACCTGCTGGCTCTGCTTGTGGAGCGGCTCTCCGGCGTTCCTTTCGAGGAA
>JAFWSH010000024.1 GCA_017519405.1 Clostridia bacterium
GACAGCTTTCAATGCATCTGCTACGCTAATGGTGTCAGAACCGTAATAGGGTAAGGCGTTCGGTGCTTGAGCACCTGCGTTGAGCCCCTTGGTACGGTTCTGTTTTGTTGCTCTGGCAGAATACAAAAGGTGGATCTCCTCGATTTTTCTCGACATATGGTTCACGTTCATCGTGACATAGACTAATTCTGTTCCAATTCTTGCTACCCAGCCTTCTCCGCCTCCTCCTCCATCATCCGCTGCGCCGTCTGCATGTCCCCACGCTCCACCGCCGCCATGTACTCCCGGTCCGCCTCATCAATACTGTTCCGCAAGCTGCTTTGACCAGTTTGGCTATTGTCTCCCTGCTGGTTATGTGATACCATATTTGTGTGGACATCACCGTGGTTATTCGGGGTAAAATCCGATCTGGCCTCGGTGATGTCTTTCACATTCGTAGTTTCGTAGAAGATTCTTTCGTTTTGTTTGTTCATGATATTGATGATTGAGGTTGACGGGATGGTCTTGTACCCGCTCTTGCGGGCCTCTCGCTGAGTAAGCGATGACGAGATCGCCCCGTCTTCTTTTTTATGATCAGGTCGTACAAATACTTCTTTTCATCCGAGTTATCAAGAATGATAAGCTCTGCTCTGAAAGCACGATATCTCGTGTTTCCTGTCTGGCTGTCTAAAACAGGTTCGGCGAATACAGTGTTGTACCTATGCCGTCCTCCTTCAGGCTGAATCCTTCCCGGTCAATCAGCGCCCACCAGTTCCCCCGGAAGCCCTTGATGGCCCCGGTCTCCTGCCGGATCTCCTCGTCGCTCCGGCCCTCCCTGGCCATCTGCTCCGCCCGGCGCACCATCTCGCCATAATTACCCTGGGCCTGGGGTCCCGCCAGGGAATACCCCAGCTGCTCCGGCGCCCCCACCGGGAAGCGTTCCCCCAATCCCTGCCTTCCCCTCCCAGGGGAAGGTGGCTCCGCAGCGCCGGATGAGGTTTTCTGCGCAGAGGATAGCGACCCTCGGTTTCCCCAGCTTGCCGCCCAATCCCCGCCGGTTTCGCCCCGCCGTCCCGTCACCAGTCCAGGTCCCGCTCCTCGGTGCCGTCCGGCAGCCAGTCCACCAGCCGGGCCGCCCGCCGGTTCTGGCCCTCGCTGTTGCCCACATAGTGGCGCTTGGTGGTGTCCACGCTGACGTGGCCCAGCATCTCCGCCACCAGCTCGATGTCCTGGGACACCAGATACAGGTTGGTGCCAAAGGTGGAGCGCATCTTGTGGGGGCTGAGGTGCCGCTTCAGGGGGGCGGCCACCTCGGCATACTTCTTCACCATGTACTCCAGCGCCCGCACAGTCAGGCGCCTGCGCTGGGTGGAGAGGAACAGGGCGTCCTCGTGCCCGGGCAGGGGAGTGATCTGGTTCCGCAGGTCAAGGTAGTCCCACAGGGCGTCCTGCACCTGCTCGTTGAACATCAGCGTCACCACATTGCCGCCCTTCCGGGTGATGACGAACTCCCGCCGCCGGATGTTCAGGTCCCGCAGGTCCATACCCACCAGCTCGCTGGCCCGGATCCCCGTGCCCAGCAGGAGGCTGAGGATGGCCCAGTCCCGGACCCGGGGGTGGTTGGCCTGGTAGGTCCGCTGCCTTTGTGTCATGCCCTCGCCGTCGTTCACCACGTCCATCAGCCGCTGCACCTCCTCCCGCTGGAGGTAGATGGCCGGCCGTCGCTTCTGCCGCGGCACCGTCAGCTTTTCCGCCGTGTTCTGCCGGATCAGGTCCCGCTTATAGAGGTAGCGGAAGAAGGCCCGCAGGGCGCAGAGCTTCCGGGCGATCCCGGCCTCATGGTTCTGCACCAGGGTGCTCGCGACCGTCTCCTGCGGGTTTTCCCCATTGTTATTATCAAGACTCCGGTCTGTTTTTATGCTATCCGACCGTAGTCTCTTGTTGATCACATACTGTTTCAGCCAGCTCTGGTACAACTCCAGGTCCCGCAGGCTCAACTTGTCGATTTTTTCCGCGTCGATCTCCTCGGGCTTCAGATCCGCAAAATCACGGTTTTCCGCCTTCAGGTAGCGGAAAAACACCCGCAGGTCCCGGGCATAGCCCAGCCTGGTGAGGGGCGCCGCAGTGGTCTCCAGCGACCGCAGGAAGTCCCCGGCCAGCGGCGGCAGCTCCCACAGGATCTCCCGGATCTTCTTCTGGCAGTCCTTTTCCCGCTGCTCCGTAAAGCTTGGACCCCGTGGTTTCCCCAACAGGTGTGAAAAATCCGGTACTTCCCGCATGCACAGCGCTCCTTTGCCCGATCCGGGCTTTTCTTCAAGCCCTTAGAATATTCGCCCCCTCCCCTTTTCGTTCCTGCCTGTTTTCGCAAAATCTACATTTTGCGAAAAGAAAATTTTGCTTATCCCCCCTTGCCCACCCCTTTTTCTGCCCCTTGCGCTCCGCTGCAGAATTGCATATAATGGTAAAAACAAGTGCAACAGCGGCTGTCCGACCCGGCAGATGAACAACAGGAGGCGGCGCAGGATGTTTGGCAAGAGATTTCAACTGAATGAACAGACCATGCAGATTGTGGAAGAGATCGGGCGGCATATGCCCGGCGGCTTCTTTATCTACAAAGCCTGCCAGCCTGAGGAGCTGCTGTATGCCAACCAGGCGGTTTTCGCCATCTTCGGCTGCCGGGACCTGGAGGAATTCAAGCAGCTGACGGGCTACACCTTCCGGGGCATGCTGCACCCGGAGGATTACGTCGCGGTGACGGCCTCCATCGAGTCCCAGATCGCCCAGAGCGAGGATCAGATGGACTATGCCGAGTACCGCATCATCCGCAAGGACGGCGCGGTGCGGTGGGTGGACGACTACGGCCACTACACGGACACGGAGGCCTATGGCGGCATCTACTATGTGTTCATCTCCGACATCACCGAGAAGCGGGAGCGGACGGAGAGCGACCTGGCCGTGCGCCAGGCGGTGATCGAGGCCCTCAGCGGCAGCTACCACACCGTGTGGCTCATCAACGATGTGGAGACGGAGAGCTTCTCCCTGTACCGGGGCGATGTGAGCGGCACCACCCCTCACGCCTCCCCCAACCGGGAGGCCCTGAAGAAGATGAAGTACTCCCAGGCCAAGGATTTCTACATCAACCACACCGTGGCCCCGGAGGACCGGGAGCGGCTCCACCAGGAGCTGGCCCTCCCCAGCATTGTGGACCGGCTGCAGAAGCGGAGCCAGTACAGCGTCAACTACCGCCGGCTGATGGAGGACGGCAGCACGCGGCATTTCCGTATCGAGTTTGCCCGGATGAACATGCCCGGCGGGCGGATGGGCGTGGTCTGCGGCTTCAAGGACGTGGACGAGGACGTGCGCCAGGGCCAGGCGGAGCAGCGGGCCCGGCAGCAGGAGCTGGAGCAGCGCCTCCTCCTCCAGGAGCAGATCCTGCAGCAGGAGGAGCACCGGAAGCAGCTGGACAGCATGATCACCGCCATGGCCTCGGACTACCGCAGCGTCTACCATGTGGACCTGGACACCGACGACGCGGTGTGCTACCGCACCGACCCGGAGGACCCGAACCAGACTCCGGAGGGGGTGCATTTCTCCTTCCATGCCCGCTTTGTGGCCTATTGCCAAATGTATGTGGACCCGGCCTATGCGGAGGGCTTCCTGCACTTTGTGGATCCCGCCAATATCCGCAGCGCCCTGGCCACGGAGAACATCATCGCCTACCGGTATCTGGTCCGGCGGAACGGCCAGGAGTACTATGAGATGCTGCGGATGGCCGGGGTTCGGCATCCGGCGGACCGGGGCGACCACATCGTCCACGCCGTGGGGGTGGGCTTCACGGTGATCGACCAGGAGATGCGGGAGAGCATGGCCCGGAACCGGGCCCTCCAGGACGCCCTGGCGGCGGCCCGGGAGGCCAACAAGGCCAAGACCGCCTTCCTCTCCAACATGAGCCACGAGATCCGCACCCCCATGAACGCCATCATCGGCCTGGACAACATCGCCCTGAGCAACCCGGACCTGCCCCGGGAGACCCGGGAGCAGCTGGAGAAGATCGGCGCCTCCGCCCACCACCTGCTGAACATCATCAACGACATCCTGGACATGAGCCGGATCGAGTCCGGCCGGATGACCCTGAACAACGAGGAGTTCTCCTTCACCAAGGCCCTGGAGCAGGTGAACACCATCATCGGCGGCCAGTGCCGGGACAAGGGCCTCACCTATGAATACCGCCCGGTGGGCCGCCTCAGCGAGTATTTCATCGGGGATGACATGAAGCTGCGGCAGGTGCTGATCAACATCCTGGGCAACGCGGTGAAATTCACGCCCCCGGGCGGGGTGGTCACCTTTGTGGTGGAAGAAACCGCCAGCTTCGACGGGAAAACCACCCTCCGCTTTGTCATCCGGGACACCGGCATCGGCATCGGCAAGGACTATCTGCCGCGGCTCTTCGACGCCTTCAGCCAGGAGGACTCCTCCGCCTCCAGCAAATACGGCAGCACCGGCCTGGGCATGGCCATCACCAAGGTGCTGGTGACCCTGATGAACGGCCAGATCGAGGTGGAGAGCGAGAAGGGGGTGGGCACCACCTTCACCGTCTCCGTCACGCTGAAGGACGCCCAGCGGGAGCCGGAGGATGAGGAGCTGCAGATCCACCCCGGCGAGATGTCCGTGCTGGTGATCGACGACGACCCGGTGGCCTGTGAGCACGCGAAAACCATCCTGGGCCAGGTGGGCGTGAACTGCGACTGCGCCGCCTCCGGGGCGGAGGGCCTGGAGATGGTGCGCATCCGCCATGCCCGCCACGAGCCCTACAACCTGATTCTGGTGGATTGGAAAATGCCGGAGATGGACGGGGTGGAGACCACCCGCTGCATCCGGCATGTGGTGGGCCATGAGTCGGCCATTATTATACTGACCTCCTACAGCTGGGAGGATGTGGCGGAGGAAGCCCGGCAGGCGGGGGTGGACACCTTCGTGTCCAAGCCGCTGCTGGCCGGCAGTGTGATGGACGAGTTCCGGGAGGCCTTCCGGCGGAAGAACGCGGCCGTCCAGCAGCAGACCATCGACCTGAAGGGCCGCCGGATCCTCCTGGCGGAGGACGTGCCGGTGAACGCGGAGATCATGATCATGGTGCTGGCCATGCGGGAGATGGAGGTGGAGCACGCGGAGGACGGCCAGGCCGCCGTGGCGCTGTTTAAGGCCCACGAGCCCGGCTACTTCGACGCGGTGCTGATGGACATGCGCATGCCGGTGATGGACGGCCTGGAGGCCACCCGGGCCATCCGGGCCCTGGACCGCCCCGACGCAAAAACCATCCCCATCATCGCCCTCACCGCCAACGCCTTTGACGAGGACGTGCAGCGCAGCATGCAGGCAGGCCTCAACGCCCACCTGAGCAAGCCCGTGGAGCCGGAGGTCCTCTACGACACCCTGGAGAGCCTCTTCAGAAGGTGAGACCCCGGCTGCGTCAGATCCGCTTGGCCAGGGTGTCGGGGTTGGCCGCGTAGAGCAGGGCTGTCTCCCGGGTGACCCGGCCGGCGCGCACCAGGCGGGCCAGCTCGCTGTCCATGGAGAGCATGTTCCGGTCGGTGCCGCCATAGATCACATTGTCGATCTGGTGGGTGCGGCCGTCCCGGATCATGTTCTGGATGGCGGGGTTCACATTCATGACCTCAAACACCGCCACCCGGCCGCCGTCCACGGTGGGCACCAGCCGCTGGGAGACCACCGCCTTCAGCACCATGGAGAGCTGCACCCGGATCTGGGTCTGCTGCTCCGCCGGGAAGGTGTCGATGATGCGGTCCACCGTCTTGGCCGCGCCGATGGTGTGCAGGGAGGACAGGAGCAGATGCCCCGTCTCCGCCGCGGTGATGGCAGTGCGGATGGTGTCCAGGTCCCGCATCTCCCCCAGCATGATCACGTCCGGGGCCTGGCGCAGCGCCGCCCGGAGGGCCCGGGAGAAGGTGGCCGCGTCGTTGGGCACCTCCCGCTGGCTGACGATGGACTGGCGGTGCCGGTGGAGATACTCGATGGGGTCCTCGATGGTGACAATATGAGCCTGGCGGCTCTGGTTGATCCGGTCCACCAGACAGGCCAGGGTGGTGCTCTTGCCGCTGCCGGCGGGGCCCGTCACCAGCACCATGCCGCCCCGGAGCCTGGCCAGCTCCATCACCAGGGGTGGAATGTTCATGCTGTCGGGATCCGGCAGGGAGAAGTTCACAATCCGGCAGATGGCCGCCACGGAACCGCGCTGACGGTAGGCATTGCAGCGGAACCGGCTCACATCCCGGATGGCGAAGGAGAAGTCGTCGTCCCCCGCGGCGTCCAGGTTCGCGATCTCCCGGTGGGCCAAGCCGTACATGGCCCGGGTCAGGGCCTCGGCGTCCGCCGGGGAGACCGGATCCGTGGTCAGGGGGCGCATCTCACTGTTCACCTTCACGGTGACGCCGACGCCGGGTACAATAAACACGTCGCTGCCGCCCATGGCGACAGCCTGACGAAGCAGCTCCACCAGCTCCATCTTGCCTCTCCCCTCTCAGTCGTCCTGGATGATCTCTTCCCCGGCGTCCTCCCCCGGGGGCATCCAGGTGGTATCCTCGTCGAACCAGGTGAGTTCCTCCCCCGCGTGGTCCGCAATCACGGTGGAGAGCCGGTGCTGCAGCCAGCGGCCGTTCCCGGCGTCGATGGCGCAGTCCAGCCGCCGGGTGCCGTCGGTCTCCTGCCACACCAGCCTGCCCTCCTCCTCCGTGACCTCCGCCTCCGGACGCGCCGGGGAGAAGCCCCGCAGGGCAGCCCGGGTCTCCTCCGCCCGGGCATTCAGCCGGTACACCGCCTCGATCACCTCCGCCGCCCGTCGGGAGAGGGACAGGTCGTTGCCGGCGGACATGAGGGACAGCATGCCCAGCACCGTCATGCTCAGCACCACAAAGATCAGGATCAGGGACGGGGCCCCGGGCCCCAGGGCGATCCGGCTTTTTTTGTTCATGGGCTCACCTCCCGGAAGCGCACCGTGGGCAGGCTCAGCAGGGTCTCCCCCGCCCCGTCCACCGCCGTCACCGTGCAGCGGGTGAGGGTGCCCGCCGGCTGCTGCTCCTCCTGCCGCTGCACCAGGAGCTCATAGCCCTCCCGGTGCAGACGCCAGGCGTCCTCTCCCGCCGCCGGGGCGGCGAAGCCCAGGGCGGTGAGGGCGCTGTCCGCGTCCCCGGCGGCCCACAGGGTGTCCGCCACGGTCTGGGCCTCGCTGACGGCCTCCGCGATGCCGGCCGCCCGGTCGCTCTGGCCCCGGGCCGCCGCAAAGACCTGCAGCAGCACAGTGGACGCCAGCATAAAGAAGATAATCACGATCAGCAGCTCCGTCAGCAGGGCGTGGTGATGGTTCTTCATCGTCCCTCACCCCGCTCTCCCGCCGCGTACAGGGCGATGGACACCTGCTGCCAGCCGTCCTCCGTGAGGATCCGCGCCCTCAGCAGGCCGTCCTCCAGGGAGGCCTCCAGCGCCCCGGCCGGACACACCTCCGTGCCCAGCTCAGGATCGAAGACATCCTCCGCCAGGGTGAGGCTCTCCATCAGCTTTCCCTCCCGGACATACAGCCGGGTCACCAGGGACTCCTCCTCCCCCGCCGCCGTCAGGGCGATCACGTCCGTGCCCTCCAGGGACTCCACCGCCACGGCATCCCGGCTGTCGGCGCCCCGCACCATGCTGCGCAGGTAGGCGGTGGCGATGCGGGTGTCGTTGTGGACGCTGCCCCGCTCTGCCGTGCCCCGGTAAGCCCAGGCCCCCAGCAGCACCAGCACCGTCCCCAGCAGGGCAAAAACCCCCAGCAGCAGGAACACAAACACGCCAGAGATGGCGCCTTTTTTCTCGCTCACGGTGCCTCCGCCCCCTTTTCCGTCACCCAGATATCGGGCATGATGTTGGAGGAGAAGGCGTCGTAGGTAATAAAATACTTGTCTTCGTTATAGGCCAGGCGATAGTGCTCCCGCAGGTAGGCCACATCGTCCGGGTAGGCGCCTTCCACCGCGTAGCAGGTCAGGGCGGCATCCCGGATGGCGGCGCGCACCAGCTCGGTCTCCTCCGTGTCCCGGCGGCCCTGGATGTGCGCCACCAGCGCCACCGCCGCCACCAGCACCAGGAGGATCACCGCCAGCTTGCCCCAGTCTCTTCCGCTCATCGTCCATCCCCTCAATCACAGGCTGGAGAGAATCCCCGCCATGGGCAGAATCACCGACAGCAGCACCGCGCCGATGACCACGGACAGCAGGGACACCAGCGTGGGCTCGATGATGCTCACCAGGCGGGCAATGTCCGTCTCCACCTGCTCCTCATACAGGCCGGCCAGCTTCTGCAGCACCTGGTCCTCCCGGCCGGTGGCGCTGCCCATGCGGAGCATCCGGCCGTGGAGCTCCTCAAAGACCCCCGCGTCGCACACCGCGTCGGCAAAGCCCTTCCCCTGCTCCATCTCGGCGCGGATCCGGGCCACCTGGCCGGCGGCTGTCCGGTCGGAGAGCACCGAGGCCGCCATCTCCAGGGCCTCATCGGAGGTGAAGCCGCCGGAGAGCATCATGGACAGCACGCTGGCCACCCGGGAGGCGGAGAGGGCCTTGTTCAGCCGGGCCATGGCCGGGAGCTTCCCCAGCAGCCCCATCACCTTGTCCCGGTGCCGGGTCCGGGCCAGCACGGCGCACACCAGCGCCGCCAGCAGGATCAGCCCCACCAGCGTCAGCACCACCCAGCCCACGGCGGTGCCAAGGCGCATCAGGGCGCTGCCGGTATCGTTCATGCCCACACCCATGCTGTCCAGCACCTGCCGGAACACCGGCAGCACCCGCCACAGCAGGATCAGCACAATCACCACCAGCATCACCCCCAGCACCATGGGGTAGGTGACGGCGCTCACCACGGAGGTGCGGATCCGGTCCTCCCGGGCATAGTAGACCTCCAGCTCCCGCATCACCTGCTCCAGCTTGCCGGAGCGCTCGCCGATGCCCACCATCTCCACCAGATAGGCGGGCCAGCGGCTGTCCCGCTTCAGGGCCTCGTAGAGGGAGCCGGTCTCCGTCACGCCCTGGCTCACCGCCCGGTAGACGTCCGCGTGCTCCGAGGCCGCGTCCGCCCCCGCCAGGGTTTCCATGCCGTCATAGAGGGGCAGTCCCGCTTCCAGCACCAGGGTCACCTGGCCGCAGAAGCTGCTGATCTCCGCCGCCGGGAGCTCTTTTCCGCCTTTTTTGCTCATGTCCCCATCTCCTCGCTTTCCCCTCAATAGAACCGTTCCGTGGTGTACTTCTTCACCTTGGAGCCGTTGATGGCCGCCGTGGGGTCGAAGCGGTAGCGCTTGCCGTCCAGCTCGAACTCCACCCAGGCGTGGTAGTTGTTGTCCGCATAGCCGATCATCAGCCGCGCCGGAATCCCCTGGACCCGCAGCATACAGCAGGTGAGGGCGGAGAGGTCCTGGCAGATGCCCTTGCCGGTGGCATAGCAGCCCTCCAGGTCCGGCAGCACCCCCGGCTGGATGTTCATGGCCTTGATGTAGTCGTAGCGGTAGCTGCGCTTCATGTAGTCTTTCACTGTGACATAGGCCTCCAGCCCCGCCATGCCGGCGCACAGCTCCTCCGACTTGGCCACCGCCGGCGTCTGGGGGGTGTAGTTCACAAACTGGTTGGGATAGTAGAAGCAGCCCTCCTGGTCCTTCAGCCGGACGCTCAGGGAGACCTTCCCGGCGGTGGCGTATTTCTTCCCGGAGACGTTCTCATAGAGGGTGATGTCATACTTCCCGTCCCCCAACTGCAGTGGGAACACCTCAAACTCCGCGCTGCTGTTCAGCTCGTAGGTGAGGGTCTCCTTCCCCTTGGTGACCCGCAGCTTCATCCGCCGGGTGTTGGTCTTCTGCAGGGCCGCCAGGAAGTAGCCGTCCTCCGCGTGGGAGACGTCCACCTGGAGCTTGCCGTTCTTCTTCAGGCTGCTGCCGGGCTCGGCAGGCCAGCGGGCCTCCCCCAGGCACAGGACCAGCACCAGCAAAACGGCGCAGCAAACAAGCATTGCCGCGCCGATCCGCCCGGTCCACGGGCGCCGGGGTTCCCGCTGTCCCGTCATCTCCGGTGATCCCTCCGTCAAGCCTTCAGCAGGGCCATTAGCCGGTCCATCTCGGTCTGGATCCGGTCCATCAGGGGCTGATAATCCATGTCCTTCCTGGCCCGCAGGTCCTCCGTGATCTCCAGGATGGGGGTCAGGGCCGGGGTCAGGGCCAGGTTGGCCAGGACGCCCTTCAGGGAGTGGGCCGCGTCAAAGGCAGCGTCCAGGTCCCTCCGGGCCAGGGCGTCGGCCAGCTCCTGGGTGTGCCCGTCCTTGGCCAGCATCCCCACCAGCCTCAGATAAAACGCCTCGTTGCCCATGCAGCGGCTCAGGCCCTGGGCCGTGTCCGCCCCGTACTCATTCAGCGCCTGCAGTGTCAGCATGTGTCTCCTCCGCCTTTCTTTCTTCCTCCGCCTGACGTTTCAGGTCTGTGGTCATCCGCATCTCAAACTGCTCCGGGGGCAGGGGTTTGGAGAAATAGTAGCCCTGGATGATGTCGCCGCCGATCTCCCGGATCATCTGCACCTGGCTCTCCTCCTCGACCCCCTCGAAGATGGTGGGCACCCCCAGATGCCGGGCGATGTCCGCCATGGTCCGGATCAGCCAGGCGTCCTCCCGCCGGATGGAGCGCATGAAGGCGCCGTCCACCTTCAGGGCGTCCAGGGGCATGTGCAGGAGCATGTTCAGGGAGGAGTAGCCGGAGCCGAAGTCGTCCATCTCGATGGGGAAACCGTTGGCCCGCAGGGCGCGGATCACCGTCAGGGCCTGCTCCATGTTGGCCGTGTAGGAGGACTCGGTGATCTCCAGCAGCTGGCTGCCCTGGGGAAGATCGAATTCCTCCCGCAGCCGGGTCAGCTCCCCCAGGAGGTCCTCGTCGAAGAGGTCGATCCGGGAGACGTTCACCGACACCGGCAGCAGCACCCCGAACTTCTCCCGCCACCGGGCAATCTGCCGGGCCGTCTCCCGCCACACAAAGCGGTCCAGCTCCCGGATCATGCCGTTCTGCTCGAAGAGGGGGATGAAGACCCCGGGGCTGATCATGCCCATCTCCGGGTGGATCCAGCGGATCAGGGCCTCGGCGCTGTGGAGCACCGGCGTCCTCCCCCGCACGTTGTACTTGGGCTGATAGTACACCTGGAACTGGCCCTGGCGGATGCCCTCGGACATCTCGTTCACCAGACGCTGGGCGTAGATATCGTGCTGATACAGGTTCTCGTCGTAGAAGGAGATGGCCCGGCGGTAATCCCCCCGCACCCGGTTGCAGGCCGCCCGGGCCCGGTCAAAGCGCTTCACCAGGTCCTGGGCCAGGTCCGTCCGGGTACACACGCCCATGCGCAGATGGGGCACGCCCTCCCCCAGGCTCTCCAGCGCCTTTCCCAGCCGCTGCTGCACCTCGGGATAGTCCTCCCGGTGGGCGCAGTAGATGAAGAAGGTGTCCGCCTCGCAGCGGCAGCCGATGCCCACCGTGTCCGCCAGCACCGCCCCGATGGCCTGCCCCAGGCACTGCAGGGCCTGGTCTCCCGCCGCCCGGCCGTGCATCTCGTTGTAGAGGTGGAAGTGGTCCAGGTCCACCACCACCGCGTCCATCTTCATCCCGGGGTGGCGGATGTCCATGGTGGACGCATACTCGAAGAAGAAGTCCTTGTGATACAGCCCCGTGAGGTCGTCCGTCTCCACCGTCTGGATGATCCGCCGATCCTCCGCCAGCTCGATGGTGCGGTTGATCCGGGCGATGATCACCTCCGGCATGTCGTAGGGCTTTTTGATGAAGTCGGAGGCGCCCTGCTTCAGGCACTCCACCTCCGCGTCCACCTCGCTGGTGAGCACGATGATGGGGATGTGCTGCAGGGCCTCCTCCTGGCGCATCCGGGCCATGAGGGTCTTCCCGTCCATCTCCGGCATCACCAGGTCCAGCAGCACCAGGGAGATCTGCCGGGCAAGGCGCTGCAGCAGCCCCAGCGCCTCCCGGCCGTTCTCCGCGTAGAGCACGTCGTAGCCGGTCTCCACGATGTAGCCCAGCATCTGCCGGTTGATGGGGTCGTCGTCCACAATCAGCACCTGTTTGCGGAACAGGGCCGCCTTGCGGTCTGCCATGGCTTACACCCCCTTCTCCCCGGCCGCCTCCGGGCCGGTGGTCTCCGGGTCGTAGACGTTGTAGCCGTTCTTGTCGCCGTTCTTCACCACATACTGGGCCTGGTCGGCGCAGCGGAAGAGGCTGCCGGGCTCCGGCAGGGTGTCCCCGAAGGCGACGCCCACCGACAGGGTGATGGAGGGCACGTCCCCCTCCGGCACCCGCAGCGCCTCTGCCACCTGGTGCATCTTGTCCGCCACCAGCTGGCGCAGGCCGCTGTGCATGTGCCGCATCAGCACCACAAACTCATCCCCGCCGATGCGGCAGATGCAGTCGTCGGAGCGGAAGTATTCCCGCACTACCCGGACCACCCGCTTCAGCACCTTGTCCCCCATCTCGTGGCCATAGGTGTTGTTGAAGCTGCGGAAATAGTCCACGTCAATGAGGATCAGCGCCATGGAAGCCTCGTCTCCGGCGGCCAGCACCCGCTCATAGGCCCGGCGGTTCAGGGCGCCGGTGAGGGGGTCGTGGCTGGCCTCGTAGGAGAGATGCTCCATGTCCTGCTGGCTCCGCAGGTAGATCTCGTTGTAGCTGTCCGCCAGAAAGCGCATCTCATAGGCCCCGGTCACCGTCATGGGGGCCTCCTCCCGCACTTTGCGGACGTTCCGCAGGAGGGGCCGGATGATCAGCATCAGGGTGAGGAACACCGACACCAGCACCAGCAGCAGAAACAGGATGATCAGCAGCCGCTGGCTCCGCAGCAGGGCCGTAAAATGGGCCGGGCTGCTCTGGACCACGCTGTAGCTCTCGTTGATCCGCATGGTGATCCACATAAGGGCCCCCGCCAGGATCACCGCCGCCGCCGCGATGGCATAGCTCACCCACTTCATCTGGATCCCGCCAATGGGTCTCTCCCGCTTGCCGGACATGCCGTCTCCCCTTCCATCACTTTTCCCTTATGCCCTATTATACCGGTTCCCGGCCGGTTTTTCAAGGGGCGGAGGCCACCCCAACGCAAACATGCCGTCCCTGCCCTCCTCCGGGACACGCCAGGCGGGCCTGGGCTGTCCCGGGCACGGAAAAACCGCCCTCCCGGAGTCCGTCAGGATCCGCGGGAAGGCGGTGAAGCAGCCCAAAGGCAGCGTCCTTACTTCCCGTCCGGGAAGCTGGTGAAGCAGTCCTGCTCCACCTCCGGCAGGCCGGTGCGCGCCTTTTCCGCCGCGATGGCCCGGATGAGGAAGGCCATGTTCCGGGCCAGGTTCCGCAGGGTCTGGAGGCCCTCAAGGTCCTTGGCCACGTCCGCCGCCGAGAAGCCGTGGACCATGTTCCAGTAGGTGCCGGAGGCCACGGGCATGCCGCTGATGGTGAAATACTTGTTCAGCACGTCGAAGGAGGCGGTGTTCCCGCCCCGGCGGCAGCTCACCACCGCCGCCCCCACCTTCATGTGCTTGGAGAAGGATGTGCTGTAGAAAAGCCGGTCCAGGAAGGACAGGAGCGTGCCGTTGGGGGAGCCGTAGTACACCGGGCTGCCCACCACCAGGCCGTCGGCGGCCTCCAGCTTCGGGGCCGTCTCGTTCACCAGGTCGTCGATGGCGCACTTCCCCGTCAGGCTGCAGACCCCGCAGGCAAGGCAGCCCCGGATGTCCCGCTTCCCCACCTGGATCAGCTCCGTCTCCATCCCCTCCGCCTCAAAAACGCGGACCATCTCCCCCAGGGCGGCGGCGGTGCAGCCGTTGACGTGGGGGCTTCCGTTGAGCAGCAGAATCCTGGCCATGGGTTTCCTCCTCTGTCTGATGATGTTTTGGATGTATTTGCATTTTACCACGTTCCGCCGGAAAAACCAATTGCCCGGCCCGAAAAAACCGCCTCCGGCAGTCCGGAAGCGGTTTTGTTTGGGTTGGGATCAGTCGGAGATGACGTCCTCCTCGGCGGACGCCTCAACGGTGGCCTCGCCGAAGTAGGCCTCCAGAATGGCCTGGGTCCAGGTCACATGCCCCACAATGTTGTAGTTCTGCAGCTCCGGCACCCAGAAGTCGTAGTAGATGTTGGAGTAGATCGGGATGGCCGGCAGCACCTGGTTGTAGCGCTCCTGGAAGGCCACCCACTTGGACACGTAGTCAAACACGTCCTTGGGGTCCGTCCGCCGCATGTCCACCGCCAGATAGTACAGCTCCTCGTCGTCGGAGTAGGTGTTGTTCCAGATCTGGTGGTTGGCGGTGGTGTCCGTGGAGTAGGTGATGGCGGGATCCACGATCACATGGAAGTTCGTGGCCAGGTAGATCATGTCCGTGGTCCGCTCCGTCTCCCGGTAGTAGCTCTTCAGCAGCTCCTCCATGGGCGCGGGTACCAGGGTGATCTTGATGCCCACCTTCTCCAGGTTGTCCAGGAAGTTCTCCTGCAGCGTGTCCACGATGCGGTTCCCCTCGGGGTACATCATGCTCAGATCCAGGGCTACCAGCTGGCCGTCAATCTCCTTGCAGCGGACGTCGTCCTTCTCGGGATCGAAGGTGCCGCCCTCCCGGTTCAGGGTCCAGCCGGCATAGTCCAGCAGCGCGTTGGCCTTTTCGGTGTCCACCTTGTAGACCGTCTGCCGGTCCAGGTTCAGGTGCTCCCAGTCCTTGGCCTCCGCCCCGTGGTAGTCCCCCTCGTGGTTGTGCAGGTCCTCCTCGTTGTCGAACTGCACAGGATAGGGGATCTGCCCGGTGATCAGCAGGTACTCCCACTGTTCGATGCCGTAGTAGCCGTCCACCCGGGTGCCGTACTCCTGGCAATAGGCCTTGGTCAGCGCGTCCCGGTCCATGCACCAGGCGATGGCCTGCCGCACTTCCTTCTCGTGGACCGTGGGCCAGTCGAAGGTGAAGGTCAGGAAGGCCATGCCGATCCGCGGGTAGTCCTTGTTCTGCAGCCCCGCGCTCAGCCCGTCCCGGATGGCGTCCGCCAGCACCACCTTGTTCACCAGGTGGAGCTCGCCCTTCTCAAACTTCTCCACCATGGTGGCATAGTCCGCCACGGTGAACTGGATCTTCTCGATGGTGGGCAGCACCACGTTGAAGGTCTCGCCCTTGTAGTTGGTCAGGGTGCGGTAGGCGGAGGCGTTGGGTCCACCGGGGAGGTCGTTCTCGTACATGGCCCCCTTGAAGTAGGGGTTCAGTTGGAAGTGTGCCGTGGTGCCGTCGAAGGAGGTCAGGGTGTAGGGTCCGCTCACCTTGGCCGGATGGGAGTTGTAGCCCGTCTCCGGATCCAAGATGGTCTTGCGGAGCACCTCCGCCGTGAAGTTCGTCCGGGTCTCCTTGTTGTCCGCGTCGGCGATGTAGACGCCCTCGCCGTCGTCATACACCTTGCTGCCCGGGGCGATGACGTCGATGGGATAGGGCACGCACAGCAGCAGGCCCTGCTCGAAGAAGTAGGGCAGGAATTCGTGGTCCAGGGTGATGGCCAGCTGGTGGTCGCTCAACACTTCCACCCCCGCCAGGCTCTTGCTCTTCCCCGTCAGGTAGGCGTCGTTGCCCAGCAGGTGCTCCGCCCGGTAGATCTTGCCGCCGATCTGCTCAATCTCCGGCGCCATCATCAGCAGCATGGAGAAGGCATAGTCCCAGGCGGTGATGGGGCTGCCGTCACTGTAGTACAGGTCGTCGTAGAGGGCGATGTAGTAGGTCTTGTTCCCCAGCACGTCCTCCCGGACGTCGTGGTCCGCCACCACGGTCTTGTCGAACACATAGATGCCCTGGCTCTGGTCCCAGTTCACCAGGTTGTAGCCATGGATCAGTGCCCGCACGTCGATGTCCGCCGTGTCGTTGCCGAACATCTCCGTGAAGAAGTCGCCCTTCATGATGGTGGGATGGCCCACAATCAGTTCCTCAGGATAGGTCTTGTCCTCAGCCGCTGCCTCCGTCTCCGGCGGCTCCGCGGCCAGCTCACCCTCGGCCAGGGCCGGGAGGGTGAGCTGGCTCAGCAGCAGCGCCAGCGCCAGCAGAAGGGACAGGTACCGATTCATGTTTTTCATGATGGTCACACCTTTCATGGTCTTCATGTCAGATACACGGCCCATTCCGCGTTACATCAGTCGAAGCAGTCGCCCACATGGTTGATCAGGATGAACCCGCTCAGGGGCGTCGGCTCGTCCGGGATCTCCGTGGTCGGCACACGCCGCCGCAGATAGTTGGTGAAGGTCGTGGTAATGCCCGTCACCGTGTCGCCCGTCGTCACCGTGCTGATCAGCCTGTAGCCCAGCACTTCCTGCTCGGTCCAGGTGTAGGTCAGCATCTCGCCGTTGCGGTACACCGGCAGGTGCTCCACCGTCGCCGTCCAGTTGTTCGCCTTGTTCAGGATCACCACGGTCTTGTTGGTTCCGTCGCTCAGCGTGGCGTAGATGAACACCGGCCGCACCTTCTGGGCGTCGTTCAGGTCATCCCAGATCTTGATCACCGTGGCCTTTGTCTCCGCAGGCTCATGGGCGTTGATGAAGATGGTCACATTGCCCACCAGCTCCATGCCCACCTGGTGATACTCCGGAATCTCCGCCTCTGTCCACATGTAGGTGATCTTGTCGTCACCGTTGTACATCGGCAGGTCTTCCTCGGTCCAGGACCAGTTGTTGCTCTCATCCAGCACAACCGTCTTGATTTCCTCGCCGTCCGCCAGCAGGTACACCGTCAGACCCTCGGGCCGCAGGCCATCCTGGTCGTTGCCGTCGTCCCAGATCTTCTTGACGCCCACGCTGGTCAGCGCGTTGTCATAGTTGTTGGTCAGGGTGACCTCAGCCAGGCCGTTCTTCACCACCTTGCCGTAGTCGCCCGTCTTGGAGGAGCTCTCCAGGATCAGGTTGGCCGCCAGGAAGCCGGCGTTGAGCTCATACACCGCGTAGACGCCCGCAGGCAGGTCGTAGAAGGTGTAGACGCCGTTCTCAAACTCGCCGTAGGAAACGGTCTTGTCGAAGTCGTTGGGGCCGATCACCCGGAAGTTCAGATGCTTGATGCTCTCCTGGTCGATGCTGCCCTCGCTGGTGTTGATGCCGTTCCAGATCTTCCGGATCAGCAGGTCGCCCAGGTCAGGCTCGTAGTTGTTCTCCAGGGTCACCTCGGCGGTCTCGAAGGCCACAACCTCGGCCTCGCCGGAGGTGGTGCTCTTCTTCTCGCCCTCGGTGAGGAGGGTGTAGCCCGCCACCAGCTTGCCGGCGTTGGTCTCGGTCACCGTGTAGGTGCCGGGCACCAGCTTCTCAATGACGTAGCTGCCGCCGGTGAAGGCCGCGTAGGACACGTTCAGCACGTAGCCGTCGGGGCCGGTGACCTTGAAGTTCAGGCCCGTCAGGTCCGCGCCGGCGGGTGTGCCGGAGAAGTTCTTGATGAGCTTCAGGCTGCCCAGATCCTGCTCATACATGTTGAGCAGCTTCACGGTCACGGTGCTGTCGGCCACCACCTTGGCCTCGCCCTCGGTGACGGAGACAGACAGCAGCGTGTAGCCGGTGATCAGGGTGTCCGCGTTGGTTTCCTTCACGGTGTAGGCGCCCTCGGGCAGGTTCTCCAGGGTGTACTTGCCGTCGGTGAAGTCCGCATAGGCGAAGCCCGTTGCGTAGTCATACGGACCGGTGACGGTGAAGTACAGGCTGCTCAGATCCGCGTCGGCGGGGTTGCCGGAGAAGCGCTTGATGATCTCCAGCTTGCCCAGGTGAGGCTCGTAGACGTTCCGGAGCTCCACCGTGGCCTCGGCGTTCTTGGTGACCTCCGCCTCGCCCTCCGTGGTGCTCTTCGCCTTCAGCAGGACGGTGTGCAGGATCAGGCCCTCGGCGTTGGTCTCCTTCACCGCGTAGGTGCCGATGGGCAGATCCTTCAGCACCAGGTAGCCGCTGGTGAAGTCCGCGTAGGTGTAGGTGGTGGCGAAGCCGTCGGGACCCTTGATCTGGAAGGTCAGGGCGTTCAGTTCCGCCTCGGTGGCCGTCCCGGTGCCCTCAAAGATCTTCTCGATCTTCAGGCTGCCCAGATCCGGCTCGTAGTTGTTGGTCAGCGCCACCTCGGCGGTGTCGTCCTTCGTGACATAGCCGGAGCCTTCGGTCACGGAGGCTTCCTCGCCCTCGGTGATCAGGGTGTACCTGGCGATCAGCTCGCCCGCGTTGGTCTCGGTGACGGTGTAGACACCCACCGGCAGGTTCTCGATGGTGAAGCTGTCGCCGGTGAACTCCGCGTAGACCACGGTGCGGCTGTAGTCGTGGGGACCGGTCACCAGGAAGCGCAGGCCGCTGAGGTCGGCGTCATCCGGCGTGCCGCTGAAGGTCTTCACCAGCTTCAGGCTGCCCAGGTCCTCGGTGTAGTTGTTCACCACGGTCACGCTGGCAGTGGCGTCCACGGTGACCTTCACGTCGCCGGTGCCGGAGACGGTCAGGGTCACGGTGTCAATCTGGGCGTCGGTCTCGTCCTCGATGACGCGGTAGTCGCCCACGGTCAGGCCGCTCCAGGTCGCCGTCTCGCCGTCGGTGAGCAGCACCCAGTAGGCGTCCTCCTGGCCCACGCCCTCCGGCGTGTAGTACGTGGTCTTGCCGCCATCCTCGCTGATGACCGCAATCTTGTACTCCTTGGTCTCATTGCCCTCGGGGGCGCCGATGACCAGCTTGGTCACCTGGATGCCGCCCTTGTCCTGCTTGTAGGTGTTGGTGAGCGCCACGGTGGCGGTATCGCCGTGCTTCTCCAGCAGGCCGCTGCCGTCGGTGGTGCTCTCCGCCGCCACCAGGGTGTAGTCGGCGATGAGGCTGTCCGCGTTGGTCTCGGTCACATGGTAGCAGCCCAGGGGCAGCTCGTCGATCACATAGCCGGAGGCCGTGAAGTCGGCGTAGGTGAAGGTGGTCTCGAAGCCCTCGGGACCGGTGACCTGGAAGGTCAGGGCCTTGAGGACGTCCTCGTCCACCTCATCGGTGCCGCTGAAGGTCTTCTTGACGATCAGCTTGCCCAGGGCGGGCTCGTAGGTGTTGGTGAACTCCGCCGTGACGGTCACGCCCTCGGTGACTTCCGCGGTCTTCTCCGTCTCGGTGTCCGCCGTCAGGGTGTAGGCGGCGATGAGGGTGTCGGCGTTGGTCTCGGTGATGGTGTAGGTCCCGGGCGCCAGGTTGTCCAGGGTGTAGGAGGTGCCGGTGAACTCACCGTAGGTCACCGTCTTGACGATGTTGCCCTCGCCGTCGGTGATGCGGAAGGTCAGCTTGTTCAGGTCCGCGTCCGCCGGGGTGCCCTCGAAGTTCTTCACGATGGTCAGGCTGCCCAGGTCAGGCGTGTAGTTGTTCTCCAGGGTGATGACGATCTCTTCGTCCTTGAGCACATAGCCGGAGCCGGTGGTGACGCTGGCGTCCTCGCCCTCGGTCACCAGGGTGTAGTTGGCCACCAGACCCTTCGCGTTGATTTCCTCAACGGTGTACTTGCCGGGCGTGAGGCCGGTGATCTCCAGGCGGCCGTCGGTGAACTGTGCGTAGAAGAAGGTCTCGTCATAGCCGGAGCCGGTGGCCAGCTCGCTGCCCACCACGTGGAACTCCAGCGTCCTGGTCTCAGGCAGATCCTTCACGTTCTCGGAGAAGTTCTTCTCCAGGATCAGCTTGCCGCTGTCCTTGTGGTAGTTGTTCTTGATGACCGCGGTGGCGGTGGCGTCCTTCACCACGGTGACGGTGTCCTCGGTCACGGAGGAGGCGTGCAGGGTGTAGCCCAGCACGATGCCCTCGGCGTTGGACTCGGTCACGGTGTAGTCGCCCACCGGCAGGTTCTCGATGGTGAGCACGCCGCGGGTCAGGTTGCCGTCCAGCTCCGTCACGTCGAAGTCCGCAAACTTGTAGGTGCTGGTGAAGCCGGAACCGGTGACGGTGAAGCTCAGCTCAGCCAGCTTCTCCTCGTCCCACTGGGCATCGGGACCGACGCCGCAGAAGGCCTTGGTGATGGTGAGCTTGCCCACGTCCTTGGTGTAGGTGTTGGTGAGGGCCACGGTGGCCACACCGTTGCGGGTCACCTGGCCGGCGCCCGCGGTGGTGCTCTCCGTCACCTCCAGGGTGTAGTTGGCGATGAGCCCGGCCGCGTTGGTCTCGGTGACGAAGTACTTGCCGGGCACCAGATCCGCCAGGACATAGCCGGTGCCGTCGAAGTCCGCGTAGGTGAAGGTGGTGGTGAAGTCCTCCGGACCGGTGACCTCGAAGGTCAGCTGGCCCAGCACGGCCTCGTCCACGTCCTCCGTGCCGCTGAAGGTCTTCTCGACGATCAGCTTGCCCAGATCCTTGTCATAGGTGTTGGTGATCTCCACCCGGGCGGTCTCGTTCTTGACCACCTTGGCGGGGCTGCCGTCGATCTTCCAGGCGGTGAGCGTCCAGCCGGCGATGAGGCCGTCCTGGTTGCGCTCTTCCACGCTGTACTCGCCCACGGGCAGGTCGTAGAGGGTCATGACGCCGTCGGTCATGTCGGCCCAGGTGAACTGCTTCTCATAGCCGGAGCCGGTGACCTTGAACACCAGGCCGCCCAGGGCCGCCTCGTCCATGTCCGCCGGATCGAAGCCGGAGAAGGTCTTCACCACAGCCAGCTGACCCAGGTCTTCCTCATAGTTGTTCTCGAAGTGCACCTTGGTGAAGGCGTTCAGCTCCACCGTCGCATAGCCGCTGGCGGCTTCCTTGCCGTCCACGGTGGTGGACACCAGGGTGTAGTCGGGGATCAGGTCCTCGGCGCCCAGCTCGGTGACGGTGTAGTCGCCCACCGGCAGGTTGTCGATGACCATGTAGCCGTCCTGGAAGTCCGCGTAGGTGAACTCGTTCTCCGCGGTGGTGAGCAGGCCGTCGTTGCCGTTGACGCCGGAGCCGTCCTTCACCACATAGTAGGTGGTTTCGCCGCCGAAGTCCGCCGTCACGGTGAAGCGCAGGGCTGCCTTCTGGGCATCCGTCAGCTCCACAGGCTTGCCGTCGAAGGTGAAGGCCTTGTAGATCTTCAGCGCGCCGGTGGCCAGGGTGTTGTCCACCAGGAAGGCATAGCCGCTGGGCGTGATGGCGCAGAGGATGTCCTCGCCCAGCACGTAGCTGGCCGGGATGTCCTCCTCCAGCTCATAGGCGATCTCGTAGCCGCTGCGGTACTTGGGCAGCTTCGCCACGGTCAGGCTCCAATCGCCCTTCTCGTCGGGGATGATGGTGTAGACGGAGAGGGCCTCGCCGTCGGCGTAGAGGGTCACGTCGATGCTGTCGGGACGCAGGGCGGTGAGCACCTTGCCCTCGGCATCCAGGTCGCCGCTCCACTCCTTGCGGATCTCCACGTCCACATATTCCACTTCGCGGGTGTTGGTGATGGTGTAGCCGCTCTCGGCGCTGCCGGTCACCGCGGTCTCATAGCCGTCCACCGTGACCTCGTCCACGGTGTAGGCGATCTTCTGACCCTTGGGTGCGTTCACCGGCAGGTCGTAGAAGGTGCCGCGCCAGTTGTTGCCCTCGTTCAGATCCATTCTGTCGATGGGCTTGTTGTCGGCCAGCAGCAGGACGGTGATGCTCTGGGGACGGAAGCCGTCGTGGTCATCCTCGTCCTCCCAGACCTTCTCCACGGGGATGTAGGTGGTCTGGGGCTCATACTTGTTGGTCAGGTAGGTGATGCGGGTCACCTGGTCGGCCTTCACGATCCAGCCGGGGATCTCCTCATCATAGATGGCGTCTTCCACGGTGTAGGCGGTGCCGATGTAGTCCGGATGCTCGCTCCAGTAGTACTGGGCGACCTCGCCGTTCACCAGGATCGGCACACCCATGGCCATACCAGTCCAGTGGTTCTCCTCGTTCAGGTAGTACACGGCCGGCGCGGTGACGCCGTCGGCATCCGTCAGGAGCACGTAGTCATAGCCGCTGGCGGTCTTCCGCAGCAGGGTGACCTGCAGCTCCTCCGGACGCAGGTTGTCCCGGTTGTCGCCGTCGTCCCAGACCTTCAGGATGGTCAGGCAGAAGCGCTCGGTGTCGTAGCTGTTGGTGATGGTGGTCTTGACGCCGCCATCCTTCTGCTTCTCGGTCGTGAGGCCGCTCATGCTGTAGCCGCTGGGCAGGGCCTTGGTGTCCTCGATCCAGCTGTAGCTCTGGTAGACGCCCGCCTCGTACACCGGCAGGTTGCCCACATAGCCGCTCCAGTTGTTGGCCTCGTTCAGCTCGTAGGTGGTGACCACCTTCTCGTTGTTGGCCATCAGGATGACGCTGATGCTGTCAGGCCGCTCGCCTGCCGCATCGCCGTCGTCCGCCCAGATCTTCTCCACCACCGCATAGGTGGTCTCCGGCACGTGGTAGTTCGTGATCACATACACGCTGCCCACGTAGCCCGTGATCGCCTCGTAGCCCTCGACCGCCACCTCGTCCACGGTGTAGACGATCTCCGCCGTCTTGCCGTTTTCGGTCTTGTTCTTGGGCAGGTTCTCGAAGGTGTACTGCCACTCGTTCCGGTCGCTCAGGGTCACCTCGTCGATGGCTTCCCCATCCGCGCTCAGCACGAAGGTCACGCTCGTCGGCCGCTTGCCGTCGTTGTTCTCGCCATCGTCCCAACGCTTCTCCACCGGCACATTCGTGATCTCCGGCACATAGCTGTTGGTCAGGGTGGTCACATAGCCGCTGACACTGGTGCCCGTCAGGCTGTAGCCCTCCGGCATCTCGCCCTCGGCCCAGCCGTACTTGATCTCCACGCCGTCGGCGTACTTCGGCAGCTCGCCGGTCTTCACGTGCCAGTTGTTCGCTTCGTTCAGCACATAGCCGCTGCCCTGCACACCGTCCACCGTCAGGTAGACCGTCAGCGCCTCCGGACGCAGGCCGTCCTGGTTCTCCGCGTCGTCCCAGACCTTCTTCACTTCCGCGTAGGTCGTCTCCGGCTCATGGGTGTTGGTCAGGACATAGCCGCTCTCGGCATTGCCCGCCTTCTCCACGGTGTAGCCTTCCACCGCCACCTCGTCCACGTCGTAGGCGATCTTCTCGCCCTCCGCGTACACAGGCAGGTTCTCGAATACGTGGTACCAGCTGTTGCTCTCGTTCAGCTCAGCCTTCTCCACCGGCACCTCGTCCGCCAGCAGGTACACCACGATCCGCTCAGGCCGCAGGCCGTCCTGGTTCTCGTTATCCTCCCAGACCTTCTCCACAGGCACGAAGGTGGTCTCGGGGACGTGCTTGTTGGTCAGGCTCGCCACGCGGCTGTCCGTCGTGGCCACCACGTACTTCTCGCCATCGTCCGTCTCCTGGGCACCCACCAGGCTGTAGCTGGTGTTGCTCTCGTCCTCGACCCAGACGTACGCGATCTTGCCGCCCTGCTCGTTGATGGGCAGGCCCTTCACCATGACCGTCCAGTTGTTATCCTCGTTCAGCTCATAGCCGGTCGGGATCGCCTTGCCGTCCGCGTCCGTCACGGACACGTCCGCCAGCTTGCCATCCGCCAGCTTCTTCAGCGTCACCTGC